>JAZMZV010000246.1:0-84489 GCA_045586185.1 Thermoguttaceae bacterium | reverse complement strand
AAGGGAATAGGGAATGGGGAATAGGGAATTGTACTTCGCCTTCGGCGAATTGAAATGCTACTCCCCACACCCTGCTTCCCATTCCCTCCTGCCTTCCCATGAAATCCCGATTTCCTTCTGTCGAAACTGCCGATGAAGACGGTTTGATTGCCGTCGGTGGAAAGCTGTCGCCGGACTGGCTTATTGACGCCTATACGCACGGCATTTTTCCGTGGCCGATGAACGAGGACTTTCCAATAACGTGGTTTTCTCCCGACCCACGCGCCATTTTACCGCTCGACTGCGCGCATTTTTCCCGGCGTCTGTTGAGAACGATTCGGAGCAAAAACTGGCTTTACAGCATCGACAACGCATTTGAAGACGTCATTCGCGGCTGCGCCGCTGACCGGGAGGACGAGCCGGGAACCTGGATTACCTCTAAAATGATTAGCGCCTATTGCGAAATGCACCGACTCGGTTACGCTCACAGTTTCGAGGTCTGGGAACAGAACGGAGAAGAACGCAAGCTCATCGGCGGCGTCTACGGGGTGGCGTTCAATCGATTTTTTGCCGGCGAGTCCATGTTCCATACCGTAACCGACGCGTCGAAAGCCGCGCTCTGGTATCTGGTTAAAACTCTTAATGAAAACGGGTTCCTTCTTTTTGACTTACAGGTGATTAACGACCATACAAGACAATTCGGAACGATTGAAATCCCCCGCAAAGAATACCTTCGTCTGCTGGAACATGCGCTGAAAACAGAATAATTGTCAGATAACGCTGTTAATTTTCAGAGCCTTTTCCATGTACTTCTCAAAAAAATTTTTAAAATTTTCTAAAAATTTGGTAACAAGGAGGGCGCCTTTTACGTTATTAGAAGACAGAACGAACATTGAGGTCGGGAGAATGCTCAATTTTCCGTTTTAGTATTGGAGAGGCGACACCGGTATGGAGCTTGCTCCACTGTCCATTACGATTGTTCCCTTTTTCCCTTGTTTTGCCCAATGAATCATAATTCAAACCCTGCTGACGCCCCGCATTACGAAGAAATTCGTCGTTATTGTTTCCGACTGACCAATTCGGAAACGGAAGCGGCAGACCTTACCCAGGAAGTCTATGTCCGTTTCTGCGCATCAAATCGCAATTTGGAAGGCGCTCATTTGCGCAACTGGCTTTTTCGCGTTGCTCGAAACCTGGTAATCGACAAAATCCGCGCCAAGCATCCGGAGCGAATTTCTCCGGATGTTGAAGGAGCGCAGTTGGCGGATATGCCTGACCGTAAATCCGCCAGTCCTGCAACTGTGGCAGAGCAGCAGGACTTGATTCAAAACGTCTTGTCTGCGCTGAATAATTGCGACAAGAGGACTCGGGAGATATTCCGACTTAAGTTTTACGAAAATAAAACATCCTCGGAAATTGGAACTGAAGTCGGGATTTCTTCCAGTACCGTTCGCAAGATTCTTTTGGGTAAACTTCAGGAATTTCGCGAGGCTTTTCAAAGTATGGGAGCCGTCGGCTGACGAAAGTCGCCGTTATCCGCTTCCCTGAAGCGTCTTGCGTTTTAATAATTCTTTACCCCCTTTAACCCCAACAAGATAATTGAGAGAATAATCATGGCTGGAAACATCACAAATAATACGGGCTCTGACATTACAAAAAATGTTTCTGAATTGAACATTGACGATGAGAGACTCGTTCTCTACGCTATCGGCGAACTGACCGCAGATCAAATGGCGGACATCGACGAATACGCTTTTACTCATCCGGAAACCAATGCCAAACTGGAAGCCCTGTTGGAAATCGTTGACCTTATCGAAAGCTCCCCAGAACTTCAGCAGGCGCTGGAAGAACCCGGTAAATTGGCTGAATTTCTGTCGTTCCTGACAAGTTTCGGAAACAAGCTCTGGCCGTGGCGCCAAAAGAACGGCAAAAAGAGTTCCTTTCTGGCAGCCATCAAACAAAAATTCCAGGAGTGGATGCGAAAAGCAGAACCGGAACTGGAACCTGAAGACGGCTTGTACGAGATGAATTCAATTGCAATCCCAGCTGGCAAGATTGCGGAATCGTCAAGGAGATGCTATAAACGCGGATCAGTGGCAAACGCCATGTTCTGCTGCTCTATCTCTCCGATGTATGATATGAGGATGTCCTTAGAGCCGCCCATGCCGCAGCTCATTCCCAACGCGTTGGACGGATTCACGGCAGAAAAGAAAAACGTCTTTTTGACCGTTGCAGACAACCCGTTTTCAACCTTTGGGCTGGACGTTGACACGGCTTCGTATACGTTGGCGAAACAGTATATCAAAAAACACAATCAGCTGCCGCCGCCGGAATCGGTTCGGGAAGAAGAGTATATCAACTTCTTCGACTGGGTTTTGCCCAAGCCGGAAGAGAACAGCGTTTGTCCGTTCAAACCAACTGTTGAAATTGGACCTCACCCGCTTAAACCAAATCTGCTTTTGGCGAAAATCGGCATTCAGGGAAAAACGCAGTCCAGAGAAAACGTTCCTGCAATCAACCTGACGTACCTGATCGACGTTTCCGGATCCATGTCTGGCGAAAACAAACTGGATTTGATTAAAAAGACGCTTTGCAATCAGGTCGATTTCCTTCGGGAAGAGGATTCCATTTCCATCGTAACATACAGCAATACAGCCAAAGTCGTTTTGAGTTCGACTCCCGTTAAGAATCGAAAGGAAATCAAAACCGTGATCAATTCCTTGTACGCTGACGGCTGCACGAACGCGTCTGACGGTCTGGTTTTGGCATACAATGAAAACAAAAAGCGGTTTGATTCCAAAGGCGTCAACCGGGTTATCCTCTGTTCAGACGGCGACTTCAACGTCGGCGTAACAGACGACAAGGAACTCCAAAGCCTCATTAAACAGCAGGCGCAGTCCGGCGTTTTCCTTACCGTTCTCGGCTTCGGCATGGGAAACTATAAAGACAACACGATGGAAACGCTCGCCAATTACGGTCAGGGTTCGTATCATTACATCAACAGCAAAAAAGAAGCGAAACGGATTCTGGAAGACGAGAATTTCGGTTCCATGCTGACTATTGCCAAAGACGTCAAAATTCAAATTGACTTCAACCCGGCGAAAGTCCAGTCGTATCGGCTTATCGGCTACGAAAACCGAGTCATGGAAGCTCAGGACTTCAACAACGACAAAAAAGAATCCGGCAATATCGGAGCAGGGCAGAATGTGCTGGCTCTGTACGAGATCGTTCCTGTTGGAGTTGTCAACGAACTGGAACCGTCCGTCGATAAATCCCGATACGAGAAGTTCCATCAGACAGAACAGAAAGCGGAGCAGGGCGCAGAGCAAACAACGACGCCTTTCGATCCGCTGTCGAACGAACTGTTCCTGGTAAAGATCCGCTGGAAAGAACCGGACGCTGATGCGTCACAGTATCAGGATTTCCCGGTTGTCGATCCAACCGCAGAAGAAAAGGCAAACGTCAGCCCGGACTTCAAGTTCGCCTACGCTGTAGCCTTGTTCGCCCAGATTCTGGCTAACGGGAATTACACCTGCAACGCCAAATTCGACGACGTCCTTAAGCTCGTTCCAGAAAATCTGACCGAGCAGCAAGCCAAGTTTGTCAAACTGGTTGAAAAAGCAAAGAAAATTAAATAGAGAATTAAATTGAGTTGCGAGAAATGCAAAGGAACTCGCAAATTACTCTCGCAACTCGTTACTCGTAACTAACCGTATTCTTCCGTTGCGCCATGCAGAAAAGCTAAAGGGAACAGCTGGACTGCATGGCGTATTTTTATGTCTATTGTCTGTTGCCTAAATCTTCGTAGTACAAACGAATAAACCGCGGGCGATATTCCGGCGGGGTATGCGGGAGACGTCCCAGACGGTTGACGTTGTACGAAATAATCAGGTATTCGTCAGTCGATAAATCGGGATGTCCTTTGCCGTTGTAAACGCTCACGCCGTCTTTGCGTTCCGGCGCGCGATAGATAATTGTCGGTTCGCTAAACGGACCTATCGGGGAATCGCCGATGCGATATTCTACAAGCGGAGAGATGCCGCGTCTTGTATTAACCTGAATAAATCGCCCTTTCTCTGGTCCTGAAGGAATCGGCGAAACGGAGAATTCGCAAGAAATTCCTTTCGCCAACGGAGCGCAGCGTTTCAAGTCCTCGCCCCAGTTCTGCCCGTCCCAATATCTCCAGGCGGAAACGTCACACAACTTCTCAACAGGAACCCGGGCGGCAATCATATCTTTGCGCGAATGATCCTGGGCGTTGTCCTGATAGCCGTAAATATAATAGTATCCGTCTACGGGCTTGTCGAGAACCGCCCCGCCGAAAACAACCTGTCCTTTTTCGTTGGGCGACTGCAGCGGGACGTCTTTTTCAATAACCGCATGAGCGAAATCCGGTTTTCCGTCATCACGAATCGGCAGAGAAATCAAGTCGATTCGTTCCGGCTTCCAGTTCTTGCCGCATCTCATTGCAAACAGATGCAGCGTCCCGTTAAGAAGAATGCCGTCTTGAATCCAGTAACGATCAGGAAAAAGATTGCGCCCTTTTTCGGGAACAAAAGCCTCGAGCTTCCCGTTCGCCGGCTTGTACCAAAAGGAATGGTTGACCATATAAATGTTTTTGAACCGCCGCCCGTTGTCTTGAGTCGTTCCGCAAAGCGTATCGCTAAACCAGAAGTACAGACTGCCGTCTGCCGGATTCTTCGCAGAATAAACGCCGTCTGCTCCAAGCCAGCCGCTGTTCTGATTCGTCAGCGCATTCCATTCTTCAGCCGGTTGAGCCGTCAGCGCCGCTAGTAAAAAAATCAAAATACAATTCATAATTCAACGCTCCATTTTATAATCGCTTATTATACAACATTTGAAAAAATAAAAAAACAGGGGACGTTTTGTTCACGCTCCATTGTCAAATCTTTCTATCAGGATTTCTCTCACAGAGATTGGCTTGACTTAAAACGGACGATATGATAAAATAATTTACAATGTTGTCAAATATTGGCTGCTTATGAAGCGAAACTCACATCCAGCCAGTCTGAACCCATACCCCTATTTTTATCAGAAAGGATAATCACATGTTTTTATCAACTTTAGAAACCATTCCAGGCGAGTCGTTCCAGATACTTGGAATTGCTCAGGGAGCAACCGTTCAGACCAAAAACATTGGTCGCGATATTATGGCAGGCTTAAAAAATATTATGGGCGGGGAACTGAAAGGATACACCGAGATGATGCAGGAATCCCGACAAATCGCAACTCAGCGTATGTGCGAGGATGCTGCCAGAATGGGTGCGGACGCGATTATTGGCGTTCGTTTCACAACCAGCGCCATTATTCAGCAGGCTGCTGAAGTTTTGGCTTATGGCACTGCGGTAAAGATTATCAAATAAAACGCAATAAAAAAGCTTGAAGAATCAGAGGTTATCTGTTCACAAATAATACTGTACAAGACAATTTAGATAGCGTAAAAAGAGTGAAACAGATAAATACAAAATAAAAGAGCGCATCGCCGTTTTGCAGCGAGCGCTCTTTTGTTATTATAACGGTTTATCGATTGACGTTATCGGTTGGCGGCGGCGACGACGGCGTCTGCGGTAATGCCGAATTCTTTCATCAGCCTGGCAAACGGGGCGCTGGCTCCGAAAGACTGCATCCCAATAAAGGCGCCTTTGGTTCCGATGTACTTTTCCCAACCGAACGGCAGCGCAGCTTCGACCGCAACGCGGTTCTCGCATTCCGGCGGCAAGACGGACGCTTTGTAGGCATCGTCCTGAGCGTCGAACCATTCCCAGCACGGCATGCTCACAACGCGGGCTTTCTTGCCCTGCTGAGCAAGCGTCTTTTGCGCTTCGAGACAGATTCCGACTTCAGAACCCGTCCCGATAAGAATAACGTCCGGCGTCCCGTCACAGTCTGAAAGGACGTAAGCGCCTTTTTCCGTCATGCTGGCAGGCGCAAGCGTTGAACGATCAAGCGTCGGGAGGTTCTGCCGGGTAAGAACCAGGCACGTTGGGGTTGTATTCTGATTCAAAGCGGTTTTGTACGCCCAAACGACTTCGTTGGCGTCCGTAGGACGCACGACAGCCATGTTCGGCATGCAGCGCAGAGACGCCAGCTGTTCGACCGGCTGATGAGTCGGACCGTCTTCTCCAACGCCGATGGAGTCGTGAGTAAAGACGTAAATGTTGGGCAGCCCCATCAAACTCGCCAGACGCATGGCGGGACGAAGGTAATCGCAAAAGACGAAGAACGTCGCGCAGTATCCGCGCAGTCCGGAAAGGGTCAAGCCGTTGCAGATCGCGCCCATGGCGTGTTCGCGAATTCCGAAATGGAAGTTGCGCCCGCCGCGGTCGTTGGCGGAGAACTCGCCTGCGCCGTCGAATTTGAGGAGCGTGTTGTTGGACGGAGCCAGGTCGGCGGAACCGCCCAGCAGCCATGGCAACCCTTGAGCGCATGCGTTGAGAACCTTTCCGCTTGAGGCGCGAGACGCCATGCCTTTCGCGTCGGCGGGGAATTCTTCGATGGAGCTGTCCCAGCCGGCGGGCAATTTGCCGGAAAGAATCGCGTCCAGCTGAGCCGCCTTTTCCGGGTTGGCGTCACAAAAACTCTTGTACGCTTCTTCCCATTGAGCGTATTCCCGTTTGCCGTTTTCGACAACGCCCTGTCGGAACATCTGCCGGACTTCTTCCGGGACGTAGAATTTTTTCTCGGGATCCCAGCCGAGGGCTTTTTTGGTCAAAACGATTTCTTCTTCACCCAGCGGCGCGCCGTGAGCGGCGGCGGTTCCCGCCTTGTTGGGAGAGCCGTATCCGATAACGCTCTTAACGATAATCAGCGTCGGACGGGCGGTTTCCGCTTCGAACTCGTCAAATGCGTGACGAAGCGCGTTGAGGTCGTTGACGTCCGCAACTTTAACAACGTTCCAACCGTACGCTTCAAAGCGTTTGGCGACGTCTTCCGTAAAGGCGAGTTTAGTTGACCCTTCAATTGTAATGCCGTTATCGTCGTAAATCCAGCACAGGTTAGACAGCTTGAGTTGACCTGCCAGAGAGGCGGCTTCGCTGGAAATGCCTTCCATCATGTCGCCGTCGCCGCACAGAGCGTAAACGTTTGAAGAGAAAAGCGCTTTATCGAATCGCGTCGCCATCCAGTCGGACGCAATCGCCATGCCGACGCTGGTTGCAACGCCCTGTCCGAGCGGCCCGGTTGTCATTTCCACGCCAGACGTGTGACGATATTCCGGATGTCCGGCGCAGCGGGAACCCCATTGACGAAACGCCTTCAAATCGTCAATCGTAACGGCTTTTTCGCCGGTTGGAACGCCGTTGGCGTCAAGCTGATCGACTTCGCACAGATGCAGCAGCGCGTATTGCAAGGTTGAGGCGTGCCCAATCGAGAGAACGAATTTGTCGCGACCCAGCCAAAGCGGATGGGCGGGATCGTACTTCATGCGTTCGTTATAAAGCAGATACGCGACCGGCGCCAACGCCATCGGCGTGCCGGGATGTCCGCTGTTAGCCGCCTGAACGGCGTCCATCGCCAACGTGCGAATCGTATTCAAAGCTAAGGTTTCTGACATGGTTGGTAATTTGTGGTAAAGTGGTTAATGGCAAAGTTTGACAGACAATTCAAAAAGCGGAATCGACTTCCAGCTTTCTGAGTTGCCGTCTTAAACTGACAATATATTATATTAATAATATGAAATTATTATCCGAGAAGAGCCGATTTTGTCAAGGAGGGGGCAGTAGAATGCGGAATTCGGAATGAGGAATTCGGAATTACGCTTTGCGATGATCATTTCCTGATATTCCTTCGTGTTCATCATATAAATCAAAGAAGACTTCGCGAAGGTTGCCGTTGTGCTTTGTCAGAAGGGATTCCAGATTTTCGGGCGGTTCAGAACCGGTCAGAGTTCGAACCAGATTTTGGGCGGTGTCGAGGTCAACGCTCGTTTCCAGCAGAGTCGGCAGACCAAACGAGACGTGCGACGTCGTCAGCAGCCCGATATGACGCCAGAGGGTTGAATGGATAATCTTAAAGCGACGCCAGAACGGAAGCTGTTCAAAGCCGTCGAGAATCAAAATGGAATCGGGCTGAAGCGTTAGCAGACTGTTTAACTCGCTTTTGTCAAACGAATGAAGCGTTATTAGATGAACGTCCAGACCGCGGGCGGCTAATTCTTTTTGAAAGGCAATAACAAACGTGGACTTGCCCGTTCCGTGCGGTCCGACAACCTGACCGCGCCGACCGTTGGATAAAAAACAATCCGCATAGTACGCTACTGACTTGCCGGGAGCGCATTGATACGCTATCGTTCCCGGTCGGATAAACTTCGTACTAAACGGATTGCTTGACATGGCGAATTCGCCTGATTAGCTATTGGTTAACAGTTTCTTTTTCTCAAAAATCAACGTCGTCGTCCTGAATATCGACATTTTCTCCAATTTCGTAGTTATCGTCTTCAGCATTGGTTTTATCTTCTTCAACGTTAACGTCTTCGTCAGCATTGGCATCTTCTTCAACGTCAACGTCTTCGTCAGCATTTACGTCTTCTTCAACGTCAACGTTTTCGTCAACAGCGGCATCTTCTTCAACGTCAACGTCTTCGTCAGCATTGGCGTCCTCTTCGACGTCAACGTCTTCGTCAGCATTGGCGTCTTCTTCAACGTCAACGTCTTCGTCAGCATTGACGTCCTCTTCGACGTCAACGTCGTCTTCCTCAACTTTTTCGATATCTTCTTCGGTTACAGTCAGTTCGCCAAATTTATCTGTCAACGTTGCAATCAGAACGTCGTTTCGTGCGTCGATTGAAAACACTTTTCCATCGGGACCAACCATAAACATGCAAGGCAGAGCTACAATGCCGAAGTATTCGCTAATGCAGACATCGTTAACCAGAGCGTCCTTTTCCCAGAGGTTAATCCACGGGAACTTGTGCTTTTTAACGAACGAGGCGACCTGCTTTTTGTCCTGATCCAAAGCGATGCAGACAATTTCAAAACCTTTGTCTTTGTAGGAAGGATAGGCTAGCTTCAAGTATTTGAATTCGTCCATACAGGGAGGAACGCCCGGCGACCAGAAGTAGACCAAAACGGTTTTGTCTTTCAGGTCAGCCATGTTGAAGTCCTTCCCGTCGACGGTTTTGCCAGTCAGCGGCAGTTCTTTTCCCTTGAGGGTAAGACGTTTGGCAGAACCGCGCATGGTTTTAACAATTTCCTGAACCTTGGCGTCTTGAATGTTTTCAAATGCGGCGGCGTATTTTTCATAACGGGCGGCAGCGGCGTCCGTGTCAAATACTTCTTCGGTAAAAGCGGTCTGGAAAGCAATCGCCACAACTTTAAGATTGGCTTTAGCGCCGTAGTCAGCAATCATGTTGTCAACCGCTTTGGCGGTTTTATCAAACTTGGTTTTATCATTTTGAGCAACGGATTCCGACAGCGCGGTGGCAAGCTTGCCCATGAAAATATCTTCAACCATTTCGCCCAAACCGGCTTCTTTGATTTCAGCAATGACCGCTTCAAAATCAGCCGTGTTGTCTACGCCTTTGAGCTGTCCGAGTCCTTTGACGCAAATAAGTTTAATCAGGTACAGACGCTGCAGTTTTTCTTTGTTTTCAGCAGGCGTCTTTTTAATGGTTTGAGTTGTTTGCTCGATAATCTTTTCGATTTCAGAAAAATTGTTTGTCGCTTTGGCGTCCTGGAACGTCAAAGTAATCAATCCCATGATAATTTCGTCTGCAATTTGGGATTGTCCGACTTTTTCGAGCTGACCGGGCATGGAGTACAGCTGAACTTTTGCGTCTTTGTTTCCCGCCTTGATGAGAATCTGCAGACTCTTGATTTTGACGGCGACAGCGCGCTGAATCTGTTCTGGCGTTGCGTCTTTATGTTCAATGACTTTATCAGCCGCCGCGACTTGAGCGTTGCACAGTTCGGTGTAATGAGCGATCATTTCTTCCCGCGACTGGTCGTGCGGACGTTCAATGAGCATGAGTTTTCCGATAAACGCCAGATATTCTGCCGGAGTTCCGTTTTCCGGGACGGGATACGTTTCAGATTCGACGCTTTCCTCTGCAACAGCTTCTTCGACGCTCTCTTCCGCTTCTGTTTCTTCAGCGGGCATTGGATCTTCAACGGGTGTTGGAGCCTCGGCATCCGCAGTCTGTTCTGTGTTTTCAACAGCAGGCGCGTCGTCGGTCAGGGCAGGGGCGTCGTCAGCAAAGCAGGACGTCATGAACAGGGTCATAGCCAAAAAGGCGGCTATATTCATTAATGTACAACGCATGTTTCTCTCCTTGTGGCAGTGTGGTGAATAGTTGCGAGTTGCGAGTAACGAGTTGCGAGAAGAATTGTGTGAGACGTTGCGTTCTATCGTTTCTCGCTACTCAATAGCTAATTTATTATATATTAGCAGAAAACACTCAATTTGACAAGAGGAATTTTGACTATTGAGAACCCCGTTTCCAGTTGCGTACGATATAACTACTGCCTACTGCCTATTGCCTACTGCCTATTTTGCCACCGGCAGATCGTCCCATTCAGTTGTGTATCGGGGGGACGTGTTTTGTTGGACGGATTTCCAAGAGTCGTCTAAAAGCTGAGTTCCCGTCATGACAGAACTGCGGCCGAACTTTTCGTTGAGCCGGTCGAGGGTTTTCATCAGTCCGGCGCGGCGTTCCAGTTCTACCGGGTCGTCGAAAAAGGTCAGCTGGGCGCTGTTGACTGCGGCGGAGGACAGGTCAATAAGAATAATTCCCGCTTTCTGATAGGCGAAGTTAGGCTGAAAGATTTTGGCAAGCCCGTCAAGAGCCGCTTGCGTCAGCAGAAGCGTGTCGCTGGTGGGACGTCCAAGCGGAACGACGGTTGACGCAGTGTATTGCGCGACCGGTCTAAACGGGCTGGTGCGAATATAGACGTCAACAGCGCGAGCGACTTGTCCCTGCTCCCTCAGCTTTTCCGCCGCGCGGGAAACGAACGTCGAAATTGCAGAAGAAAGGGCGTCAAACTCGTATCGCGGCTTGCCGAACGAGCGGGACGTCTGAATGCTTTTCGCCGTCGGCGGGGACTGCTGATTTCCCAGGCTGGATTCCCCGTTGAGTTCCCGAACCATCGCCTCCTGAATGACGGTAAATCGTTTACGGATTTGAACCGGGTCTTGCTGAGCGAGGTCGAAAGCAGACCTGATTCCCATTCGTTCCAGCTTGACCGACAGCTGACGTCCAACGCCCCAGACTTCTTCCACCGGAAAGCGTTTCAGAACGTCGATTCGTTTGGATTCGTCCAGCAGCAGACAGGTTTTGATGCCGTCCATTTTCGCCTGACGGTTGGCGACTTTTGCCAGCGTTCGGGTCGGGGCGATTCCAATGGAAATCGGAATTCCCGTCCAGAGCTTGACGCGGTCAACGATAGACTCGGCAAACGCCGTTGTAACGTTTCTCATTCCGGTCAGATTCAAAAACGCCTCGTCGATGGAGTACTGTTCAATTTCCGGAACCATAGACGCCAGGGTTTGCATGACCCGCTGGCTCATGTCGCCGTAAAGAGCGTAGTTTGAAGAAAAAACGGCAACGCGATTGGCGCGGCAAAATTCCCGAATCTGGAAAAACGGCGCGCCCATGGCGATTCCAAGCTGTTTCGCTTCCCGGCTTCTGGCGACAACGCAGCCGTCGTTGTTCGACAGGACAATAACAGGGCGTCCGCGCAGAAACGGCTTGAACGCCGTCTCGCACGACGCGTAAAAACTGTTACAGTCAGCCAGAGCGAAGAGCATGGTAAGTTCTAAGTGGTATGTTTTGAGTGGTAAGTTTTGAGTGGTAAGTGGTAAGGACGCAGGCGTTCATCTCACTAACCACTTACCACTAACCACTTTCCACTACTCCCTACTCCCCATTCCCTATTCCCTTATTTTAATATGAATACTCTCCGTCTTCCCGTACCGGTCCATGACGTGAAGTTCCAAGTCGCCTTTGAATTCCTCGCAGCCGTCTTTGAGTTCATCAACGGAGAATCGCATCTGTTTTGGCAGCGGCTGACCGGGTAGAGGCGCAACGTACAGCTGACGATCTTCACCGGACGCGACGCCGAAAAAGGCGATGCCGTTTTCCGCTTCGAGTTTAACGGTCTGATTGTCGTCAATAAGCTCAATGTCGACGTTCCCTTCGTCGTCTTTCGGCGGTTCATCCTGGAAGAACCGGTTGACGTTAAGCGCCGCGGCGGAAATGGGCGACCAGTTGGCGGCTTCGTTGTCGATGTTTTCCAGCCAATCGTCGTTTTCTTTACTTGGGGCTTCCCGCATGACGAAAAAGCGGTTGAACTGGTCGATTCCTCGGGTCATGATGTCGCGCGGTTCGGTGGAATGGGGCAAATCGAAAGTGTGTCCCAACTCGTGCAGTGACGCGCCGATTGTCGTTGACGCCGACGCCCAGTAAACGGAACGGTAAGCGGAATCGTCATGGAAATGTTTGCCGTCAACGGGGGTGAAGTCCGTAAACGCCTTGACAACGCTATCGAGCGAATCCGGCCACGTATACATGCAGCCAGAGCCGAACAGCGCCTGACAGCCGCCGCCCAGCGCGGTGTGACATTTCGCCTCTTTGGTTTTGGGATCAAAACGCGTGTAAGACGGAATGACGAGGTTGCGTCCGGAATCTTCCGGGAACTGGGGCGTAATTTCATCATAAACCATGTCGTACCAGTCTTCATCGGAAACCGAGCCGTATTCCTTCGCCGTCTTCTTCCCTTTTATAACGTGAACGACGACGTCGCCGTTTTCGTCCAGTTCCAGATTGAACGTCTTTCTGCCAAGCCCGGCGTCGTTCATGGTTTCTGCTGTAAAGCACTGCATCAATTTAAGAGCCGTGTCAAGCTTGCCCTTGAAATTTTGCGGGTCATTTTTATACGGCGTTTGAAAAGTCGTGTCGCCAGTCGAATCCGTCATGTAAATCATGCGGATAACCAGCGGATTAGAGTTCTTTTTGTAGTTCAGTTTCAGCGTTGTTTTATAATCCCCACTTGTCAGTTCAAGTTCATTTTCACCCGGAACGAGTTCAGCAAGGACTTTGAACTGACCTTTCCAGGCGTCGCCGTGAATCTGTCGAGAGGCTTTTTGCGACGACAAATTCGTACAGACGATTTCCGTTGCGGATTCGTCATAAAGACGCCCGCGCAGCAACGCGACCGGGTAGTCGATTTCCGTCCCGTCGGTAAAATTGACGACTTGAATTTCCTCGTCGGCAAACAGCGCCGACGTCAACGAAATAAATAAAGCAAAAACAAAAGTTGTAATGTAACGAGTCATGGTAAAAAGGGGATTAATTGAAATACATAGAACGTTTTGAGTCAGGAATTAGGAGTGAGGAGTGAGGAGCGAAATTCGCCGAAGGCGAACTACTACTGCCTACTGTCTATTCCCTACGGCCTAACATGAACGCTTCTCGTCTTTCCGTAGCGGTCAATGGCGTGAATTTCCAAACTGCCTTTGATATTTTTGACGTTGTCTTTGAGTTCCTGAACGGAGAATCGCATCTGCTTAGGCAGCTCCTGACCTGGTTGAGGGGCAACGAAATACTGGCGATGTCCGTCAGACATAACGCCGAAATAGGCGATGCCGTTTTCCGCCTCGACCTCAACAGCTTTCCCGTCGTCGACAATCTGCAGACTAACTCTTCCTTGATTCTCAGCCGGCGCTTCGTCCTGGAAGAACGGGCTGACGTTCAGCGCCGCGGCGGAAATGAGCGACCAGTTGGCGGCTCTGTCATCCAAATTTTCCCGCCAATCTCGGTTGTATCGGCTGGGGGCTTCACGCATAACGAAAAAGCGGTTGAACTGGTCGATTCCACGGGTCATGATGTCGCGCGGCTGGTTGGAGTGAGGCAGACCGAAGGTGTGTCCCAACTCGTGCAGAGCCGCGCCGATTGTCGTTGACGCCGCTGCCCAATAGACGGAACGGAAAGCGGTGTCGTCATGGAAACGTTCTTTATCAACGGGCGTGGAATCTGTAAACGCCTTGACAACGCCGTCGAGCGAGTCCGGCCACGTGTACATGCAGCCCGATCCAAACAGAGCCAGACTTCCGCCGCCCAGGGCTGTGTGACATTTCGCCCGTTTGGTTTCAGGATCAAAACGCGTGTAAGCGGGAATGACGAGGTTCTTCCCATTGTACCACGGGAAGTCATTTGAAATTTCCCGATAGACCGTTGAATACCATTCGTTATCAGAAAGAGCGGCGTATTCTTCCATCGTCTTCTCCCCTTTGAAGACGTGAACAATGACGTTGCCGTTTTCGTCCAGTTCCAGATTGAACGTCTTTCTGCCAAGCCCGGCGTCATTCATGGTTTCAGCGGTAAAACACTGCATCAATTTAAGAGCCGTGTCCAGCTTGCCCTTGAAGTTCTGAGGGTCGTTTTCATACGGCGTTTGGAACGTCGTGTCGCCGGTGGAATCCGTCATGTAAATCATGCGGACGACCAGCGGATTGGAGTTCTTTTTGTAGTTCAGCTTCAGCGTTGTTTTATTGTCTCCGCTTGTCAGTTCGAGTTCGTTTTCACCGGGAACGAGTTCAGCAAGAACTTTAAACTGACCTTTCCAGGCGTCGCCGTGAATCTGTCGAGACGCTTTCTGCGACGACAAATTCGTACAGACGATTTCCGTTGCGGTTTCATCGGAAAGACGCCCTCGCAGCAGCGCGACCGGGTAATCAATTTCCGTCCCGTCGGTAAAGTTAACGACTTGAATCATCTCGTCGGCCAACAGCGCCGACGTCAGCGAGATAAACAAAGCAAAAACGATAGTTGTGATGTAACGAGTCATGGTAGGGAAGGGGTTAGTAGGTGAGGGGTAGGGAGTAGGGAATAGTAGTAAGTTATTAGTGGTTAGTGGTTAGGACGCAAGCGCTCATCTCACTAACCACTTACCACTAACCACATTCCACTATTGCCTACTGTCTTAAGTTATTCAATTGTTGGAACGATGTACGGCGCGCGCTGCGGACGAGTTAGCAGAGCGTTAGCGTCCGGCATGCCGTCAATCTGGAACGTGTCGTTGTTGATGGAAATCTTTTTGCCCAGCGTCCAGGAAACGTCTTTGTTGAGGTCAAGTTCCGGCAGACAGAACTGGACGTTGTCGAGCGTTTCGTCAATCGTCTGCTGCATAATCGGATTGTTCCCGACGGCGTCGCGGCAGCCTCTTAGCGCGGCGGTTGACCCGGAACGATAGGAGACGTTGCCCAAGTGACAAATGCCGGCGCTGAAATGCCCTTCGGTAATCGGCGCGTTGAGCTTGTCCGGCGTATTGTCGCGAACGCAGTTGATAAAGTTCTGGAAGATGTCGCCGGGATTGAGCGCGTCGCAGTCAATATTGATTTGTTCCGTCTTTCCGCTGTTGGAATGGAACGTCGAGCCTTGAATGTATCCGTCTTCTGTTACAAACCAGCCGACTTCGCGCGGATTCCATTTTTCGTTGTTGCGATTTCTCAAATTGCAGGACTGGAAAACAAGCGGGATCCCGTTAAAGTCGCAAATCCCCAGCATGACGGTTGGGGTCTCAGCGGCGTCCTTATAATTATGTTCTTTGTCGATAACAGTTCGCGTTCCGAAAAAAACGACGTTTTGCGGGAACTTGAGATCGGGGAAAAACTGCGTCAAACCGATTCGGCAGACGTCAAAGTAATGGACGCCGTTGTTGCCGATTTCCCCGTTTCCGAAATTCCAGTACCAGTGCCAGTTGTACGGGACGTATCGTTCGCTAAAGGGAACCTTCGCCGCCGGACCGACCCACAAATCCCAATCGATGTTTTGCGGGGCAGGCGCGTCTGGAAGAAACGGCATGGGGTTGCGCGGTCGATTGGCAAACGCCTTGACGGCAATCGGTTTCCCGAACATTCCCTTTGCCCAGGCGACTGCGCCTTTTTTTGTTCCAAAGTCGCAGCGTCGCTGCGTTCCGTGCTGAATGCAGACGTTGTACTTTCTCATCGCCGCCGCCAGCTGACAGCCCTCAAAGAGGTTTTGCGAACAGGGTTTTTCAACGTAGACGTGTTTTCCCGCCTGCGCCGCCCAAATTCCCAGAAGCGAATGCCAATGGTTGCAGGACGCGATAGAAACGAAATCGATGTCCTTGTCGTCAAAGAGCTGGCGGGCGTCCTGAACGGCTGCACAGTCGTTTCCCTTTTTATCTTTGACCCATTTTGCAGCGCTGTTGGCGCGATTCAAATCAGCGTCAGCCGTTCCGACGATTTCCACGTCGTTAATGCCGGAAAACGCCTGAACGTGATGATTTCCTCGACTTCCAACGCCCAACACGGCGCCGCGCAGACGGTCGTTCGCTCCAAATGCTTCGGACGAAACAAACAAAGGGCAAACCGCCGCGCCGGTAACGACGACGCTGGCTTTAACGAAATCTCGTCTGGAAATCTTTCTTTTGACAGTCATGATCTTTTTTACAGGGTTAAAGGAAGGGAAAGCGTTCGATGAAAAAATCTAAACAACGCTCGAATTATAAATTATCCTTTATTATATCAAAACCAATTTTAAAATGGAATAGGGGGGGAGATAAGCTATTAGCTGCTAGCCGCTAGCTGTTAGCTTGTTTTTTGTGGTTCTCAGGTTTATTCATTAAAGCAGGAAGCTAAAATCACAAAGCTAATAACTAGAAGCTAGAGGCTAAAAGCTATTTAATACTGTCTCTTTTTCTAACTTTTCCCCTCTATTTTAGATAAAAAAGAACAAATAGGGGACTTTTGACGTATCATTAAATATTGTTTTCGTGTATAATATTATTATATAGTTTAAAATATAATGTTGTTTCAATTTTAACCCCTTTAAGAGAAAAACTTATGTCCGTTCAATTCCTTTCCAACGTCCGGACGTCCCGGCTTGCCGTGCTGGCGCTCGGAGCGTTGATGGCGTTTGCGTCCAGCGACGCGTTTGCTCAAACTTCACCACTTTCCCCCGCTGCGACTTCTGCTATGAATTCATCTTCCTCTTCCACGCCGACAACCGAACCATTGACAGTTCTCAGCCGAGAAACGCTTCAACCAGGTTTGACGATGGCGAAACTGTCCAACGGTTTGACGATTCTTATTCAGGAAAACCATACCGCTCCCAACGCGACGGTTCGCTGCTTTGTTAAAAACACCGGCAGCATGAACGAAACCGGACATCTGGGCGCCGGCTTGAGCCACGTTCTGGAACACGTCGTTTCCGGCGGGTCTACAGCAACTCGAACCGAGGCGGAAACGGAAGATATGGTTGACCGCATGGGCGGCGTTACCAATGCCTTTACGTCTATCAACGTTACTGCGTACTTTATCGACTGCCCGTCCAAAGACGTCATCAAGGCGGTTGACATCATCGCGGACGAAATGCAGCATATCGCCTTTGTTCCCAAAGAATTCAACCGGGAACTGCAAGTCGTTCAGCAGGAACTTCGAGACGGCGAAGCCAGCCGCGCTCGGGTTATGTGGAAGCTGATTTCTGAAACCCGCTATCTGAAGCATCCTGCCCGACTGCCCGTTATTGGATATTTGGACGTCTTGCAGCGAGCTTCCAACGACGACATTATTTCTTTCTATAAACAGCGATACATTCCCAACAACCAGATTTTCGTCGTTGTGGGCGACGTCAAAACAGACGAGATTCTCGAACGCGTTCGCAAGAATTACGAGGGAACGCCCCGCGGCAAGATGAACGACATTGTCGTTCCTCAGGAACCGCTGCAGGCGTCGCCTCGCTTTGCGGTCAGAGAGATGGACGGCGCGACTTTTGACGTTGCCGTCTTCTGGCCGACGGTCAGCATCGATTCCCCCGACATGTACCCGCTGGATATTCTCGACTACGTTTTGGCTGAAGGCGCAAGTTCCCTTCTGGTCAAAAAATACTGCATGGACAACCCTCTGGCTCTGTCGATTGGCGCGTCCAGCTCAACGCCCAACTATGCGCCGGGCATGTTCGCCGTTCAGATGTCTCTGACGGAAGAAAACTATCCTGCCGTAGTTGACCAGGTTGTTGCCGACATCTACAAGATGCGCGACGTCCTCATTCCGGAAGAACTGCTCGAGAAAGCTAAAAAGCAAAAAGTTGCCGAGCAGATTTTTGGTCTTCAGACGATTCAGGCGCAGGCGGACAATCTGGCGCAGTCCTACATTGCCACCGGCGATCCGCTGTTTGACAACACCTACGTTGAACAGATTAAAAAGGTGACAGCGCAGGACGTTCAGCGCGTTGCCCGAAAATACCTTGTTCCGGAACGATTCAATAAAGTCGTTATTACCCCGTTGGGCAAATCGCAAAAAGCGACTCAAAGCGCCGCTGAAGCGACCGATTTCCCAATTCAACAGCTGACGCTGGAAAACGGCGTAACCATTTTGACAAAGCGGATTCCCAACCTGCCGCTGGTTTCGATGCAGGTCTACGTTAAAGGCGGCGCGGTTGTCGAAACGCCGGAAAACGCCGGGGTGAGTCTGCTGTCAGCCAACATGTTTGAAAGGGGCTGCCAAGACATGACAGCCGCTCAAATTGCCGAGTACTTCGACCTTATCGGCGGGTCGATTGGCTTTACAGCCGCTCGCAACACCACTTCCGGATCCATCCTGACTCTCAAAGAGGACTTCCCCAAGGCGTCGGAAATTCTGGCGGAATGTTTCCTCCGTCCGACGCTCCCGGAAGAGGAATTCGCCAAACTGAAAATTCAGACAATCGGCCTCCTTCAAAAGAAGAAAGCCGACCCGCGTTCCGAGGCTCGAGACGCGTTCTTCGGCGCGCTGCCCAAAACCAGCGTGTTTAGCCACATCGTCGGCGGTACTATTGAATCCGTTTCCAGCTTGACGCTCGACGACGTCAGAAAGTACCATCAGACGTACGTTCAGCCGGACGGCATGGTCGTCGCCATTTTCGGAGACGTCTCCACCGAAGACGCCGTCGCTCAGGCGAAAAAGCTCTTTGGAAATCTCAAGCAAACC
Source organism: Thermoguttaceae bacterium (assembly GCA_045586185.1). Taxonomy (GTDB): domain Bacteria; phylum Planctomycetota; class Planctomycetia; order Pirellulales; family Thermoguttaceae; genus RUG11551. The sequence goes on along the minus strand of JAZMZV010000246.1, from coordinate 65,565 downwards.
GCTCGACCTGTCGTTTCCTTTGACAGCGTCAACACGATTGAACAGTCGGTTGTCAAACGCGTCAAGACGGAAAAGACGACTGCCATGATTCTTATCGGGTACGAGTGCCCGTCCATGCTCAACGTCGAAGATTACAACGCGATGTACGTTCTCAACGGAATTGTTACCGGCTGCGGATACCCCGGCGGCTGGCTGTTCCCGGAACTGCGCGGCGCTGGGCTGGTTTACAGCGTTCACGGAATCCGCATGGCGGGAATCAGCCCCGGATACTTCACGATTATCGCCCAAACTCGCCCGGACGCCGTTGACGAAGTCGTTGAACGAATTCGCAAGAACATCGAAAAGGCGAAGGCGGGAACGATTACCGAAGAAGAATTCGAAAAAGCCAAGGAAATGATTATCGCCATGGAAGCCCAGGACAACACGACCGCCAGCGATCAGGCGACTCAGGCGGCGGTCGATACGATCCTCGGACTGGGGCCGGAATACCAAAAGGGTTCCGCCGCCCGAATCAACGCCGTAACGCTTGACCAGGTCAAAGCCGTCGCGAAGAAATACCTGACCAAGTCCGTTCAGGTTACCCTGTCGAATAAAGATGAGTAAAAAAGAGTTAGGCAGTAGGCAAGAGGCAGTAGGCAGTAGGGAAATCTTTACTACTGCATACTGTCTTCTTTAACCATCAACCCCACGGAAGTCATTAATTTAGACTATTGGGAATATTATGTGTTTTAAATTCGCCGAAGGCGAATCACTATTGCCTACTGCCTACTGCCTACTGCCTATTGCCTTATTTCATCGCAATCTTTTAGTCTTGAACTGTTTCCCCGCCAACGCCTGTTTGACGTATACGCCCCAAAATTCCGTGGGCGTATAGTCCCAATCTTTAATGACGTTGGGTCCGCATTTCGGGTGAAAACTAAACGCCGTCCAGTTGAGCCGGTAATGCTGAATTACGCCCAGCATATCCGCCGGCCATGGGCTGTCTACTCCAACGACTTCATTCTGCGCGCTTTTGGGAATGAAGCTGAAATCGTCCCACGAACGCAGATTTCCGACCTCGCCGATAAAAATCGGATATTTCTTCGCCGCGTCGATAAACGCTTTCTGCCACCCCGTCTTCCACGGATAAATATGTGACGAATAAATAATCCCTCGACCGGGTTTTGTATCGGTCAGGACAAACTCGCCGCTGGCAACGGCGGACAAATCGTAGCTCCAGTCCAAACCGCCGACAATAACAGGGTTGTTCGCCCCGGTTTGACGAACGGCGTCGAGAAGCGTCTGCATGGACGCGCGCCACGTTGTCCAATTGATGTCGTGCGGCTCGTTAAACAGCTCAAAAATAACGGTGGGATGATTCTTGTATCGAACGGCAGCGTCTGACCAGAATTTTCGGTGTTCGTCTTTCGGCTTACCGAACCGGTGCAGGTCAAGAACCAGATACGCCTTCTTTTCAGCGCACATCGCGACAACTCGGTCAACCAGCTGACGGTACTTTTCCCCGCCGTCGTTTTGCCATTTGTTCTGACCAAACCAGAATTCTTCTTTGACCGGAAGCCGAACGACGTTTGCCTTCCAGTCGTTGAGAGCAACCGCAACGCTTTGCTCAATATGCTCGCCGCCAGCGCTCCATTCCAAAGAGTCAATGCAGACGCCCTGCAGCCAAACCTCTTTTCCCTGTCGATTGACAATTCGATTCCCTTCTACGCGAATCGGTTCCGACAATCCTGTTACATCTCGCGGCGTCTGGACGGCTGACGGCTTCGCCTGAACGCGGGGACGTTCTTTCTTCTCGGGCGGAGCCTGATCGGTTGCGCTGACCTGAATCGCGGCAAATTCCATTGTCCCGGACTGCGCTTGCAGGAAGTACGGCATCAATTCGACAAACTGCGCTCCTTCCGGAACGGCAACAACGTACTCGACGTCTTTCCAGCCGTTGGACGTTCCCTTGAACGTTGGAACGTGCGGCGTCGGCGAAAGCGTTTTGCCGTCGGACGACTTGAAGTTCATAATAAACCGCCCGTCGTTCCAGTTCTGCGCCCCGGACTGAACGTTCTCGTATCGAACTTTCAGCTGAACTTTAAGCGCCTTTGGCGGATTCTTCGGCAGATACATACGTCGATAGACCATTACGTTCGACCGCGGCTGTTTAACCGTCAGACGCAAAACCGGGACGTCTTTCCCGTCGATATTCACCGTTTGAACGGACGTCGTATCGCCGTTCACGCCCCAGTCCGACGCCAGCTGCGCCGCTGTCGTTTTGGAGAAATCGCCGTTGGACAGTTCCACCTGTCCGTAAGCGGGAATCGTCAATAATAAAACCGTCAGGATGGGAAAGAATCGAGATTGTAACATGATATTGCAGGGAATAGGGAGTAGGGAATAGGAAATAGATTGAAAGCAAATCTCAATCCCCAACTTTCCACCGTTGTGGTATCCTATTTCCGGTCTGTTTAACAACTTGATTTCCGTGGGTCTTTATCAGAATGGTACGAGTTCCCGTTCCGGCATCGGAAAAGACGTTGTCATACAAAGCGACGCCTTTGCCGTCTGACAGTTCTATAACGGGAGTTGAAAACGGCGTTTCAATCGCGTTGTTTTTCAGAACGACAGCTCCATCGTGATCCACGCCGCCGTCTTTTCCAAAATGAATACAACCGTGGTTCCCTTGGCACAAAGCGTCTTTTTTAATCGAGCAGTTGGAAATCAGAGCGGCGCTGCCGGGAACGTCGGTACAGTCTTTGCCGTCAACAAGGTCAATCTCCCGGTTGGCAGCGTCGTGAATTGAGCAGTTGTAAATTGTAACCCGATGAACCCGGCATTTGACGTTGTGTCCCGTCGTCGCCCGGGCGATTTCAGAATACTGAATCGTAACGCTATCCCCGCCCAAATACAGATTGTGGTTGTATCCGGGGTGTTTGTCTGAACCGTTGTCCGTAATTCGGCAATGAGTAATAAGCTGGTTTGCGCCCAGCGGCTCAACGCCCTGCTGACCGGCGCGCCCGTCACTCATAATTCCCATGTCGTTGTCGTGAATATCGCAGCGGGAAATTGTTACGTCGTTCGCCTGAGAGATTCTCACGCCGGCGGCGTTATAGCTGTCGTTGCGAGCGTTGCGAAGAACAAAACCGTCGAGCGTCCCGCCGGAACCTTCAGCGCAAAACTGAACAATCGCTCTGGGCGTGGAACCGGCGCCGGTATAGTTGACGCCAGACCCGTCAAGAACGACGGGCTGATTCGGATTGACCGCCTGAATTGTCAGATTCGGCTTTTTTATCATCAGTTTGACTTCTTTGTATGCGGCGTTGTTTGGTAAGGGATGAACGATAATCTTATCGCCGGCGTTTGCCGCCGCAACGGCGTCTTCAATTCGGGAATACGCCTGAACCGGTCCAACTTGAAGCGTTTTGCCGTAGACTGTCGAGGCAAGCAGAACAATCAATAAAAAGTTTAAGCATTTCATGGGATAATCTCCACAGGTTCTAATAATCAAAAAACAAATATACAATATCGCCGTCTAGTCTTGTCCCATAATAAACAAGGCGGTAACAGATAGTAGCGACAAGTTGTTGATTGTAACAGCGTTGGGCGTTCGCGTCAGTTGGGATTCATCAATTGGGGTTCTTTCTCCAGTAAGCGGATTCCAGATTTCCAGCGTCTTGAACGTTCCGCGAATTGTTACATTCAGCGCGACGTCTGAATTGGACGAATTGGCAACGAGGTAAAAATCGCGTCCGTCTTTGACTTTATGAATGTACTGAATCATGCCGTCGTAATCGTAGTCCCACCGCGGAGTAATTTTGTTTTCCGGCAGCGCTGAGCCGTCATGGGAAACGATTTTCACGTCGGGAACGGCAATCAGCTCGTCCAACGCTTTTTGCAGAGCTGCAGGCGTCGGCTGCGGCAAAAAAACGGCGCGCGGACGATGAATCTCCGTCAGCGTCTGGCGTTCAATGCCTGGATACGTCATGGGGAACTGAGCCTTCTGATTCAACTGTCGCATTTCGCGATAATGCTCTGCCAGAACGATGTCGTTTTGACCGCAGGACGCCGCTTCGACTTCGCCCTGAACGCGCGGGTCGACGCCGAACATTTCGTCAATCCACTGAACGACTTTGGCGTCGAATTCCGCGCCCTCCGCCGCCCGATTGGGCAGACGCGTTGTCGCCAAGACTTTCCCGCCCTGCTTCCAGAATTCGTAAACCTGTTCCAGCGTTTTCCAGGAAATAATCTCTGAACCCGTCAGAACGAGAACCTGATACTGCTCGAAGTTTTGAACGTTATTGAGCTTATAGACCGTCTGTCCTGCGCCGTTTTTCCCAATCGAACATCGTGACAACATCACATCCGGGTGCAGATACGTATAGTCCCGATAAATGCCGGACGTCAGAACTTTTCCGACTTCCATGTAGTCCGTTTCCGGCGGAATGTAGTACCCGTACGGGTGTTCGCCCTGAACGTATTTGTCATGAAAATAGAAGTACGATTTGAGGTTGTCAATCGGATAGACGATTCCGACGTCGGCAACGTGACGGCTGTAACGCATGATGAGGCTGATTCGGCTGACCCAGTCGCCGTACTGCGGCAGCGTTCCGTTGAGGTTCGGGTTTCGCCACGAAATATCCGGGGGAATGTACATCGTCGCCGGGTCAGACCAAATGCCGTGCGGCAGGAGAACGTTTCCGCCGCGGCAGAAAATTTCCATCGCGCTGCGATAAAGCATCTTGTCGTCAAACTCCGGTTTCCCGTTCCGAACGCCGTCACGATAGTTCCCGTAGATTTCAACCAGAACCAGCGGTTTATCCAGATTGTTGGCGGACGACGTCGGAACCTTGAATCCGTCGCGGCCGTGCCCGTAGTAATGAATCGAGTCGAACAGCGGGGCGTCGCTGGATCGATGAAAGAGCATTTCGTCTCCGCACATGTTGCACGGCTGAATTACGTACGGACCTTGCGGATGACCGCTGGACATGATGCCGTGTTCGGCGCACCATTCGTGAACGACTTTCGGGTAGCCGTCGGAAAAGAGTTCGTTTCTGACCGTCCAGAGCCGAACCCGGGCGACCGCTGTTTCCGGACCAATCGACATGAACGCCGCAGGGTAATCCAGCGCAGGGCTTCGACCGTATATCTGCCGGTACTTGGCGTTGAACCCCGGCGTCCAGTTACGCCCGCCCTGAGTCTGCGTTATTGTTACATCGTCGAAAAAGCAGATGGGAATCGTCGTTCCAAAATGCTCCGGAAAACGTTTGTAGAATTGATCGTACGTCAGCGTGAGGAACTTTCTCATCGCTTCCTGATCCATGTTGTCGACCTTGCGGTTATCGGTCAGGCAATAGAAAATCATGACCTTCCATTCGCCTTCCGGAACCGTCCAGACGATTTTCTCATCTGTAACAGCCGCGTCTTTGGTTTGCGTCAGGTCGATTCGCTCCCACGTTTTGAGGTTCATCGCTACCGCCGCCTGCGTGTAGCCGTTATACCAGTTCTGATTCAGCTTGCGCGAGAAGACGAACTCAGCGTTGAGTTTCGGTCCGGTTTGAGTCCACGATTCCATATCCAGACGTTTGACGCAGTAGTCCGGGAACTGCGCTTGCATCGCCCCGCCGGCAGAACCGGACGGGAAATCGACGTCGTCATAGAAAACGATTTTCTCGCCCCGCGCTTTGGCGGATTCGAGAACCTTCCCAAAGAGCTTGAAATACTCTTCCGACAGGTACTTGGGCTGCGTCCGACCGAGCGGTAAAAACGTAAACCCGCCGAACCCGTTTTCCGTTCCCTTTTCAAAGAACTCGTCAATCAGTTCTTCCGTCAGGAGTCCGTTTGTATGCCACAACGGCAGCGGCTTGAGAGAAATCTTGTCGCCCGGCAGGATCATCGGCGCTGCCTGAAAGTTCTCTTCCAAAGATGCGGACGGTTTTTGCACCTCGTCAGCGACTGTTACATTCATCAAAAGCGCGAACGCGACAATAAATAACTTTTTTATCATTGTATTACCCTCTCTTAGTTGCGAGTGGCGAGTGGCGAGTTGCGAGACGGCGAGGCGCCGCTCCCAATCCGCGCTGCCGCGCGTTTGCCAACAACCACTCCCGTTGGTCGCTTGTATATTCTTACTACTGCCTACTGCCTAACTACTCTCTTTCCAATACAAACATTCTCAGCTGGCTGGGCTGCGGGACGACGTTATGCGGTCGATCCCGGTTTATCGGCAGCGTTTCCCAAACGAAAAAGTACAATCGATTTGGATTGGACGCGTCTGTTACCGTGGCGACTTTCCGACCTTGATTCTCCTGCGTATTCTCGACTTTGTAACACTCCGCCGGGATTTTCGACTTTGGCGGCGCGGCGCCGATGGGCTTGAGCGTTTCGCCGTCCAGTTCAAAGTCCCCGGACTTCTCATATTTCCGATTCCACGACTGATACAGCTTCCCGTTTTCGGATCGAACGGCAGAAAAAGACAACTCCCCTGGAATGCACCCGCCGCCGGAGAAGACCCAGCTATGCGTCCAGTCCGTCGTTTGATAGTATTTCCAGACGCCGTTTTCCAGACGCGCCTGCATGATTTGGTTGTTTTTGTTTTCGTCGTATCGCGTGTACGTTATCACAACGCGATTTTGCGTATCAAACCCGATTTGAACCAGCGAATTGAGAAGCCCCTCGCCGTTTTTCAGCGGGGCGACGACCTCGCCCGTCTGCTGTGTAACAGGCAGTGTCAGCGGCGCGCCCTGGCTGGTTTCCCAATGAATCAAGTCCCGGCTTCGCATGTATGACAAATCGTGATTCGTGGCGCAGTCCGGAGTGTCCCGCCAAACCCACGCAATATGATACCAGCCGTCGGGACCCTTAACCGGACCTTTAAAATAAGCGTTGCATTTCCCCAAGCCGTCAAACATGGGGACGTCCAAAAACCGCTTCCAGATTTTAGAATCCGGGTCATAAACATTCCACAGCTGGCTTCCGTTTCCAGACGCCCCGTCGCGATACGTGAAAATCAAAGCTCCGTCGACAGAACTCATAAACGTTGGATACGTAACTCTGTTTTCCTGCGCCTGACGAAGCTCTTCCATCGTCGTTCCCGCCGCCGTCATGCGATTTATCGGTTCAAGAGAATCTATATCCAGCGGCTTTTCCGATCGATAATAAATCATTGGAACGCAATGCATGTTCCCGCAGACGTGAAGACAATTGTCCCGGTCAAAGGCGATGGTAATATAATTGTGAGAATCCCAGCCGATTTTCGTATCCAGTTTTTTGAACTTCCAAGAGCCGTCCGGCAACTGCTTCTGACCGATAACCATGCTCTTGTCCTCGCCGGAATAGAATCCGATAAACAGATGGCCTTCTTTTTGAACGAACGCAAACTGAACGGGATTTCCCGACCAGACCGACGCAACGTTCTCTCTGGAAACGATTTTCCACGGCGCGGGATCAGCCGCCTCGATTTCGGTTTGACAAAACGCGCTAATCAGCGCGGCGACGATAATTAATAATAAATGTTTCATGATAGGGGGGAGGGGAAAGGGAATTAGCAATTGTCAATTAGCAATTAGCAATTGACGCAAGAGCCTCAATAACTTTTCTCGCAACTCGCTACTCGCAACTCGCAACTAATTATAAACCAACCAAAAATAAAAATCAAGAATTTTCCAGTATTTTTCTGTCTCCCGGTTTCTTTTTCTTAAATAAATCGTATATTATAAATAGGAATAGCGAGGGACTCTTTCCAAACGTTTACTTCTAACCCCCAATTTAATGCCATGACAATGCTTCATACCCTGTTTCTGATTTGCGCCGTTGTCGGCGGGTTGATTATGGTAATCCAGTTCCTGATGATGATTCTGGGATTTGGCGACTTCAACGACGTCGACGCTCCCGACGTAGACATGGACGGCGGAGATCTCGACAGCGGCGATACCGACGTTGGCAGCGGAAGCGTGATTTCCCTGGCGCGCTTTTTGAGCTTTCGGGTTATTGTTGCTGCAAGCGCCTTTTTCGGCGTAATCGGTTTATGGGCGGACAGCGCCAAGCTTCATCCGATTGTCAGTTTTGCATGCGCTCTCATTGGCGGCTGGGTTGCCGGCGCTGCGGTTGCGTTTATTATGGGATTAATCAACAAGCTGCAGTCCAGCGGAAACGTGAAGATTGAATCCGCCGTTGGAAAAACCGCGACGGTCTACATTCGCATTCCTGAACATAAAACCAATACCGGCAAAATTCAACTGACCATTCAAGGACGAATCGACGAAATGGAAGCCATGACGCCCGGTCCTGCTTTGCCGTCCGGCGTTACGGTAGTTATCAAAGAGATTATCGACGGTCGCATTGCCATTGTAGAAGCGGAGAAGCAGGGAGAATAGGGACGCGGCGGCGCCCCTATTCAATGTAGAAACCCTTATTTAACTTTCGGCAAGCCGTCAACCCATTCCAGTTCAACGCGAGACAGAAACCAGGATTTCCCGTGTTCATCGTTGCCTTGGAAGAACAGCCAGGTTTTGCCGGTTTCCGGGTCAATAAAGATTCCGGGATGTCCGGATTCGCTGAAGTTCCATTGTCCTTTGGGTCCGTTGGTAATAAACGGAACGTTCCAGACGCGCGTCCAGTGGATTCCGTCTTCAGACTGAGCCAGCCCGATGTGCTGCGGGTCGTTATTGTATCCGCCCGCGTAGAACATGAACAGCTTGCCGTCGCGTTCGCAAACGGACGCCGCTTCTATACAGCGCGTTTCCCACGGCAGAGTCGGTTCGAGAATGGAATGATCGCATTGCTTCCACTGATCCGGGGCGAGGTTGTCCCGATTCTCCGCTACGGCAACAACCTGTTTTTGAATCTTTCCTTCCGGATCTCGAGTCGCCGCGTAGAGGAAACATTTTCCCTTGAACTCGATAAAGTCAGCGTCAATCGCCCGACCGTTTGTCCAGTCGCCTTTGGGCGAGAAAATCGCCGTTGGATAAACGCTCTTGAAATTCAGACCGTCTTCTGACGCTGCGTAATAAATAGCGTCTTTGGGTCCGTTGCCGTAGGACTGGTAAAACAAATGAACTTTTCCGTCCCAGACTTTCGCACAGGGCGCGCCCAATCCCTTTTTGTCGCCTTCGCACAACGGTGTAACAGCCCCGACATAAGTCCAGTTGGTCAGGTCGTCGCTGTTTGCTATGCCAATATAGAGATCGTAACCGGTTTTTTGAGGGTCAAGTGAGAAAAGCGAAAAATACATCCAGTACTTTCCCTTGAATCGGACGACAGTCGGGTCTTTGGCAAAAGGCTTTCCGTGCTTATTGATCAGTCCGAATTTCATCTCCGGATTTTTCAAGCTGGGATAGTCGGCAGGCGTAATCGCATCGCCGGGTTTATACTCGTCTGCAAAGCTGGACGTTGACAGCAAAAGCGCCAGCGTCGATAAAATGATTAAAACAGTGTGTTTCATGATGGCAATTTGAAATTGAGTTGCGAGTTACGAGTTGCGAGTTGCGAGAAAACGCAAACGCCTCAATAATATATTCCTTATTATAATAGAATTTCAATTAGAATAAAAGAGGGCGCAGGAAAAAAACAGCGCCGTCTTGACGATTGAGATGTACTCGGTATAATTAGTAGTTAGATATTGAGTAGCGACGAGTTGCGAGAGAGCGTTAGCGCCTCGCCTACTCCCTATTCCCCATTCCCTATTCCCCATTCCCTATTCCCTATTCCCTGCTCACGCTATGGAAAAAATCTTTCAACTTCGATTGCCGCTTCACGTTGTTTTGATTGAAAACGGATTCGTCTGCCTGTCGACGGACGCGCATACGGAAGAGAATCCGGAATTCGCTATTGCTCTGTTTCAGGAAGAACGCGCGGCGGAGAAGTTCGTCGAAAAAGCCGCCATTCTCGGCGCGGAAGTGCGAACGGTGTTCACGTACAAAGACCTCGTCTTTTTCCTGACGCTGTTTAACAAACCGTATACTCATCTGGCGTGGAATCCGCAAGTTACGGAAGACGGCGCTGTCAAAACGGAGTGGATTGATTCCATCGACAACATTCTGGAGCAGCTTCCGCCCGTATCCAAACAGGAAGGCGAAGACCGCGCCGCCCCGTGGCAGTATCCTGCTTACGTCATGTCAGAAAAGGGAGTTGAAAAGAAATACGTTGTTATCAACACGCAAATGCCAGACGGCAAACCGATTTCCGCCGTCGTTCTGTTTTCTTCAAGCGCGATTGCCGACGAGTTCTTGAAAAAGTCTAACATCCTCGGTTTGACAGTTGAGAAGGTCGAAAACCACGCTCAAATGACAGAAATTTTCCGCATCTGGAAATCGCTTTATGACGCTGTCGCCGTTGACCCGGTTATTGCAGACGACGGCAAACAGTCCGCCATTTGCCTCTGGACGGAAAGCCTCTGGGAAAAATACTTTGAATAGCGAAGCAGGTTTTATCAACGGCTTTTCTTTGGCGGGCGGCCGCTGATCGCTGCGTAATAGTTGGGGTTCTCGGACTGTCCCGTCGCTTCGTACAGGAACCGACTGGGAATCGTTTCGCGCTGTTTGCCCCATTTCATTCTCGTCAAAGCGAACGTGAGCGTCAGCTTTTGTTTCGCTCTGGTAAATCCGACGTAACACAAGCGGCGCTCTTCGTCGATGTCTTTTTCTTCGTACGATTCAATCGACTTTTTGTGCGGCAAAAGCCCTTCTTCCATCCCGACCATGTACACTTCCGGGAACTCCAATCCTTTGGCGGCGTGAAGCGTCATGAGCGTAACGTTGTTGCCCGCCAGTTTTTCCTCTTTATCATCTGGCGAGGACGACCAGTCTGAAAGCGTCAGCTCCTGGACGAAGTTGTAGAGCGTCGGCTTTTCTCCGGATTCCTGCTGACGTTTGACGAACTCGCCCGCCGCGTTGACCAGGTCCTGAACCATGTTCCAGCGTTCGTCCTGATCCGCCGGCTTTTCGTACAGACGCGCGATTTCCGACCGATACTGAATCTTGTCCAGCAAATACTGAATAAACTCGACCAGCGGCATTTGGCGCGATTTGCGGCGCAGGTCGGCAATGAGTTCGTGAAATCCCGCGACGGCTTTGGCGGTTTGCGGCTTGAAGTTGAGCGCTTCCGAACAGCGGGGCAGAAACTCACCGATGGGAATGTGATTGGTAACGGCGTGTTCCATGATTTGCGTTACCGTCGTCTGACCGATGCCGCGGGCAGGCGTGTTGATAATTCTCAGCAAAGAGATTTCGTCTTTATTTGTAACGACAGTTCGCAGGTACGCCAGAATGTCTCGCACTTCTTTCCGGTCGAAGAACGATTGCCCGCCTACTAAAACGTAGGGCACGCGCTGACGCCGGAACTCGGTTTCAAACGCGCGAGGCTGTTCGTTGGTGCGAAAGAGAATCGCGAAGTCCGACGGACGTCTGCCGTTGTCGATTTGCAGTTTGATTTCTCGCACAACGCGAAGGGCTTCCGTTTCCCCGTCGTCCATTTGGAGAATGCGCGGACGTTCCCCAGACCGCGTCGCTTCCAGAACTTTGGGATGTCGAACGCGGTTGAATGCAATGAGTCGGTTTGACCATTCGATAATCTCGTTGGTTGACCGGTAGTTGGTTACCAGCTGAATGACTTTCGCTTCTGGCCAGTCGTTTTGGAATCGAAGAATATGCGTAACCTCGGCGCCTCGCCAGGCGTAAATGGACTGGTCGTCGTCGCCAACGACGCACAGATTGCGGTGTCGTTGCGCCAGCGTTTTGACAATCTTGTACTGCGACTGGTTTGTGTCCTGATACTCGTCAACGAGAATGTGATCAAAGCGTTCCGATTCCGCCTGCGCGACTTCCGGGAACTGAGTAAACAAATCGTCGGTGAGCAACAGCAGGTCGTCGAAGTCAACGGCGCCTGCCGCTTTGAGCCCATCCTGATAATGTCGATACGCAACGGCGGCAAGATGCTGTTTGTCGTTTTCCGCATAGCGTCCGGCGTCGCGGGGTCGAATGCCCTGCGTTTTCCACGCGCCAATCTGGTTAACCAAATCCGACGGTTTAAGAGCGGCTTCTGAACAATGTATCTCCTTGAGAACCTGACGGGCGAGGCTTTCCTGATCTCCGCGGTCGCGAATGGCGAACTCGTTTGGATATCCCAAATGATGAATGTTGCGTTTCAGGATTCGAACGCAAAGGGAATGGAACGTTGAAATCTCCGGAACGGCGACGCCGCGCTGATGCGAACCGGTTAAACCGAGCGTTTGCATAATGCGGTCTTTCATTTCCTTTGCCGCCTTGTTGGTAAACGTAACCGCCAGGATTCTCTGCGGCGCGACGCCGTGCTTTATCAGATTGGCGATTCGCATTGTTACAACTCGCGTCTTGCCTGATCCCGCTCCCGCTAAAACCAGCAGCGGCCCGGATAACGTGTCGACAGCTTCTTGCTGTTGAGGATTTAAACCCATATTTGTATCGTTTGAATAATCAAATTATTTGTTAGATGATAATAATAGATGTATTATATTCAATTCCAAAGAAAATGGAAGGTGGACGGACAGAAGAAACTGTAACCTTTGATTATAAAAGTATTCCACAGCTAATCATATAGAGGTTTACAAAAAAACAGGATTGCAATTGGTTAATTGCAATCCTGTTTTGAAAATGCGATTTTCTCTGAAATCTGACAGCATTAACGAGGATTGTCTGTAACGCTGCCAGATTAAGACACAAAGCTTATTTGGTTTCAGCTTTCTTGCAAGCGCCTTTCTTGCAACCGCAAGCCTTCTTGGCAGCCGGAGCAGCTTTCTTGGCAACGGTCTTCTTTGCAGCCGGAGCGGCTTTGGTCGTAGCCTTCTTGGCAACGGTCTTCTTGGCAGCAGTTTTCTTAGCAGCCGGGGCAGCCTTCTTGGCAACGGTCTTCTTTGCAGCAGTCTTCTTGGTTTCAGTAGCCACAGTAAATCCTCCATCCATAGTTTGGGGAAGCCTCTTGTAAACGAACGTGACATCGACTCAATTCGATGACCGAAGACGATCCGCGTCTGTCGGAATTTAACTGGTGAGGCGTATTCCCTTGAACCTAAAAAACGTTGATCAATTTGAACGAATCTTGTTTTGAATTTGAAAAAAGTTTGTTCAATTGAACGCGTGTGTTATTAATAAAACAATATACCATAAATCAGAATTATGCAAGACGTCTTTCATAAAAAATCATAAAAAAAATAAAAAATACTTGAAAAAGTTTTGAAAAAGTTTTAATAATGCTATCGACAGACCATAATTTTGAGAAATGACATCAATGTATTTGTTAAACAAACATGATGATTAATTTTTTATCTGAACTTTTTTAATAACAATTTTAAAATCTGTTGAGATGTTTTTGTTGTTTGATTGAACAGTGATGATAATTGCTGAAAAGCCCTGAAAATACGCATTATTTGAGGATTTGTAGTTATGAATGAAACAGTATAACGCAATTGAATCAAACGCATTTTTATGTTGATGAATTAATGATCGTCAAATGTTTTTAGACTGCGAAGCGCTAAAAAGAATTCTTTTGGTTCATTTGTCAATCATGAACTTGAACGAATTAATAACCGCAAGCGTTAAATGTTCATTGAGAAAAAAAACAAGACGCTAATGACGATTAACGCCTTGCTTTTTCTTTCGAGAGTTAGAGTCATTCTTGTATGAGATGATTTAGCCCAGACCCTGATAATTAGCGCATTTTAACGAATGATGCGTTGAGTCGTTATTTATTGGTTAACTCAGGGAACCTGCTTTTTCATTTCTGATATTATCTTGAGAAGCCTTTCTTTTGTTTGCATAACAGGTTTGATATATGCAGACAAATCGAGCATTTCGTCTTCTTCTTCCGAACGGTTTCGAATTCTCTGAGCTTCTTTTTCGATGGATTCCAGCCAGGCAGGCAGTTCGAATCCGTTGCCTTTTGGCGTTTGAGCAAATTGATCAACGCCGTCGCTAAACGCTTTAAACGAAACAAGAGGCTTCTTTTCCCGCTTTTCGTTGATGGCGGGTTCAATCAGTGAACACAGCTGTTCAACTTCCAGCGGTCTGACAAAGCGTTCTTCAATTCTGTCGCCGATGGCAGACATGAGCATGCCGTATTGTTTTTGAAGTTGAACGTAACGTTCCCATTGAGAATCCGCTTCTTCGTTAAGACGATGCGCAATCGCTTGAAGCCAGAAATCTGCCGCTTCCATTTTTCCTTCGTGAACCAGGACGGAATGAATGGTTGAAACAGGCATGAGCTTCCAGACGATGCGGTCGTAACCAGCTTGAATACGCAGAAAATCCAGTAACGTATAGAGCATTTCTCCTTTATCGGACTGCGTTGTGGTTGAGTTGTAATCAATGTATTGACCGAAATACTCCATAATGGTGTCGTAGATAAGCTCAAGCCAGTGACACGCTTCCTCAAAAGAGATTTTATCGTTATCTAAATCTTCCAGCAGTTTTTCACCCATCTCAGGCTCTTCGGATTCCATAAGGTTTTTCAGCCATACAGGAACGGTCTGATGAAGAATCGCCTGAAGTTCTCCATAGCCCATGTGAATAGGCGAGAACAGGTCTTTCCCATATTTTTTGATAAACGCTTGACAGCGAGCCCACTGATCTTGACCGAGAACCGGTTCAATTGAGGAAACGCGAATTCCGTTAGCGTGAGGCAGCCAGGTTAATAAGAGGGCTTCTGCAAGTTTTTCCAATGTTTCAGTCAGAGATTTAACAGACCAGTTTGGACGTCGATGAGAACTGTTTTCGATAATGTTGCGAACCATCCCAAAACAGGCGACTTCAAATATTTTGTCAAAACGGGTAATGGCGCCCATGCCTATTGGATGAATCTGTTCAATCTTTTGACTGATCTTGATCAGATCTACGGACAATAACATCAGACCCAGTTTGGGGAGCGTATTGAGCAGACGTTGGATAACTGTCTGAACGCCTTTTGACTTCGCAATTTTTTGAACGCTTCCTCCGCGAGAGATCGGACGATACAGCAGCGTTTGTTCGCTTAGAACTTCCAAAAACGGCTGCCATAGTTTGTGAATCAGATCGACGTCTGAATGGAGAACTGCCTGAAGAATCCGTTGATTGAGCGTTTCCCACGAGTTGTCTTTTGCGGGAATTGGTTCTGTTTGCGTTGCGGCAAGAATTCGGCAAACGTCTTCCATTTCGACAATGGTTGACATGAGCCGTTCCAAAAGAGCGTCTTTAATTGAACGGCGCTGTTCATATTCGATCATGGACTGGCGAGAGTCTGACGGCGCAGAAATCTTGAACCGTTCCACTTCGTTTGCCAGATAAAGTAGCTGATAGAGTTTTTCTCGCCCGATTTTTGCCCACGATTGCAGCGTTTCGTCTCTGTCAGGATGTTCGCCGGCATAGTTAAGAGAAAAGACGGCGGACATTTTCCACAGTCGAGCGACCGTAACCCAAAACAACAGACGATCGCTGATTCTTTCCATTTCATCCGTCAGTTCGAAATCGCCAAGCGGATCGGCGGACTTGTCGTCCATCATGTCGCTGTCGATTCCGTCGTCTGTTGTATCGTGATAAATTACGTTTTCGTAAGCGCTGCGAAAGAGATTGTCCTCGTCTTCGTCGTCTTCGTCAAAGTCTTCATCTTCCTCATTTTCATCAAGAGGAATGAAGTCGTCGGGATTGGCGTCCTTGGCAGGGGGCTTGGGCATTCCCATAAAATTGAGAAACAGATCGTCGATGCTGTCGCTGTCGACGGAGTCGTCTTTAAGCCCCTGTTTAAATTCGTCAAAAGACGGGAACTTGTTTTGAGAAACTTCCAGATGAGGAATTTCCCAGTATGCGCCGGCGTTGGCTTCGAGGAAATCGATAAACTTTTTCGCTGCCGACCAGCCGTCTTTTGTCTCTTTGCCGCGCCGTCCTTCAATGCGATCAATTTTTGTGGAGTTAAACCATTGCTCTTCCATCCATCGAAGAATTAGCGGATGAATTGTATAGTCTCCGTCGTCCAGGAGGATTTCGTCTGACGCGCTAAGCCAGTTCATCAGCAGAGCCATCGCGGCAACGTAATCGTTTTGATCCATGAGTTCTTCGATTAGCAGCGCGTACGCTTTTGTCGAATCGAAGTTTTCTACTTGAGGACGCCAGAATTTGATGTCGCCTGCTGCGGCGCCGGCTTTTTTCCAAACGGATAACGCGTCTGCAACCTGGTTGGCGGATTCCCAGCTTTCTTCTCCGGAAATGCTTTCGATGGAACTGAGCTCGCTTGAGGCGAATTGATCCCACCAGTTCGCCAATCGATGCATGTTAGCAGAGAACTTTTCATTTAACGACGTTTTATTAAACACGGCGGCTTGACGCATCGCTCTGGAATAGAGATTGAAAATCGCTCCCATGAGATTGATCAGTTCGTCAATTCGCTGGTCTGGCGTAGTGTCTTCTGCGGAATGAAACAGCGGGAATTGTCCTTCAAAACCGAGAATATTCCATGGGTCGGCAAAGGCTCCGCACTGAATGCCGTCGTCCAGAATCGTTTCGACTTGTTTAATCAACGGAACAACTTCGTCTACGCAGTCGTCGTCGAGAAGAGAATGAGCGTTGGTAATGAGACAATCAATCTGACATCTCATTCGGGCGGAAATGCTTTTAACCAGACCGGCTCTGTCTTGAGCCGCTTCCGGATATCCCATCCAGGCGTACAGCCGCGCCAGCTGAACGTTTTGCAGCTGCTCTGCCCGCAGTTTGGACAAGATGTGATTAAAATATTGTCTCGCCGCTCCAAAGGGCTGTCGGTATGTTTTGATGTCGTCAATGAGTCGAGAGCGAATTGGCTCCGGGGATTTCTCCATCAGAGATTCGTAGAATTCGTCTCGATACTGAGCGACAATCAACAGCAGTTTGGAAAGAGTAACGGAACTATCATGCGAATCCGGACTGGAGCCGTTAATGGACGCGCCCATGAGCATGGTTCCCGCCAGAACGGCGCCTGCTTCATAAACGAGTTCTTCATAAGGCAGATTCGAACCAAGCGTTCGGCTGCAGATGGCGTCCAGCGTTGTTTGATGAATGATATATCGACGGAAAAAGCCTTTGTTGTCTACGCTGGAAGCGTCCCAGGAACCAAATGGATAGTTGAGTCTGCGGTTGACAGGATGATCGAAATCCATCGTGCGGACGTCGATAGCCAATTCACGCATCTTGTCTGGATCGAAGTACGCTCTGGTTAAAATGGAGTCGTCTGTTTTGTGCAGAATCTCCAACGCTATTTTGCAGACGTCGTAATACGGTCCTTTCCAGATGCCAACGCCTTCTATATATAAAGGAATGGGCTGAAAGAATTCGTGAGAGTACGGCTGCATCTTTTGGCGGTTGTGTAAAACCGCCGTAGGACGGTAGCCGACGTAGTCGTTAAGACGATGAATAATGTCCGCCTGTTTGAAGTCGTCCCACGGCGCTTCCGTCTGAAGAACGTACTGCAGCGTTCGCGCTATAAAAAACGATGTAAACAGAGAGTCTTCCGTTTGATGGTACAGTAAATCTTTATGAAATTCCTTGTATGCCGGTAAGACGTGGTCGAAGGTAAAGCAGAGAGCGCCGAGAGCCTGAGCGTTGTTTTTGAACGTTGTCGTTTCCTGTTGAAGATAGTTCAGACCGTCTTTGAGAACATTGTAAAGAAGCTGATAGGTCGGAACGGTTTGTGATGACTCTGACAAATCGGCGACCGCCTGTTTGCTCTCCCCGGATAAAGAAGAATCCTGCTTGATAAACGTGGCTTCACGATCCTGCTGCGCCCGATTGAGAATGTCCAAATCGTAAAATAAATCGTCCAAATCACGGAAAAACTTCGGATCAAAACTTCCTGTCGAAAAGTTAAGATAGCCAAGAACTCTTTCAGCTTGTTTACGGTTTTCCGGCGATAATGATGTGAATTTCATGTCAAATGAATAGTTGCGAGTTGCGAGTGGCGAGTGGCGAGAGAGACGCAAGCGACCAACGGGAGTGATTATAACACGTTTCGCGCGGTAGCGCGGATTGGGAGCGGCGCCTCGCCGTCAGTCCAGCCAGTCTTTAGCCGCCAGTCGCTGCGGCGTGTAAATCTCCGTAACGTAGCTGATGTCTTTGCTGATGAGCGATTCGACTTCCAGCTTGAATCCGTTTTCGAGCATCAGTTTTATTTCCTGCTGCCACGGTTTGTTGTTTTTGAACCATGGATATTCAGCAATCTGTTTGGCGCGTTTGCGGTCCGAATCGTTGAGGTTGATTCTGGCGCTTTTCGACAGTCCGCACGCTTCAAAGTCTTTGGAGCGCAAGCCCAAAAACTTGGCGCTGGGAATTGCCATTCGTTTGGACTCAAAAGCCAGATTGATTGATCCCTGTTTGATAACAGAATAAATATAGTATCCCCACGGGTCGTTATCTAACAGACAAATAACCGGCAGTTTGAGTTCCTTGTTCATGCGGTAGAGCAGCCGTCTCATGCCTCGCGGCGGCTGACCGGAACCGTGAGTCAAAATGCAGTTGTGCTTCTTCCAGAACTTGTCTTCGTTGAATCGCTGCCAGACGGTGTCTTTTTCAACATGGAGAATAAAGTCAGCCTTGCAGTTTTTGAACTGAATCACGTCCGGCTCGACAATCGACGGCACTGCGTATCCGCCTGACCCCATTCGAGCGCAGTCGATCGTGTCGCCTTTATCGACAATCTGAATCATGCCGACCATGGCGCCGCGGGTTTGAGCGTACAGGTGCATCTCTTCGCGCAAACATTCCAGCAAGACCTCGCAGTCTTCGATAATCGGGTCGGACTCGCCCTGATCGTTGAACGTCTCTTCCTTGGCGTGTTCGATGGTATGCTTCATCAAATAGTACAGACCTCGAATAGAAGTCGTTTTGCCTTGACGAATCAGTTCAGACGTTCCCGACGCGACGAGCATGGTTTGCATAAACGCCTTGGCTTGCGACAGATTGAACAGCTGCCGCGTTGTCGTGCGGTCGCCCATCTGGATGATTCGCTTTTTCTCGTCAAACCAAACGTTTGACAAACTTCTGGACGGGATATACATTTCCGGCTCGCCAGCGCCGTTAGCGGCGTTAATAACGCTCTGAGCCAAACGATTAAGCGCCTCGAGCGTTCGCGTATCCTTTTCGTTGAGCTTGACGGCGCGCTTGCGGGTTTTGGGGGTTGGTTCGACCGATTCTGACGGATTGGTTTTCTTCTTTGCCATGGAATTATCTGACAGTATTAATTATATGCTCTTGATTCTGACTTTGAAATCAGAGACGAGGAGGACTCCAATTCCTCGCTCGCTATTTTTTATTTGATTATACCGGAATTATTGTTTAGTTCAAGGGAGAGGCGAGACGCCATTTTTATTGAGTGAAAACATATTTGTTTGCAGCGGGAGTAATTGTTTTTTCTGACTTTTGTCGCACACGCTTCAGCGGCGGGATGGTCAATCTGTAAACAATGTTGATCGCTTCTGCCAACATATCGCTCCTTGTTCCTCGCTTCTAATTATCTTCTCCCCCTTCCCCCTTGCTATAATCGGCGTTTATAGTATCATATAATATAAAGGAAGAAGCGGCGTCATCTATGCGTCGGCTTTGGGTTAAGAATTACAGGATTATATAAGCTATCATGTACAGAACACACACGTGCGGCGCCCTGAGGGCGGAACATATTGGACAGGAAGTAACGATTTGCGGTTGGGTCGACCGAATTCGCAATCAGGGCGGATTGGTTTTTGTTAACCTGCGAGACAGATACGGAATTACTCAAACGGCGTTTGCTCCCGAGGCGGGCGAAGAGCTTCTCGAACAGGCTCGAGGGCTGAAAATGGAGTACGTCGTTCAGGTAACGGGCAAGGTCTGCGCTCGACCGGTTGGTCAGGCGAATCCCGACATGGCGACAGGGGAAATCGAGGTCCGTCCTACTCAAATGACGCTTCTGAACAAATGCAATCAGCCGCCGGTTTATCCGAGCATTCCGGAATTGCCCAGCGAAGACGTTCGTCTGCAATATCGATATTTGGACTTGCGCCGAACCGCTATGCAGGAAGCGTTGATTCTTCGCCATCGCATGATTAAGACGCTGCGCGATTATACCGATGCTCACGGATTTATCGAAGTCGAAACCCCGATGCTGGGTCGATCCACTCCCGAAGGCGCGAGAGACTACCTGGTCCCCAGCCGCGTTCATCCAGGCAAATACTACGCCCTGCCGCAGTCCCCGCAGCTGTACAAGCAGCTGCTGATGATTGCCGGGTACGACCGTTACGTTCAGCTGGCGCGCTGCTTCCGTGACGAAGACCTACGGGCAGATCGTCAACCTGAATTCACTCAACTCGATATTGAAATGTCGTTTGTCGAGATGGAAGACGTACTCACGTTCATGGACGGCATGATCGCTGACCTGGCGAAGAAGATACTTGGTCTTGACCTCCAGCTGCCGCTGTCACGAATGGACTATGACGAAGCCATGGAACGCTATGGCTCTGACAAGCCGGATCTTCGTTTCGGCATGGAAATTATCGACCTGACCGAGTTCGCCAAAACCGTTGATTTCCAGGTCTTTCGCGGTCCTGCGGAAGCGGGCAATCGGGTTCGGGCGATCGTCGTTCCGCAGTGCGCCGACAAGTATTCACGCAAGGCGATTGACGAGCTGACGACTTACGTCAAGGAAGATTTCAAGGCGAAAGGACTTGTCTGGTTCAAGGTGGAAAACGGCGACATCGCGTCTCCGACGGCGAAAAAGTTCACGGACGAGGAACACAAAAAGATTCTGGAAATCACCGGCGCGAAAGACGGCGATATGATTCTGGTTGTCGCGGACACGTTCGACATCACCTGCGCCGCGTTGGACGGTTTGCGCCGACGGTTGGCGAAGGAACTCAAGCTTTACGACCCGAAGTCGATGAGCTTTTCCTGGATCGTCTCCTTCCCGATGTTCGAATGGAACGAAGAGGACAACAAATGGGACGCCAAGCATCACCCGTTCACCATGCCTCAGCCGGCGGAACTGGATTTGCTGGACACCGCCCCGGAAAAGGTTCACGCGGTTGCGTACGACCTGGTAATCAACGGCTTTGAAGCGGGCGGCGGCACGGTTCGTATTCACGACACCAACCTTCAGGCGAAGATTTTCAAGCTGCTCAACATCGATGACCAAACGGCTCACGAACGGTTCGGGTTCCTTCTCGACGCGTTGAAGTTCGGCGCTCCGCCGCACGCTGGCATTGCGTTGGGCGTTGACCGTCTTGTCATGCTCTTTGGCGGGTACGACAACATTCGCGACGTCATTGCGTTCCCGAAGACCGCCCGAGCAACAGACCTCATGACCGGCGCCCCCGGCGTTGTCGACGACAAACAGCTTGACGAACTGTCCATTCAGAATACGAGAAAAGAGGAGAATTAGGCAGTAGGGAGTAGGCAAGAGGCAGTAGTAAAATTTTCCTACTGCCTACTGCCTACTGCCTATTGCCTCTACTCCCTATTCCCTACTCCCTATTCCCTCACTCAATATGGCACAAACACTTTCCCAACTGGCAAAACTGGTTAACGCGACCATCGTAGGAGACGGTTCTACGGTAATCGAAAACGCCGCTATCCTTTCGGAGGCCGGGCCGGGCGACATTACGCTCATCGACAACGTAGGCAGACTCGATACGCTGTTTAATACGCAGGCGTCTGCGGTTGTCATGCCGAAATCAGATTTGTCCGTTGGAATCCCGGCGTTGATGGTCGACGACGTTCACGACGCCTTTACGAAAATCGTGAAACTGTTTCGTCCTCAGCGAGTTGCGCCTGAGCCGTTTGTCAGCCTGCAGGCGAGTATAGATCCATCGGCAAAAATCGGTGTGAATGTAACAATTTATCCGTTTGTTTACGTCGGTCCGGAGGCGGAAATCGGCGACAACGTCGTCCTTCATCCTCATTCCTGCGTCATGGCGGGAGCGAAAATCGGCGAGAATTCTGTCCTCTATCCCGGCGTCGTGGTTCATGAAGACTGCGTTGTCGGAAAACGCTGCATTCTCAGCGCGGGGGCGTCGATTGGAGCAAACGGCTTTGGATACAAACTCGTTGACGGCAAACATGCGTTGGCGGCTCAGCTGGGCAACGTCATTTTGGGAGACGACGTTGACGTTGGCGCCAACAGTACCATTGACCGCGGCGCATATGGCTCGACGCGAATTGGCGACGGTACGAAGATCGACAATCAGGTGATGGTTGGTCACAACTGCCAGATCGGAAAACACAATCTCCTTTGCGCTCAGGTGGGAATTGCCGGCAGCGTTACAACCGGAGATTACGTCGTCATGGCAGGGCAGGTCGGCGTTAGAGATCACGTCCATATTGGCGATTGCGCGATTTTAGGCGCCAAGTGCGGCGTTATGAACAATATCGAACCGGGAGCGAAAATGCTCGGCGCGCCCGCCTGTCCGGAACGGGAACAGCTGCTCAAATTCGCTCTGATTTCCAAATTGCCGGAATTCAAAAAGCAGATTCGCGACGCCGACAATCGGCTCAAAAAGTTGGAAAAAGAGAGCGCTGATAAAAAGAATCAGAACGAGTAAAATAAAGTTCGAAACAACACGAAAATGTGAGGGAATGGGGAATAGAAGGAAATAGGGAATAGGGAATGGGGAATAGTAATTCGCCTACGGCGAATTTAAAAACTACTCCCTACTCCCTTTTGTCTTTAATAATTATCATGAACCTGTCTGACGCTCAGGAATTCTGCCGACAATACACTCGTCAGCATTACGAGAATTTTACTGTCGCCAGTTTTCTGCTTCCTCGACAGATCAGACAGGCGTTCTATCCCGTTTATTCTTTCTGCCGTTGGGCGGACGATTTAGGAGACGAATCGCCTGACAATCAAACGGCTTTGGCGGCGCTGGACGACTGGAATTCTCAGCTCGACGCCTGTTATCAGGGCAGGGCGGAACACCCGATTTTTATTGCCCTGAAACCGATTGTAGACGAGTATTCCATTCCGAAATCCCTCTTTGCTGACTTGATTTCCGCCTTTCGTCTGGATCAAACCAAAAAAGATTACGATTCCAGAGAAGAGTTGCTGGAATACTGTAAGCTCTCTGCCAATCCGGTGGGAAGAATCGTTCTTCATTTGGCTAAAACGACAGACGAAGAAAGCCTGGTTCTGTCTGATAAAATATGTACGGGATTGCAGCTGGCAAACCATTGGCAAGACGTCGCCAGAGACAAGCGCCGGACAACGTCAAGCGGTCAATCCGATTCCAGACGATACGTTCCTCTTAGCGATATGCTCTCTTGCGAGTACTCTTTGGAAGATTTCCAGAACGAAGTTTACAACCCGGCTTTTGTCGAAACGATGTCACGGCTTTGCGACTGGGCGGACTCGTTTTTTACAGAAGGGAGTCCGTTGGTCAATCGCGTTCCCCGCAGTTTCCAAACGGATATAAAGCTCTTTATTATGGGCGGACAAAAAATCGTCGAGGCGATTCGACGCGTTGACTATAACGTCTGGTCGAACCGCCCGACGATTTCTCGATGGAGTAAATTCAGACTGCTATTAAAAGCCCTGTTAGGATAATAACGGGCGTCATGAAATAAAAAAAAGACGTCAGAATTATATCAGACATATGCAACATTCGCGTTGCTGACGGTGGTCGTCTGAAAACTGACGTCGACAACATCTACCCTGATGTTGGAAATCTGATGGATCTAGTTGTTGTAGGTATACGGAGCCGGAGAGGGCGTCGTAATTGTGGGCGCAGCAGCCGGAAGGGACGGCGCATTGCATGTGCTGCAGCCGCTGTCTGAAATAACAGGATCGCCAACAACTACGCCTGTCGAATAGGACGGACATGTTGAACATGTTGGGCACGTTGGGCACGTTGTACAGGTATCAGGAGTATAGCAAGACTCCTGATAGCATTCTTTGCCGCAGAACCATTTTCTCAGCAGGCAATTGCGCGGCAGACCGTTAGAGCAGCCAACCGACAAGGCGACTGTCAAAACGACAAACGAAAGTAAAAAGGCTTTTTTCATTGGGGTACACTCCTTATTCACGTACAGCGTCAGTCGGTAAACGAACTGCGCCAGAACCAAAAGTATTTTTATTTATGCCTGGGGGCTTTTACCCGCTCAAGCGTTACAACTAATCTATAGCTTACAAATTTGAAACGGTGGAAAAAAACGTCCGATTTTTCGAAAAAAAACAAATTTTTTTACCCCATGATTCTCATGAGGCTAAATTAATCAAAATCAGTTGATAAAATTCGCCGTTACAATCGCTAAATTCGTTAAATTTATAATGAATCGGCGTTGATTTGATTGTCGAAATGAGTATAATACTCTGTAGTTCAATAATTCATACAACAAATTTAAACCAATCGAAAGGAATAATCATGCAATATTATATTGCCTTTGCCAAGCGTCTGTTTTGCGCTGCCGCGTTGATGACAGTTCTTTTTGCGTTCTGTGCAGCGCAGGCGGAAGAATTTTATGTCGTAGATTCTTGTGGACACGGCGGCAGTCTCGATCCGGAACAGATGGACGCAGGCTTTAAAGCCGTTGTTGAGACCTCGACTGGTTGGACAGCGGCGGACAAGGACGCGATCTGGAAGGATTCCGAAGGATGCAAGACGTTTATTTACATTCATGGAAATCAGGCGGACAGATGTTCTGCAATCAGCGACGGTTATCTGATTCGTCAGTATCTCAACAGGGTTATTGCCGATAAGAATTATAAGCTCGTTGTCTGGTTCTGGAATTCCGCTCGAACTGGCGCGCCGATACGTCAAGACGCGACCAATGCCGAACGGCGAAGTCAGTGGGAGAGCTTTTATCTGACGAGATTCCTGGAATCCGCGCCGGAAAGCGCCGAGATTCGTCTGATTGGCTACAGCTTTGGCGCCAATACGGTTTTGGGAGCTTGTCAGCTCCTCTCAGGAGGAAAAGTCTACGGCAGAACTCAACCGGGAACGTCGGGAAAGATTCAATCTCTGCTTATCGCGCCGGCGGTTCCGACTTACGCGTTTGTTTGCGGCAGAGAGAAAGCTCTGGAATGTCAGACTCGATGTTATTTAACGGTTAATTGTGCAGACACCGGTTTGAAATGGTATCGGTTCGTTACGCCGGACAGACAGACGGAAGCCATGGGACGAGACGGCGTTGCTGGCGTTCCCGCTTCTCAAAAAGAAAAAGTTACGATTTACAACGTAGTCAATCAGGTGGGCGCAACGCACGCTTTGGCGGACTATCTCGGATCAACAGGCGTCTTAACTGTCTTTGCTGCTGAGTAGGGAATGGGGAGTAGGGAGTAGGGAGTAGTTTTTAAATTCGCCGAAGGCCGAATTACTATTCCCTATTCCCTATTTCCAAATTACTCTTTGGGCGGCGTCAGACCGAAGTCGAGAATCGTAAACAGGCTGTAAAGCGGGTATCCGGCGGCTTCAAAGTTTTCGCGTCCGCCTTCCATGCGGTCGAGAATAGCGATAACCGCCTTGACTTTGAGCCCGAACTCGTTGCAGCGTTCAATCGCTTTGAGGGACGAACCGCCCGTCGTAACGACGTCTTCTACAATCACGACTTCGTCGCCCGGCTTGACGGGGCCTTCGAGAAATTTCTGGGTGCCGTGGTCTTTGGCTTCTTTTCTAACCATAAACCCTTTAAGCGGTTTTTTCTGCCCGGCGGCGGCGCACAAGACGGACGCAGTAATCGGATCAGCTCCGATTGCCATGCCGCCAACCGCCTGAATCGGGAACGGCAGAGAGTTGACAATTTCCAGCATGCCCTCTCCGACCAGCCGCAGACCCTCGGAATCGAGAGTTACCTGTTTGCTGTCGCAATAGTACTTGGCTTTCTTGCCGCTGGCGAGAACGAAGTCGCCAAACTTCAACGCGTTGTCTTTAATTAACTGCTTTAATGCAATCGGGTCGTAGTTCATGACCAATATATGTTGGTTAGTGGTTAAATAAACTGATAATTCTCGCAACTCGCTACTCGCAACTCGCAACTTAATAATCTATATCATACCCATTTGAAACGATTTGTCAACGGGAGAGAATCGACAGGCTATTTTATCGATTTTACCATCTGAAGATTGGGGGCTGAAAACCTCAAAAAAACCTTGAAAAATCCGTTGAAAATCCGGGAAAAAAGGGCGGGTCTGCCCTTGAATTTTCCCCTCAAAATGGTATAATATTCTATTAATATATAGTGTAAATTTGAAGGATTTTTCCTTGGTTTTCCGAAAGGTTAATATGTCCGAATCCATCCCCCCTGAAGAAGTCAAAACTGACGCTGTCAATTCGTCCACTCCGCAACCCGCTGACCAGCCGTCTGCCGAGACGGAATCGTTCCACTCCTACGCCAAACAGGCTCAAGGCGCGGAAGAGTACGGCGCTGATCAGATGGAGCATCTGTCTGACCGCGACCACGTCCGAGAACGCTTTGGCATGTACATTGGAGACAACTCCACCCGCGGTTTGCATCATCTGGTTTACGAAGTCGTAGACAACTCCATCGACGAAGCAATGGCAGGCTACGCGACCGAGATTCATGTAACAATCAACGGCGACGGCTCTGTTACAGTCGAAGACGACGGGCGCGGAATCCCGGTTGAAGTTCACCCGGACCTGGGCGTTTCTACGCTCGAAGGCGTCATGACCGTTTTGAAGTTCGGCGGCAAGTTTGGCAAGGGCGCCTATCAGACCTCGGGCGGCTTGCACGGCGTCGGCGTTACGGTTGTCAACTTCCTGTCGGAATGGTGCACGGTCAAGGTTTGCCGAGGCGGGTACATGTACCAGCAGGAATACACCCGCGGCATTCCAGACGGCGAAGTCCGAAAGACCGGCAAGTCTGACCGCGTCGGAACGACGACTACGTTCAAGCCGGACGGACAGATTTTCCCTGTTACAAAATTCAACGCAGACATCCTTTCGTCGCGTTTGCAGGAACTGGCGTTTTTGAATCAGGGAATTAAAATCGTCTTCAAAGACGCCCGATCCGGAGAAGGGGCGACGTATCAGTACGCAGACGGTTTAACCGCGTTCGTCAAACACCTCAACGCCAACGTTCAGCCCGTTCATCCGGATATTATCCGCTTTACCGGGGAAGCGCAGGACGACGACGGCGGAACTATCGGGTACGACATCGCGCTGCAGTACACAAGCGACTATGCGGAAAACGTCTATTCGTTTGTCAACAACATTTCCACGACCGAAGGCGGCACGCACCTTTCCGGGTTCCGTTCCGCTCTTTCTCGAACGCTCAACCGATACGGCACGACGGCGGACTTGTTCAAAAAGATCGTCCCGAAACCGGAAGACTTCAAAGAAGGGTTGACGGCGGTCGTTTCCGTTAAGGTTCCGCACCCTCAGTTTGAAGGTCAAACCAAAACGAAGCTCGGCAACAGCGTTGTCGAAGGCATTATCAACAGCGCAGTCGGCTCTGCGTTGTCAAAATATTTGGAAGAACATCCCGCCACCGCCAAGGCGATTCTGCAAAAAGGCATTGTCGCGGCGGAAGCCCGAGAAAGCGCTCAGCGCGCCAGAAAGCTCGTTCGAGAGCGCAAAGGCGTTCTGGCTGGCTTGGGCATGCCGGGCAAACTTCGAGACTGCACCGGTAAAGACGTCAACCGTTCAGAACTTTACCTGGTCGAAGGGGATTCTGCCGGCGGGTCTGCCGAAGGCGGACGTATGCGAGAATACCAGGCGATTTTGCCTCTGCGCGGTAAAATCCTTAACGCGTATAAAACCCGCGAAGAGCGCGTTCTTGCCAACGAAGAAGTTCGCGCCATGATTGTTGCTATCGGCGTTGGAATTGGGGAAGAAGTCGACATCTCCAAACGTCGCTACGGCAAAATCGTTATCATGACCGATGCCGACGTTGACGGTTCGCACATTCGCACGCTGCTGCTGACGTTTTTCTATCGGCAAATGCCGACGCTTCTCAAAGAGGGCATGGTCTACGTCGCTCAGCCGCCGCTGTACCGAGTTCGACGCAAAAACGTTACAACTTACGTTCAGACCAGCGAAGAGATGAAAACGCAGCTGCTCAACTTCGGTTTGAAAGACGCTTCGTTTGACCCCGGCGACGGACGCCTGATTGAAGGCGAACAGATGGAAAAACTCTGCCGAATTTTGGGCGCGCTGGAAGATTCTCTTTACGCCTTGGAAAAGCGCGGCATGAACTTCAAAATGTACGCTCAGCGCGTCAATCCGGAAACCGGCAAACTCCCGATTTTCCACGTTTTCCAAGGGCGAGAGGAACACTGGCTGTCCACCCAGGCGGAGCTGGAAGCTCTCATCGCAGAAAAAGAAAAGCAGTCCGGTAAGGAAGTCGCCATTTCCAACGAAGACCTTTCCAATACCGAGGAGCAAACCAAGGAAGCGGAAAAGCAGGCGGAGCAGAATCACGACGAACGGCTTCACGTTATCGAACTGACCGAAGTCCGAACGATTAACAATCATCTGGTTGAACTGAAGGAACTGGGCTTCGGCATCGATTCTCTCTTCCCGATTGACCGCACCGGTCAGGAAAACCCGCGGTACTATCTGCGTCGAGACGAATCCGCTCAAGGGCTGGAAGACCTGCGTTCGCTCCTTCCGATGATTCGCAAGGTCGGAGAACGCGGCTTGCAGATTACCCGATTCAAAGGGCTGGGAGAAATGAACGCCGAACAGCTTCGAGAAACGACGCTCGACCCGGCGCAAAGAACCCTGCTGCAAGTTACCATGGACGACGCCAAACGCGCCTCGGAACTGTTTGAAATCCTCATGGGCGACAACGTCGAACCGCGCCGCCAGTTCATCGAGAAGTACGCCTTGGAAGTCGAAAACCTGGACGTGTAGGGTTAGACAGTAGATAGCTGTTAGCTATTAGCTACTAGCCATTAGCTTGTTCATTTTTAGTTCTCGGCGTTAATTTTTAAAGCCAGAAACTAAAATAACCAAGCTAGAAGCTAGTAGCTAGCGGCTAGTAGCTTAATTGCTCTTCGCCGCCCAGCGCTGCTGATAAATCGCAATCGCCTGCAGAGCGTAGGCAACGGCGCGGACGTCTTTTTGTGACATCTCCGACGGGTTCCAGCTTTCCAGCCGCTGTTCGAGTTCAGAAACGAGAAACTCAATCATTTTCGTCAGTTGAGGGTCGTCCAATGCGCTGCTGTGATAGAGAATTGTCAGCCATCGGGCGAAATGCGCCGTAGCGGCGAAATCGTCGTCCGGGTTCCGGCTTTTGCCTTTTCTGGTAAAGAAAGCGCCGTTAAAAGAACCGTCTTCATTTTGAATCGAAAGAGCAAAGTCTTTCATCCGTTCCAGATATTCGTCTACGATGGCGTACTGAATTTCCAGACGCTTGTCGTCAAACGCCAACCGGCGCCTAAGCGCATACGTTAAACCGTAAAGACGATCTGTTGAGTCCGAGTCGGACAGGTTGACAGTTCGTTTGAGTTCATGATCCAGAATCTTCAATACCGACCATTCTTCTCCCCAGGCGTTTTTCCAACTCTCCCGCGGAGCGTAATAGGACAAGCAGGTCAACAGTGCGGACATGTCTCCGCCGCGGCAGTTGAGCATGGCGTCTGACGCCAGATCGGCAACGGTAAACGTCAGTCCGGAAGATCGAACGGCTGGCGGTAACGCGTCTGGAGAATCATCCGCGCTGGCGATAAGAACGTCTATATCCATCGGCATGCGGGGCGTAAACTCGTAATCAACCGCAACTCGGGCAATTGCCAGCATGGACAGGAACTCGCCGCTTCGCTCCTGCTGGCAGTAGCCGATGTATGGGAAAACTGTTCCTGACTCGTTCATCGGAACGGAGGTCAGACGTCCGTGAGGATAGCGCGTCATAAAGAGAGGTTTTCCCGTTCGATTTTTGGAAAACTCCTCGCTGTTTACCGATTTGGAATTTTGGTTGATTGCTAAAATGGAAGTCTCGCACATGGGGTAGTTCCAGCACAGCGCCCCAGCCGTATTGAATTTCTCGTTTTGAGGGGTATAGAGAATCGACGTGTAACAGCCAAAAGCGCAAACGGACATCATGGCTTCAAAGGGAGAATTGTCTTGCGTGTTGAGCTGCTTGTCAAAATACTGGCGTCGAACGACTTTGATCTTATCAATGACGCTGGAAATGCGGTTGTTTATCTTCGCCGGCTTGTCCTGACGCAATGAAAACGACTCCATATAGCGAGTTTCCTGCGGCAAAGCGGATTTGGGTTCAGCGGTTGCGTTATCTATTAAATCTGTAACAGACTTTTGCGAGTTATTGGACGAAGACGGATTGTCGCTTTGAGCGTTTTCCGTTGTCTGGAAATCGTTGTTTTCTGTAACGTTTTCTTCCTGGTTATTGTCTGGCTTTTGAATGTCTTCTTTGTTTTGATCAAGCGCCTGTTCAAACGGGTCTGTCATTTCCGGTTCCGCGCTTATCTGACGCGTCGCGTCGAGATTCTCGTTAATTTCTGGAACTGCCGACTTGTCCATGGCGTGCGACTGGTCAACAAGAGCGTCTTCTTCCGTTTGCGGAGCGATCAGTTCCTGCTGTTGAGGCGCGACGTTGGAATTGTCGTTTTTCGCGCCCACGTTATCCCAGTCCGACCAGTTCGCCCAGCGGGCTTCTTCTTCGGAAATGCCTTCAGGCAGCATTGTTTGTTCCGGTTGATCCGTTTCCTGTTCCGGCGGATCCGACGGCGTTTCTTCCGGAACGGCTTCTTCGGCGTCATTTGTTAACGGTTGAACGTCTTCCGCCAGATTGGGCGTCTCCGCTACGGCAGTATCGTCTAAAGGCTCTGCCGCTTCCAATTCTTCCGGCAGAATCGGGAAAGGAGTTTGCTCCTCTTGCGCCAAAGCAAAGCCGTAAATAAAAAACGTCGCCAGGAATATTGATATTGTAATTCGCATTTGAGCGTATTTTAAGTGATTAGTGGTTAGTGGTTAGTAGTAAGTAGTAGGTATGAGTAGCGCTTGCGAACTAATTACTTACTCCTAATATTGAACCGCTAGCGCGGTTCTAGCGGAACGCTTCGCGTCAATTACTCATTACTAATTACCACTTATTATATGGCTTTCAGGGCGTTCTTACAAGGGCTTAAACGTCAGAAATCGTCAAAAAAACGTCGATAATCGAAAAGAAAATTTTATCCGTTTAATCGATTTTCTCCGTCTTTACTTTTATTGAAATTTGGATACAATAGAACTAATGTTTATTGTCGGCGGTTTGCTGATTGACAACCTTCCATTCCCTACCCCCTAAACTATTATGAAACTTGCTCTGCATTGGCAGATTTTGATTGCAATCGTCCTCGGAATTGTTTTCGGCATCTGGTTTTATCCGTATATCGGATACGTTGGCTGGATGGGGACGCTGTTCCTGCGGCTGCTTAACATGCTGGTTTTGCCGTTGATATTTTGTTCGATTATTTCCGCAATCGGCAACCTTCCAGACGGAGAAGCGCTTAAACGAATGGGATTCAAAACCATCGGCTTTTACGCCTGCACGACGCTGCTGGCGATTCTGACCGGCATGGTTTTTGTTACAATTCTTCGTCCGGGCGTTGGGCTGGAAATGCCGACAAACCTCGAAGATATTCAGGCGATTCAGGCGCAGCAAAAGTCTTTTGTCGAACTGTTGATGAACATGATTCCCAACAACGTCGTTGAGGATATGTCCAAGGGAAACATGCTTCCTGTAATCTTTTTCGCTTTTCTGGCGGGGACGCTCATTCACTCAATACCGTCGTCGAACGCGCAAACGCTCAAGAATTTTTTCCGCTCGTGCTTTGAACTGATGATGCAGATGACGCTGCTGGTCGTTCGACTGGCGCCCATTGGCGTCTTTGGGCTTATAGCCGTTCAGTGCGCCAAATACGCCGGCGATTCCGACAAACTGGTGCAAGCCGCCAGTTCTCTGGGCATGTTTATGCTGACCAGCTTTTTAGGGATGGGATTCCACTTCTTTATAACGCTGTCGATTGTTTTGATTGTCTTCGCCAAAGTCAATCCGATTCGTCACATGGTGAACATGCTTCCAAGCCTGCTGACGGCGTTTTCGACAGCCACGTCCAACGCGACCATTCCTCTTTCGATGGAATGTCTGGAAAAGAACAGCGGCGTTTCTCGTCAGACGTCGGGATTTGTTATTCCTTTGGGTGCAACGCTCAACATGAACGGCACGGCTCTGTATGAATGCGTTATTGTTATATTCCTGTCTCAGGCGTACGGACTTCCGCTTTCACTTTCAGACCAGATAATTATGGTCACGCTTGTCATGCTTGCAGCCGCCGGCACAGCGGGAATCCCGATGGCAAGTTTTGTCATGACTGCTATTGCCTTACGCGCCGTTGGGCTGCCGTTGGAAGGCTTGGGCGTCATCCTCGCCATTGACCGCATTCTCGACATGACCAGAACCACCGTCAACATCTACGGCGACACCTGCTGCGCCGTCTATATTGCGCGCTCAGAAGGGGAAGAATTGAAAGAGTAACGGAGGCAGTAGGCAGTAGGCAGTAGTACGCAAGCGGCGATTCTCGCAACTCGCAACTCGCAACTCGCAACTCAGTCCCCCGCGTCCTGATAGAACGTTTCCGGACGGTACAGAGGCATGTATCGATAATAGACCTGAAGGGTCATGGCGCATAGAGCCGTTACATACAGACGCCCGCCGGCTTCGTTATGTTCGCCGGGGAAGAACCAGCTCCCGGACTCGTGCCCGGTCTGCGCCTGAGTGGAGATGAGATAGTCTCTCATTTTCGGGTTCCAGGTGCGCCAGCGCGGGCCTTCGTAATGTCGCAAGACCAGAGTCGCGTAATAGTTGTAATAAACGTCTTTGTCGGACGGTCCCCAGTCGTTGAGGTACGACGTTCCTTTGTCGAGAGCGTCTTCCGTTCTTCGCCATCCGGAAAACATTCTGCCAAAAAGCCCCACCGCCGTGGTTGACCGCCGGGGCGCGTTGTCTTTGTAGCCGTACAGCGCCCCATGGTCAGAGGAAACGGAATCCAGAAACTTGCCGGTGTTGACCCAGGTTGACCGCGGAACCGTCGCTCCCGCCTTTTGAGCGGAACGCAGAGCCATCAACATCCAGACGGTCATAGTCGTGTCGCCCGGCTCTTCCGGTTCGTATCGCCACCCGCCGTTGGTCGGCGCCTGATTGTACGTAATATAATTGACGCATTCCTGAATCGGCTCCAGGAACGTGTTGTCTTCCGTCAGTTCGTAAATCTCGCATAACGCCAACGTCGAAAGGGCGTGCGAGTACATTCCTCCGTGCTGAGATCCGCGCCGAAAGTTCATGCCGCGCCGTTCGTTAAACTCTCCCTTGCTGGCAAGATACGTAAATCCCTGTTTGACCGCTTGTTGGTACTCGCCGCTGACGTGGGTGTTGCCCTTTCCCATAAACGCCAGCAAAGCCAGAGCCGTCGCCCCGGTGTCGGACGTTTCTGTGCCAGGATTTTTACACGCGCCTCGACAATTGGGATGTTTCTCGAACGAAAAGCGCCACGAACCGTCTGGATACTGGTGAACCGCGATCCATGCCAAGGCTCTGTCCGCCGCCTGTTCGCTGTTGCGATTTCCTCCGCCTTCTTTGAGCAGTTTTTGCCGAACCCCGTCGTCTGCTCGACCGTTTACGCCGCCGCCAACGACCTCGTCCGACTGCCCCGCTTCCAAGCCCTCGCGGCTTTTTCCCAACTGAAGGATTTCGTTCGCCTGCTGATTGGCGCCCGCCGCCGTTTCTCCAGAATCCGGATTTTCCGAATCATACGCTGATTTTATGTCTTGCAGTTCCACCTTTCGAGTCGTGTCGTCCGCCTCCATCTCAACGGGTTTGACGTCGTCCAGTTCAGCGGCGGGATTCTCCGATTCCGTTTCCGGAACAGCGTCCTCTTCCAGCAACGCGGCGCTTTCGTCAGACTGCATTCCTCCCGCCTGACTAACCGCGACGTCTCCAAAGTCGTCTTCCGGAATCATGGACTCCTCCGAAGAATCGAGCGTCGCAATGAGCGAAATCCCCGGAAACATGGTTGTTTTATGGTAGATCGGAACCAACGCCAGGATAATTAAGACAATAAAATGAAATAAAAATGAAATAATGATTCCCCAGGGCGAGTCCTCGTCCTCAGTGCGAGGGGGGTTTGAGGCAGTAGGCAGTAGGCAGTAGGCAGTAGTATTTGAATTCGCCTCCGGCGAATTGCTATTCCCTATTCCCTGTTCCCTATTCCCTAGCTCCGGATCCGTCAGGAAATCAAAATTTGGCATTTCGACAGTAATTTTAGTATCTATTTGAGAAAAGTCAACGTCAAAATGAATTATTTTTGGGGAAATCGCCCCTGTACTCCCTTGTAATTTATGATAAAACTGCTATATTATGCAGAACTGAAAGCGATTCCCTCCGTTTTCAGCCAATGTAATTTTAATAATTTGGGGCGTCGGACGTTATTTTCTCCCAAGTAATATCGGGCGCCGAAGCTTAACGCCATAAAGTTTTTTGAGGAAAACGCAATGTACGCAATTATTGAAGACGGCGGACGTCAATTTAAAGTTGAAGAAGGTTTGCGCTTTTGCATTGATTACCGTGATAACGTCAATCCCGACGACAAAATCGATCTGACCAACGTTTTGGCTATCCGCACAGACGAAGGACTGAAGATCGGCAAACCGGCTCTGGAAGGCGCGAAAGTCGTCGTTAAGGTTCTCAACGTTGAAAAAGGACCCAAACTGGTCGTCCAGAAATTCCGTCGCCGCAAGGACTCCAAACGCCGCAACGGACATCGTCAGAAGTATACCAAGGTCGTTGTCGAACAGATTCTCGGCTAATTCGCCCTCTGTTTTACAGATACATCAAAATCGCCGTCAGAGTAATCCGACGGCGATTTTTGTTTTCTGGTTTTGTTTTTCTGACCAAACTGCTATTCTTCGCGACGGGCAGGCATCCGTTCTCACGAACTCGATAATTCTGTCTTCGCGGGCTTTTTAGGTCGAGTCATTCTGTAGATAAAATAGACAATTGCCAGGAAAACCGCCAGAACTATCAGCCATACCGCGATTGATAGTCCTTTAAGAACAGTATCGCGTTCTCTAAGATATTGTACAATTTCCTGATCAACATGATCCATATTATACCAGCCGGGAATGCGATAATATTTAAATCCGTGATGCGGATTGATATATGCGCCGTGTTCCACCAGGTATTTGACCGTTTCCAAATCGTTTCTGTTTACCGCTTCCTCCAAGGCTGAGAAATAACTATTATTATATATGGATGATTTATATATGTATGAATTGACGTCAACGCCTTCATGCTCGATAAGATAATGCAGTATGTCCTTATTATTACTGTTGACAGCGTACCACAAAACTGACCTTCCCTCGCTGTCTCTACTGTCGACGTCCGCTCCATGAGCGATAAGCCATTCAAGCATTTCCATATTGCCGGACCATACCGCTTGATCTAATGCGTTAACAGACTTTCGCACGTTAGCCCCATGTTTAACAAGATATTGCGCCAGCTTCATATCGTTATAATAAACCGCGCTGGTCAATACCGAATAATTGGTGGATACGTCTGCGCCCTGATCAATGAGCCATTGAATCAGCTCCATATTTCTGCTGTGAACCGCTTCATACAAAACGTCATAATCTTTGACGCCTTCAGCCCCTTGTTCGACCAGCCATTGAACCAGTTCCAGATTGCCGCTTTGAGCTGCATAGCATAATACAGTCTGACTACTGTACGTTTTGGCATGAATGTCAGCGCCCTGTTCGACCAGCCATTTGACCAGTTCCAATTTGCCGCTTTGAGCTGCCGCGTGCAGAGGCGTTGAATCGTCTTCGCTTACAGCGTTGACGTCCAGTCCTTTCTCGACTAGCCATTTGACCAACTCCAGACTCCCGCTTTGAGCTGCAAGGTACAGGCATGTGTAGTCTTCATCCGTTTTAGCGTTGACGTCCAGCCCTTTCTCAACCAGCCATTGAACCAGCTCCAGATCGCCGCTTTGAGCTGCATGGTGAAGACATGTATACTCTCTGTCGTTTTTAGCGTTGACGTTTATTCCTTTATCGACCAGCCATTGTACCAATTTCAAATTGCCGCTTTGAGCTGCAAAGTTTAAAATTGTGTTATCATTTTTATTTTTAGTTGTAATATCTGCGCCTTTCTCGACAAGATATTGAACCATTTCCCAATTGCCGTTTAGAGCTGCAAAGAATACAGCTGTATCGCCGTCGTCGTCTGGGACGTTGACGTCAGCGCCGTTCTCGACAAGATATTTTGTTATTTCCAGATTGTTGTTATCAGTAGCAGCCATTAACAGCGTTGTACTGTCAATATCCTTGGCATTGACGTCGGCTCCTTTTTCGATTAGCAGTTTAACGCGTTCTTGATCGTTCATAAAGACAGCGTAGTGTAAAACTGTAACGCCGTGATTTCCATACGTCTTGAAATCAAAATCGCCAGATTGAAACATCTGTTCAAAACGGTCTACGGTCGATTTGCCCAAAGCGGACTTGGCATCTTCAATGCTTCTTTTAGTCGTAGAATTTTCTTCCGCGTTGAGCGTTCCCGAAACGCTCAGGGTCAATAATAATACAATGCACAGAACTTTTTCGAGTTTCATAATGCCGCGCTATTTTTGGGAAAATGATTGACGGTAAATTCAAATGGCAATGAAAAATGTATGCTGGACGCCTGCCAACTATCTTTCCAGCTGCCGCTTGACGTCGTCGAAGGATTTTTGCATGTTGGATTCTGTTCCCCAGGCGCGGCGAACGTCGGACTCGTCCAGGATTCGACAATGCCCGGTGAGTTTATGCTGCTGCAGTTTCCATCCGCGGAACTGATCGATATTGTTCCACCAGACTTCTCCCCCGGCGGTTGACCTGTCCCAGTTGTAAAAATCCTGTATGACAACAATATCTTTTGCAGTCTTGGCGTTAAATTGGTTTGGCTGACGCAGCGCGATTTGTTGCTTAACTTTCTCAAAAGCGATTTGCATCTTTCCCAATCGTCCCCAGGCTTTTCGGATGCCGTCCGGGTCGATAATCCGGCAATGCCCTGTTACCTGATTGTGCTGCAGAATCCAGCCGGAGCAGGAGTCCAACGCGTCCCACGCCACCGTCCCGCCCAGTGTCGGGAAATCGACGTTGCTGAAATCCTGGGGAACGACAATGTACTTGTTGGTAAAGTTCCCGGTCTTGAGTCGTTTTTTATAGTTTTCCAGATACTCAAATCCAAAGTGATTGACAGTGCCGTCCATGGTCAGTTCTATAAAACGCATCGGGTCGACGGGGTACAAGTACCCGGTTCCCAGCGCCGGCGCAAATTCCCCACCGACTTTGTAAACCGCCAGCATCGCGTCGTTGACGTTAACCAGATTGACAACCGGTTCCCGAGAAACGGCAAAGGTTGCGGTAATGTTGGGGTCGTCGTTGTTGATAGCCGACCCTGCCAGGATGATTTTTCTTACGGTTACGTTTCTTTGCTGACAGAGCGCCGCCGCGTTGATAACGATTCTTCCGCCGAGCGAATGTCCAACCAAAATCAGTCTGTTGCGTCGGTGGGCGGGCAGGCGAATTATCTCGTCTGCCAGAACGGGAGCGTACTGTTTCGCGTTTTCCAGCGAAATGCTCCAGGCGGGACCCATTTGAACCAGGTTCAACTTGGGCGAGTTCCATTTTTTCAGTTCGACCGACTCCGCGTTCGGATAGATTTCACGAAGCTCGGCAAGCTCTCTTTCAAACTTGTCCTGAACGGTAACCATGCCGTGAACAAACCAGACGATCGGTCTGTCGTCCGGGGCGTTAAATTGAGGGTATTGCGCTGAAGATGCATTGGCGCTAAAGGCGATAACGGCGACAAACAGGGAGAGCAGGATTCTTTTCATTTGGGTGGACTTTGGAGTGCGACGGTTTGCCGTCGCTGTTAAAGGGAACGCAACGCTTTGTAATATTTGTATGAATCTATATTATCATTGCGTTGTTAGCGCGAATTAAGTTTTTCGTTGTTCTCGGCGGTTATGGTAATGAAAGCGGCGTCAAGCCGCCGCACTCCATATTATCTTGTGGAATTCCCGTCCGGCTGAGCGATTTGGATATACTGTTGGCTGTCGGCGTAGGAAAAGGTTTTCATGGCGACGGCAAGCGGGGATTTATCGGACGGGTTGAGCGGTTCTCGAACCAGCGACCATTGGCTGTTGAGAATCGTGCCCGTCGGGCATGAACTGCACTTTCCAGTAAGAGAAATCATTTCATTTTGTATATCAAACCCGAAAGCGAGCTGTGTGAAATGAGTGGCGTCTGAATAGGGATTGAATCCGCCGCCTCCACTGAGGCGAAGCTGCGATACAAGCGTATCGAGCAGACCGCGGTCAATAACGCCGTTTTGAGCGTCCACCCGCCCGCGAGCGCTTACCAGCCGTTGGTCAATAAACTCGCCTTTTTCGATTGTAATTCTGGCGTTGGCGATCATCTGCGCTCGCCCGGCTTTGATAAACATCTTGCTTAAATCGACGTTGCTGAATTCCCCTTTAAGAGTTCCGTCCCAGCCAGCGCCGGCGTTGGCGGCGACAACGGTTCCCTGAAAGAGCGAATTGGAGCCAAGACGCTTTAAAGGCGCGTGCCAATGCGAGAGCATGCCAGAAACAATCGGACAGTTGGACGCGTCCAGAGCAATTGTCGTTGTTACAGGAGACGTGTTTGTCAAACGCGCAATTTTCAGGCGCGCGGGTTCGTTCGATTCTTCCTTTTTCGTATCTTCGCGAAGGTCGTTTATGTAGAGAGCAAACACGCCTTCTGAACCGTCTTTGACGTCTTTGAGCGTTCCTGACATGAATCGAATGGACTGCTCCTTGCAGGAATCGAAAGACACGTTGACCGCCGAGAACTCCACCTGCATGTTTTTCCACAGCCGGCGATGCGCGAACGATCGATGGACAAAAGACCACAGGGAAACAGAGTTGTCCATGTAAATCTTGCAGTCTCTGAGACGTATTCTCAGCAGCCGAATAGGCGTTTTGGTGTGCTGATGCTCCACTTCCAGCAAGGCGCATTTCAAAACCGGCTCGCCCGTTTCCGGGTCGCTAAGCGTTACGCGTTCAAACCGGGACGTGTCCCACCGCGGGCGCTCAAACGACTCGAAATTGACCTGCATTTCCAGCGCGTTGGCTATCGACGATTCCGACCATTCCACGTACGTTTTACTGCGAATAAAAAACGCTATAAAGATCAACGCGACAAGAGGAATCCAGCCGAAAACCGCCAAAACGGTACGGGCTATGCGTCGTCGGATTTTATCGCGTAATCTCATGTTGGTTGCGAGTAACGAGTTGCGAGTAATATCTACTGCCTACTGCCTATTGCCTACTGCCTATCTTGCTAATTTGTTGAATAACGTAATTCTCTGCCGAATTTCCTCGACGTTGTCACAGCCGAACTTTTCCGTCAGCGCTGTGGCAAGCGTCATGGCGACAACCGATTCCAAAACAATCGCGGCGGCGGGAACGGCGCAGACGTCGGAACGTTCGTAAGTCGCCTCCTCGGGCTGTTTTGTTATCAGACTGACAGATGCCATCGGTTTGAGCATTGTCGGAATCGGCTTCATTGCAGCGCGGACGACAATGTCCTGCGAGTTTGTCATGCCGGCTTCCAAACCGCCAGCGCGATTGGTTGGGCGGACGAATCCCAGGCATTTTGTATCGACCAGTTTCGGGTCGAAGCCGATAGCGTCGTGCGCCTGAGAACCGGGTACGAATCCCGCCTGAAATCCCAAGCCGATTTCGACGCCCTTGATCGCCTGAACCGCCATGACGGCTTGCGCCAGACGACCGTCGAGCTTGTCCGTCCATTGAGCGTGCGTTCCCAGCCCAAACAGCAAACCGGTCGCGCGAATTTCGATGATTCCGCCGATCGTGTCGCCCGCCTGGCGGGTTTTGTCGATTAAATCGCAGGCGAGTTTGTCAGCTTTGGGAGAAGACAGCGAATACACCGGGCTGGCGTTTCGCTTTTCAATTGCAGCGTCAAAATCGCAGAGCAGGGCTGCGTCAGGCGTCAATTCCGCTTCCCCAATTCGGACAACGTAAGCCAGAACGCGAATCCCGGCGCACGTCTCCAAAAGCTGTTCCGCCAGAGCGCCCGCCGCGACTTTCGCCGCCGTCTCTCGAGCGCTGGAGCGTTCCAGAATGGCGCGAATCCCGTCTTGATATTTGCGAGATCCGGACAGGTCGCCGTGACCCGGGCGCGGACGTTCCAGTTCCGGCATTTGTGGGAGTTTATAGTCTCGATTTTTCACCCAAAGGGCGACGGGGCTTCCCAGCGTCCGGTTGACTTTTACGCCGGTCAGAACGTCGACGGAATCGGTTTCGATTTGTTGACGTCCGCCGCGGCCGTATCCGCCCTGACGAAGACGAAGCAGCGCGTCGATTTTATCTGTATCAATTTCCAGTCCGGCGGGAAAACCGTCCAGCAAAGCCAGGATGCCTTTTCCATGCGATTCTCCAGCTGTTAAATATGTCAATGCCATGGTTATGGATAAGGGGGGAAAGGGTGTTAGGCGAGCCGGGGCGGGTTAAACCGCAAAACGCAATTCGACACTTCGCCACTATATATTATACCAATGGGCATTATATATCAAATCGCCCTGCAATACCAGAGCAGTTTTTCGGAATTTTGCCGCAGAAATTGGCAAATGCGTCTTCCAAATTGCGCATTTTAATTCTTGAACGCTTGTAGAGAACGATTACTCCGTCTCGACGGGTTTTTTAGATCGAAGATTTCTATAAATTATATATGAAGTAATTGATATAACTATCAGCGATAAAACGCCGCTCCAAATTATCAGCGTATTGTCATGTTCTCGAAGGTAGTTGACGGTCTCAGGGTTATGACCCTGTTGATGTAAGTAATACCAATATGGAATTATACGAGACCATCTGTTTGGATTGGCGTCAGCTCCATGTTCAACAAGAAATTTCACCATTTCAAAATCGTCAGTATTTACAGCATGTTCTAAAGGTGAACGGTAACGAGCAGAAGAGATAGACGCATTAACGTTTATTTTTTTCTCTTCAACAAAAAAACGCAATACGTTGACATCGTGACTGTCGATAGCGTATGCCAAAATTGATGAATCCTCATTGCTGTTGTCATCAGCGCCCTGTTCAATAAGCCATTGAATCAGTTCCATATTGCCGCTGCATGCCGCCCCTTGTAAAACATTATTTGATTTTTTAATGTCAGCGCCCTGCTTTACAAGGTACTGAACCAGCTTCAAATTGCCATTTAGAGCTGCATAGAATAACAGATTTTTGTTTTGATTTATATTGGCGCCTTGTTCGACAAGCCATTCAACGAGTTCAATATTGCCGCTTTTAACCGCCGGTCTTAAAATATCATTGTCGACGACGGCGTCCATTCCTTGCTCAACCAGCCATTGAACCAGTTTCAAATTGCCAGTCAGCGCCGCGATGGATAATAAATCGACCCCATCGTTATCAAGATCTATATGAAGGTTTCCGCCGATGTAACGAGTCCGACGATTCGGATTAGCAATTACGGCATTAATGTCTAATCCCTGTTCGACAAGCCACTGAACCGCTTCCACGCTGCCTCCTTCAGCGGCATAATGTAAAACGGTGCGTTCTTCGATATCTTTGGCGTTTATGTCCAATCCTTTATCAATGAACCATTTAATCAATTCGATATTGCCGCTTTTAGCTGCATGATGCAGACATGTACATTCACATGCCACTTTTGTGTTGACGTCCAATCCGTTCTCGATGAGCCATTTAACAATTTCCAAATTGCCGCCTTCCGCGGCTGCGTGTATAGTAGAACAGCCATGCGAATTTTTGATGAATATATCGGCGCCGTTTTCAACAAGATATTGAAACATTTCCCAATTGCCTTTTAACGCTGCAACGAGCAGCGCTGGATTGCCGCCGTTATAGTCTCGATTGTTGACGTCTACTCCATTCTCAACAAGCAGTTTTACCATTTCCAAATTGTCATTATCAGCAGCAAAGAATAAGGGCTCTATATTGTGCCTGTTTTTAGCGCTGACGTCTGCGCCCTTTTCGACCAATTGTTTGGCGAGATCCAAATTGTCCATAAACACAGCATAATGCAGAACGGTAAATTCGTTATACCCTTGCGGAGTTAAATCGAAATTGCCGGACTGAATCATCTGTTCAAAACGATTTACTGCCGGTTTGCCAAAGCGCTGTTGAGCGTCATCAACGCTTTTTTTCGACGACGCATTCTCAGCCGCGTTGAGGGTTATGGATGCAATCAGCGTCAGTATAAAAACAAAAGTCAAACTCTTTCCGTTTAGCATTTCGGCGTTCCTTTGAAAATAGGGTATAAATCTAATTGTATAGAATGTGAGATAAAAGTCAAGAGATGAGAGATTTTTTGAAAAGGGAGGGTGCGATAAATTTTGAGTTGCGAAA
Organism: Thermoguttaceae bacterium; assembly: GCA_045586185.1. Lineage (GTDB taxonomy): Bacteria > Planctomycetota > Planctomycetia > Pirellulales > Thermoguttaceae > RUG11551. The sequence goes on along the minus strand of JAZMZV010000246.1, from coordinate 23,202 downwards.
ATAGGTGAGATGGGTATCTAAAACGTAGCCCACACCTTTAGGTGTGGGGTGCAAATACAACGCCAAATAATATTATAACGCACGAATTCCCCTCCCTTCTCCGCTCCGAATGGAGCGGGGAAGGGAGGGGAAGGGAAGCGTTTTGGGGAGGAGCGTTTTATTTAGTCCCCCAGATAAATCTGGGGGCTACGAAAGAGTTCCAAATTCCTTTCCTTTTTCTGGCGCCCCCCAGATTTGAACGCACCCAAAAGGAAAAAGGGATGCGGCGCCTCGCCGCCCTCTTGTTTTTTTCTTTTTATTATCTTATAATAGCGTATATATTTTGAATAATAAATATTCCCTGAAAGTTCAGCTTTCCAATACCGCAATGAAAAGAACGTTCCTGTTGATTACAGTTGTTGTTAGCGTCCTGATTTCGGCTGACGTCTGGGCGAAAAGCCCGGCGATTCTCAAGCCGTCTGTAACGGGCGCAGAGTACGAGTCCGCCTTGGCGTTGGGGAAAACTCTGTTCCCGGATTTTCTGGAAGTAACGGCAGATCGTCTGTCGGAGACGTCCGTTTTATGGATTCACCTGGGCGATAGCGAGAAGTACGCTGTCTCTGACGCGGACGCGGCGAAGATCAAAGCATTTGTCGAACAGGGCGGCGGGCTTTTTCTGACCGGGGCGTCGTGGCGGATATTGAATCAGTTTGGTTTGGAAACCGTTACGCCTCGTCAGCTGGCGGGAAATCACGACCGGAACCCGGGCGCGGCGATTCCATTTATAATTAAAAATGGCGCACAGTCGCCTGTTTTTAACGGGCTGAAGCGTGGGAACGAGCAGGGTCAGAATCGGGCGGCGATCTATTTTTCCGACGGCGGCTATTCTGCTTTTTCAGACTTCCACGCGATTCAGCCCCGGGGCGGGACGCTGTTGGCGGCGTCCGCCTTTGGCGACGAAAAGCCGATTTGGGAATACTCGCTGGGGAAGGGCAGAATTATTACATCCGGCTGGCGTTTGACGTGTTATTCCGATAAAAACAACGCCTTTTACGACAATTTGACGAAATTCACGTCAAACGTTTTGAACTATCTTCAAACGCCGTCAACGTGGATTGAATTGACGCCGTACAATCCCAACGCGACGTTAAACGAACGTCAAATTGCGGCTATGGAACGCGACTTTGAACATGAAGTCGAATCGCTCAAACTGGCGATTAACGACTTGATGGAATCGTTCCCGACAAGGTCGGTTCCTGATTGGAAGTGGGTAGCGCCAAAACCGGCTTTTTCGGAGGCAAAACCTTGTCCTTCTGCCCGTGCGGCTTCGCACCCGCAGGATTACGTCAACGGTCAGAAGTATCTTGACCAACTGGCGGCATTGGAAAAGGACGCTGCAACGGTCGCGCCGGACGTGCTGTTTGAGCGTCTGGACGCGCTGAAACGTCAGGCTCTGCTGGAAAACCCGCTATTGAAAAACGTCAAGTCCATTCTGGCGATTCGACGCACTGCCGGGAATTTGGGGCTGCCATCCAACTGGGCGAGCAATTCCAGCCTCCGTCACACTGGATACGATAACGACATCGTCTCCATTCCGCTTTCCCCGCAAGCCGTCCCCAAGCCGGAAGACGTTAAAACGGTTTATCGCCCACAGAGCAATGAATACGTGGGCGAACTCGACTTGCATTTCAACGCTGACCGCTTGATGTTCTCCAAACCGCACTTGCTCAAAGACGGAGGGAACGATCGCTGGCAGCTGTTTGAAATCCCGTTGACAGACGATGCGCTTTCCGGACAGGGAACCGTGGAAGCTCGAAAAATCCAGACGATTGACCATTCAGACGTTGACAATTACGACGCCTGCTATCTTCCCGACGGGAGAATCATCTTTACGTCAACCGCGCCGATGATTGGCGTTCCGTGCGTTCGTGGGTCGTCTCATGTTACAAATACGTACGTTCGCTATCAAGACGGGCGGGTTCGTCAGCTGACCTTTGATCAGGAACACAACTGGAACCCGACTGTCATGCCCAACGGGCGGATTATGTATCTGCGCTGGGAATACACCGACACCCCGCACGCGTTTTATCGGCTTATGTTTACCATGAATCCGGACGGGACAAACCAGGTCAGCTATTACGGGAGCAACTCGTACTGGCCCAACAGCATGTTTAACGCCAAGCCGACGCCGGGAAACGCTAACCGATTCTACGCGATTGTCGTTGGACATCACGACGTCAACCGCTCCGGGGAGCTGGTTCTGTTCGATACGTCGATAAGCGATTTTGAGGCGGACGGCGCAGTTCAGAAAATCGGTCAGCGAGGGAAAAAGGTGGAACCGATTATCAAAGACGGTTTGACCGGCGCGTCCTGGCCGAAGTTTCTGCACCCATCGCCGTTGTCGGATAAATACGTTATTGTATCGTGCAAGCCGTCGCCGTTGTCAAAATGGGGCGTCTATCTGGTTGACGTTTTCGACAACTTCGTTTTGCTCTACGAACAGCCCGGCTACGCGATTTTAGAACCCATTCCGCTGCAAAAGACCCCGATTCCGCCGGCTATTGTCGACAGAACCAATCCGGAAAGCAAGACGGCGACCGTGTTTCTGGCTGACATCTATACGGGTCCGGGGCTGAAAGGAATTCGCCGCGGGGAAGTCAAGCAGCTGAGAGTATTCACCTATAATTATTCGTATCACGGCATGGGAGGGCAGTACGACCGCGTTGGGCTGGACGGTCCGTGGGACGTTCGCTCGGTTTTGGGAACCGTTCCGGTGGAAGAGGACGGATCAGCGCATTTTACCGTTCCCGCCAACACGCCCATAGCGCTTCAGCCGCTGGACGAAAACGGGGCGGCGTTACAACTCATGCGGTCGTGGTTCACCGCCATGCCGGGCGAAGTCGTGTCGTGCGTCGGGTGCCATCAAAACAACAACCTCGCTCCCGTTCGACAAAGGACGATTGCCGGGAACCGTCCAGCATCTAAAATCACGTCGTTTTATGGACCGGATCGCGGCTTCTCGTTCCGGCGGGAAGTCCAGCCCGTTCTGGATAAATACTGCGTTGGATGTCACACGGACAACCGCGATAAAACCAACCCCGTTTTAGCGGTGGTTCCGGAAACGTTCTCTCTGGAGAATACGGACGACATCCCTCTCGTAGCAGGAAACGCCATGTACAACAACGGCGGGCGATTTTCAAAGTCGTATATGAATTTACGTCGATTCGTCCGCGGGCATACGATAGAGTCGGACGCTCATCTGCTTTCGCCCCGGGAGTTTCACGTTTCAACAACGCGTCTGTTCCAGACGTTGAGAAACGACTCCGCCGGGCATTACGGCGTAACAGATATGCTTTCCCCTCAAGATTGGGACGTTTTGACGACCTGGGTCGATATGAATACGCCTTTCCACGGGACGTGGATTGAAGTCAGCGGTCATCAGCGAACTGACCGTCAGGCGCAGTTGAGAGAAGAACTTCGGGAAATGTACAGCGACCTGGTTCAAGATCAGGAGGGAATTTTCAATCCGTACGTTCCTGGAGCCGTTAAGCCTGTTCTTCCTCCAAAAGACAAAATCGACGCTGGACTCAAAGCGCGCAATTCCAATCGAAACTCCGCGCCGACGATTGCGATTCAGGAACCGTTTGACAGTCAGAAAATCAAAACGGTAACGCTGCCCAACGGCGAGACAATCGAATTCGTCTATGTACCTAAAGGGACTCTCAACGGTCAGCCGACAGGCGGGTTCTGGATTAGCAAAACGGAAATAACCAACGCTCAATTCCACGCCTTTGACCCGAAACACGACAGCCGATACGAGTTTGGAGATTTCCTTGTATTCAGCCTGCTTGACCGCGGTTTTCAGACTGACGGTCCCGATCAGCCGGTCGTTCGCGTATCGTGTCAGGAGGCGGAACAGTTTTGTCAGTGGCTTTCTCAGCAACTGGGAAAAGACGGCACTGACTGCTCTCTCCCGACGGACGTGCAGTGGACGTATGCCGCCAGAGCGGGTTCGACTAATCCGAAATTTTACTACGGTAAAATTGACGACGATTTCAGTTCCTTTGCCAACCTGTCGGACGTAACGAATTACGTCATGCCGACGTTCGCTCCGTGGAGTCTGCCGTCAGACGCGGTTGAACCCTGGCGTCCGGCAGACGAGCGGTTTAACGATTCCGTTCGCGCGACGGCTAACGTTGCAACGTACAAGCCCAACGCCTGGGGTCTTTACGACGTTCACGGCAACGCGGCGGAATGGCTCAACTGCGACGGCGACGCGGCTTTGGCGGCTGGCGGCTCGTTTAACTCCCGTCCGTCTGAGAGCGCGTTCGATTCCCGAATCCCGTACCCGAAAAACCAGCCGGTCTACGACGTCGGATTCCGGGTCATATTGAAAAATATTGCGAATTAACGCCCCTTACTAAAGTTTTTTGGAAAGGGGAGTTTGAGGGGAAGAACCTTTTTTTCAAAAAAGGTTTTCCCCTCATATTATTTCGAATACCCTCTTTTCCCATCCTTGAAAAAACTTCCCTAAAAGGGAGCCAGCTTGCTGGCGACCGAAAGTTTTTTCAAGGCGGACGAAGTCCGCATTATACGAAAGCGACGTCAAGCCGTCGCACTCCATATTCCCTCTTTTACGAAAATTTTTCAAATAATCCCCTCAACCGCTTGACATCGCCTCAAAGAGAAATTATATTTATAGTACGTTTGCGAAATTCGCAGGTTTAGTTATTTCATAACCCTTTACTCATATTCCGTTATCATGACTTCCATTTCCCGCAGAGATTTGCTTAAGTCCACGCTGACGACAGCCGCAGGCGCGGCAGCTGGCATGTTTTTATCCCCTCAAAGCGCCAAGGCGGACGAGTCCTCTTTGGGAGGGAAACTGAATTTCGTCGAGGTCGCAGACGAGGTCAATCCGTGCCGCGTTGAAAACGGCGCTGTCGTCCGACCGGCGAGAACGATTCCAACTATCAGCGAAACCGACGTTCTGGTCGTCGGCGCCGGCCCGGCGGGCTGTACAGCTGCAATTGCCGCGGCAAGAGCGGGCGTCAAAGTAACGCTTGTAGAACGTTACAACCATTTCGGCGGTTTGGCGACAGGCGGGCTGGTTCTGGTTATTTTGGGACATTGGGCGCGGCAAAGCAAAGGAGAGCAGCCGTTCTCCTGCTGTCAGGGAATTGGCGAGGAATACATGCAGCGTCTGGAAGCGATGCCGTTGGGAATCGTCAACCGCAGGCACGGCGTCAATCCCACCATCGACGCGGAAGCGTACAAGTATCTGTTACAGGAAATGCTGACAGAAGCGAACGTCGAGATTCTGCTTCATTCCTGGGCGACGGACGCGATTATGTCCGGCAACGTCTGCAAAGGCGCGATCTTTGAATGCAAGTCCGGACCGCAGGCGATTCTTGCTAAACAGGTTATCGACACGACCGGAGACGGCGACATTTTCGCAGCCGCCGGAGCGAAACATCAGGTTAGAAAATTCGCCGCCGGACTGGTTCATACTCTGGGCGGTTTGAATCAAATTGACAACAGCAAACGGCAGGGTCAGCCGCCCCTGCGAGGCTTAGGCAGCGTTACGCCCGTTCCCGGTCTGAACTGGGTCAACATGTCCGGACCGCAGTCCAACGGCGTTGACGTCAAAGAGCTGACTCGTCTGGAACTGGCGCACCGAAAGCACATCTGGCAGAATTACCTCAACCTCAAAAAACAGCCGGGAACGGACAACGTCTTTTTGGCTCAAACCGCTCCTCAGATGGGCGTGAGAATCACTCGCGTTATCGACGGCGTCGAAACCGTAACTTACCACGGCATGGAAACAAATCAACATTTTGACGACTTCCTCGCCTATTCCGGTTCCTGGAACGCCAACCATCAGCGATGGCAGATTCCCTTTGGCGCGATGCTGCCGCAGAACGTCGAGAATATTATCACTGCTGGACGAAGCCTTTCCGGCGAACACCGCATGTCAGACGACATCCGCGTCATTCCGACCTGCTGGGTCAGCGGACACGCCGCCGGATGCGCCGCCGCCGTTGCGGTCAAAACCAACGTCGACTACATTCGCAACGTTGACATCCCCGCCGTCCGCGATCTGCTCCGAACGCAAAAGGCGTACTTGGGATAATTTGCAATTAGCAATTGTCAATTAGCAATTGAAACACAAAAGGCGCAAAGCAAATCAATGCTTCGCGCCTTTTTTCTGTTCTCAGAGTTGTCTTGTTTTATCTTCTGTTCATGTCGCAGGTAACGTTTCCGGCGGCGGGAAGATAGCATTTTGTAACGTAGTCGACAACCATGCGGTGAGCGCTGAATCGCCATGCCAACGAGGCGATGGAGTTCTTCATGCGTTCCACCCACGCCAGCGGAACGCCGTCTTCGTCGCGGTCGTAGAACAGAGGAATAATCTCCTCTTCCAGCGTCTTGCGAAGGGAAGCCGCGTCGCGGGCGTCTGTAATGCTGTCGTCCGTTCGGTGCGCTCGACCGTTGCCGATAGCGAATCCGTTGACGCCGTTGTAGGCTTCCGCCCACCAGCCGTCTAAAACGGAGAAGTTGAGAACGCCGTTAAGTACGGCTTTTTGTCCGGACGTGCCCGACGCTTCCAGAGGTCGGCGCGGGTTGTTCATCCAGACGTCAACGCCCTGAACCAGATGTCGGGCGACGTTGATGTCGTAATCTTCAACGAAGACGATGTTCTTTCCCAAAACCGGGTCTTTGCGAAGCTCGGCAATTTTCTTGATCAGAGCTTTACCGGGTTCGTCCGCCGGGTGCGCTTTGCCGGCAAAGACAAACTGAACCGGCTTTTCCGGATTGGAGCAAATGCGCCGCATCCAGTCGAGGTCGTCCATGAACAGCGTTGCGCGCTTGTACGTAGCGAAACGTCTGGCAAAACCAATCAACAGCGCGTTGGGATCGAGCACGTTTTGAGCGGCTTTGACGCTGAACTCGCTTTCGTTTCTGCGAACGCACTGACGGGTAACGCGTCGGCGAACGAATTCAATGAGCTGATTTTTGAGAAGCTGGTGCGTTTCCCACAGTTCGCCCGGTTCGATCTTGTAGATGTCGCTCCAAACCTCGTACAGGTACATCTGATCGTACCAGTCCGGAACGAACGTTCTGTTGTACAGGTTCCAAAGCGGACCCGCCAGCCAGCTGGGAAGATGGACGCCGTTGGTAATGTGACCAATCGGCGCGCTGTTTTCGTCGCGATCCGGCCAGAGGTCTTTCCACATGCGGCGGGAAACAACGCCGTGAAGGTTGCTTACGCCGTTGACGTATCGCGCCATTTTCATGCCCAAAACGGTCATGCAGAACGTTTCGTTGTGGTCTTCCGGATGAACGCGTCCCAACGCCATGAGCTGATCAATGCTGATTCCCAGCGAACGGCTCATCGGTTCGAGATACTTTTCCATCAGCTGCTGATTGAATCGGTCATGCCCGGCGGGAACAGGCGTATGCGTTGTAAAGCAGGTTTGACGATTGACGGTGTGCTGGGCTTCGTCGAACGACATGCCGTCTTCGTGAATGTAGTCGCGCATGACTTCCAGCGTCGCAAAAGCGCAGTGTCCTTCATTCAGATGGAATACGCCGGGATTGATTCCAACAGCTCGCAGCGCGCGAACGCCGCCGACGCCAACGATTAGCTCCTGGCGAATGCGGTCTTCGTTTGTGCCGCCGTAGAGTCGAGAAGTCAGCTTGCGATTGCACTGTTCGTTTTCTTCGACGTCGGTATCGAGCAGATAAAGCTCAACGCGCCCGACCTGAATCTTCCAGACGCGGGCGAAAATTGCCCCGTCTCGCGTTTCAATACGAATGCGTAACGGTTTGCCGTCCTTGTCGAGAACCTGCTGCATGGGCAGATCTTCAATCTTGGTGTTGATGTACTCTTCCTGCTGATTCCCGTTGGAATCCAGATGCTGTTTGAAGTATCCTTCGTCGTAGAACAGACCGACAGCAATCAGCGGAACGCCCATGCCGCTGGCGGACTTGACGTGGTCGCCAGCCAGGACGCCCAAACCGCCGGAATAAATCGGAACGGATTCGTGAATGCCGAACTCCAAAGAAAAGTACGCTACCGGACGAGCGCCCAAAACGCCGATGTTTGTCTTTGCCCAAATCGGACGGTCGGTCATGTACTGCTTGAGCTTGCGGAACGCGTAATTGATTCGCCCTTCCATTGTCAACTCAAACACTCGATCGTAAAACTTTTCCTGATCGTTTTCGTAAGTGCGAAGCAGAGCAATTGGATTGTGATCCAGTTTGCGCCACAAATCCGGGTCGAGATCGCGAAAGACGTTGATGATTTCCGGATGCCACGACCACCAAAGGTTATTCGCCATGGCTTTGCACTTGTCGTAAAGCGTTTCTGCATTCAAACCAAGGCTATCAAGTTTATCTTTAAGCTGTTTACTGATGTTAGGGTCTGTCTGACTCATGATAATGGAAAATGAAAGTAATAGTGGATAAATAGCCATTGAGTTGAGAGCCGTCCGAACTTTTCTCAACTCGCAACTCTATATATTATATCCAATTTTACAATTTTATGCTAGAGGAATTTATAAGAACTTCGAAAAATACAGAAAACGTCAAAGAAAAGAGGCTGTAGTTAAACATCCCTACGGTCTATTGCCTACTGCCTAGCGCCTTCTAACTGGCAACGTGCAATTCGTGGCTGGCGGCGCTTTGATTGTCGCGATGAATGATTTCCGTCGGCTGAAATTCAAGCTGAAACGTTAACGGTCCGATAGAAAACGCGCTCTGATTGCTTAACTCTACAGGAACGTTTTCTGGAATGAACTGACCATTGACAATAGTGCCATTTCGAGATCCCAAATCGGTAAGAAAGATTTTTCCATCCTGTAAATCCAGACGACAATGATTTCGGCTTACGATTAAGCTGTCGACGCATAAATCCACTTCTCGACCGCGACCGATAAGACAGGGCAAAGGAATGGTAACGCTGTCCGTTGTAGCGGATCCGCGGATTACAATCAATCGAGCCATTGCTGGCGTTTTACGTTGGAATCTGTTCATCTCAAAGGCAGGTAGGATTAAAGGCGGGGAACTCGAGGTGGGAAAAATCAAACAACAGGAAAGTATCGATTATATTAATTAGGAAATATTATTTTTCTCAATTAACATTTACGAATTGATTTGCTGTTTGCTTCATTTTCTGCTTCTGTCAATATTAATTGGCTAAATTTTAATAGATTTCAAAAAAAATACAAGCGCCCGTTCAAAAAATTTTTTTCGGAATGAGAAAAGAGCGTAATTTAGCGATTAAAATAAACCGAATGTAAGAATGATAACGGTTTTTCTGGTAATAATTAAAATACCGTCTTGTATGTTTTTTTCAACTCAAATTGGGAGCCCCCCGCATAAACTTCTTTTAATATCCCTATTTACAAAATTGCAACTTTATATATAATATACTGTAATAAAAAGACGTATCCGTTCAGGACGGGGAAAAGCCGATAGCCTTTTATCGTCTTGAACTTGACATAAATCACATTTTTCAAGCTGACGTCTGCACGGCGCAGGCGTCAGGACGAAGTCTATGGGAAACAAAAAGAAGAAAAGCTGGCAGAACAACGATTCCTCAGCGCCCGAGACTCGTCATCGAATTCGATTGAGATTTCAAAAAGACGGAGATTTGCGATTTCTGGGTCATCGCGATTTGATGAACTATATGCTGCGTCTGCTTAAAGTCGCCAAAGTTCAAGTCGCCATGAGTCAGGGATTTCATCCGAAGCCGAAAGTCAGTTTTCCCAGCGCGCTGCCGCTGGGCGTGGAAGGTCTGAACGAAATCATGGAATTGGAAACCGCGATTGAGTACAATCCGGTCGAATTGCAGGATGCCTTAAATGCCTGTTCCGCAAGTGGGTTGCGGTTCCACTCCGCTCAGACGATTCCCGAAACAGGACGGAAAAAAGCCCGCCCCGTTTCCTATACCTGGCGATTCCCTATACCGGCTGGCATGCGGTCGGACGTTCAGGGAAAAGTAACTCAAATTCAGACTGGGTGCGTGCCGCACGGGCAGGAGGACAAGGTTATGCCTCCGAAAAAGCCAGTTTCGGCGCTACCCACGTCCAATCAGGAACCGACCTTGTCGGGTCAGTTGACCTGCGAAAACAAAAACGTTCAGGCCGCAGTTTTGGACATGAGCGTTGTAACGCAGTTCAGCGTTTCAGAATCAGAGCAAGACGACGATTCCGAAGACGCCCCGCTGCTCAAAGAGGATTTCCTTCGCTTTACACTCAAGGCGGACGAAACTCAGGGCGCGGTTACGTACAAAGACATCCTGAATTTAACCGGTTTGACGCCAGTTCCGGAAACGAGCGGTCCCGCCGCCGGTCTGACTCCTCTGCTTCGCGGAACAAGGGAAGAGATTACGTTGGAAGTTGAGAGTTGCGAGTAGCGAGTTGCGAGTTGCGAGTTGCGAGTTGCGAGAAGTCGCGAAGCGAAAACTACTGCCTACTGCCTCTTGCCTACTGCCTCGTTCATCTCACTGACGGTAAGGCGTCAGGTCTTTTGAAGCATTGTTTCTTTCGGGTCGATCTTTTCGCCGACTATTCCCAATGAAAGGGGTTATATTATCATGAAGCAGGAAATGCTTATCAACGTTTCTCAGCCGGAAGAAAGCCGTATCGCGATTGTCGAGGACGGGACTCTGGAAGAGCTTTACATCGAACACACCGGCGCAGACAACTACGTCGGAAACATCTACAAAGGCGTCGTCGTCAATCTCGAACCGAGCATTCAGGCGGCATTTATCGACTTCGGCGTCGGACGCAACGGCTTTTTGCACATCAGCGACCTGGAACCGTCGTATTTCAAACAGGGATCGACGCCGTACGAAGAAGAACGCCCCGGCAGACATCAGCGCCCCGGCGCCAGACCGCGCGTTAAACCGCCGATTCAGGACGTGTTACACCGCGGCGACGAGATTCTCGTTCAGGTTATCAAAGAAGGTCTCGGCTCCAAAGGCCCGACGCTGTCAACGTACATCAGCATCCCGGGTCGATACCTGGTTCTCATGCCCGCCATGGAACGCGTCGGCGTTTCCCGAAAAATCGAAGACGAAGAAGTTCGCCGCAAACTGCGCGACGTCATGCTGGAACTCAACCCGCCCAAGGGGCTTGGATTTATCGTCCGCACCGCTGGCGCAGACCGCATGAAAAAAGAGCTGGCGCGCGACATGACGTATTTAATGCGTCTGTGGAAGAACATCGCCAAACGCGTCAAACGCATTCCCGGCCCCGTCGCCATCTACGAAGAGTCGGACATGATTATCCGCACCATTCGCGACATCTTCTCAACGGAATTCGACACGGTTCTTATTGACGATCCCGCTGCGTTCGAACGGGCGCGCGATTTCGTTCAGCAGGTCATGCCGAAATGCGCCGACCGAATTCAGCTTTACGAAGGCAAAGAGCCGATTTTCCACAAGTTCAATCTCGATAAAGAGATCGAGAAGATTCAAAAGCGCATCGTTCCGCTGCCGCAAGGCGGGTCGATTGTAATCGATCAGGCGGAAGCGTTGGTTGCCATCGACGTCAACAGCGGCAACTTCCGGGCGGACGACAACGCTGAGGAAACCGCGTACCGCATGAACCTGCAGGCGGCGAAGGAAATCGCCCGACAGCTTCGTCTGCGCGACTTGGGCGGCGTCATTGTCAACGACTTTATCGACATGCGAAAAGACAAGCACCGCCGGGACGTCGAACGCGCCTTGCGCGACGCCGTCAAACGCGACAGAGCGAAAACGAAGATTCTTCGCACCAGCCCCTTCGGCTTGATTGAAATGACGCGCCAGCGCATTCGCCCCAGCGTCGGTCGATCCACGTTCCAGGAATGTCCGTACTGTCACGGCACCGGGTCTGTCAAGTCGGTAGACAACATGGCTCTGGACGTTCTCCGCACGCTCATTCTGGCAAGCGAAGCGGACGCCATTCGCAGCGTCGAAGTTGAAGTGGAAACCGCCGTCGCGGACTGCCTCAACAACAAGATGCGCGACAAGATTATCGAGCTGGAAAAGACCGGAGACATTCAGGTTCAGATTCGCTCCCGATTCGGCGTCTCGCCGGAATACGCCGACATCCGTTACTTCAACGACGCCGGTCAGGAAGTGTTTATCAAGAACAACTAAAGCGACAATCGGATTAACAAACAATAAGGGAGCGGCTTTTCATCTAAAAGGGTAAAAAGCCGCTCCCTGTTTTTGTTACTCAGCAATGGGAATTACGATTTGGGATCGATTGGAATCAGACCTGCGGCATCCATGGCAAACAGGAGTTCTCGCAAGAGTGGGTTATTATCCATCTGTATATAATACGATCGTCCGTTAGGAGTGGTTGGAACAAGCATGTTTTTTTCTCGTAACGATTTAATGATTCTGGTCGTATATAACGAAGTGTTTTTAATGCCTTGATCAGCAAAGACGTCTTTAACGTCTGCCGCTTGAAACGGCTGTTTGTCAAGCGTATTCTCTAAAAGCCGATATTCATTTGCCGAAATCGTTTCGTTCATCTTGGCTTGTTTTAGCATGGGATGGAGCAAATTCTTTTTGACAAAATTATAATTTGTCAAACGACTGAGATTGTCCATTTCTTTTTTCAAGCCAGAAAGCATGTATTCGCACCAATGCAGCATTCCTTCATCGTTACCTGTATTGACGGATTTGTCCGCCTCTTCAAGATATTTATAATATTCTTTACGAGTCGAACAAAACACAGCAGCAGGATTGACAATTCGTCCAGATTCCACGGCAAAGCCAGACCGAACCAGCATTGTATATGTAAATAGCCGCGCTGTTCGTCCGTTGCCGTTGGTAAACGGATGAATCCAGACAAAACGATGATGTGCAATCGCCGTTTTAAGCAATTCATAACGAATAGGAACCGGCTTGGCAACGAAATCAAACAGATCAGCCATGTAATCGTTAACTGTAATCGCGTCTGGCGGACGATGTTCTGAATTTATGATTGCAACATTTTCTTTTCGGTATTCGCCCGGGGTAAGATCGCCCTCTTCGTCCAGCGGTACTCCATCCATCACTATTTTATGAAGTTGACTGACAAACAGTCGATTCAGGGGATAGGTTTTTCCGTTCTCTTCGATAAATTTCAGGGCGCTTAACAAATTATTGATTTCTCGGATGCCATAATTGTTTGAACGTTTGTTGTCAATTTTGGAATTGATGTATTCCAGAATGGTTGTATGGTTGCCTTCAATTCTGGCGGTTGCAACGCTTTCGATCATGAACAAAACCGTTTGGAACTGCTTAAAAAGCGGTGCCGGCGTTGTTCCTTCCCAACGGTCTTGAGTTTGAAGCGAATTCAAACTAATAACCAAATCCGTCAAATCGGATTCGTAATTTGGCACAACAAGTTTAATTGGCGTTCGAGATGGCACATTCTCCATGGAATTGGCAATCATGGCTAAAGTCCTTTTCAGGGGAAAATATCTATAGAAACAACTATAGCTAAATTATATATAAAAAATAACGCTGTCAAGAGCAATATCTATCATTTCGAAAAACAATATCTATCATTGAAAGCTCGTAAGACTTTTATTTATATAGAGTTATAAAATAAAAAATCTTAAAATAACTGACATAGAGAAAATCCAGCATCTATCATTTACAGCGAGTGCAGACGCTAAAAAGACGTCAAACGCTCGCTGACAATGTTCGTTTTTATTCTTCGTTGTCTGTCAGACCGGCGTTGGCGTCGAACTGGCGGAACGGTTCCAGCCAGGAGTCGAGCATGTCGTCGATTATCGGGGCGACGTCGTCGAGTTCGTCGGAGTCGGTCTGCGAGTAAAGAAAGTAAATGGCAAACGGCGTCTTGAGCGTTTGCGCCCGGGCGACGCACGGGATGTCGAGACAGTAGAAGTCGATTTCCCACGTGTCGAGAACAACGCCGGGGTTGATTTCCTCTTGCGTCTTTTCGATGTCGATGGACTTGTACTCCTCCTTTAGCGCCTCGGCGACTTCCAGAAGGAACTCCTGTCCGTCGGTATGGGCGGGAAAGCGGCGAATCGTCCACGTTATTTCCGTCGGAGACGTAACGCTGACGCCGTCGTTGTACGATTCGATTGTCCAGTCGTCTGGATACTCAAATTTGAAACCGTTTTTGTCGTAAAGTTTGTTTGGCATTTTTGAGTTGCGAGTTGCGAGTTGCGAGTTGCGAGTTGCGAGAAGGGAGAGGCGCTTTGCGAAAACTCCTCACTCCTCACTCCTCACTCCTAACTATTTCATCACAGTGTTATAATTTACATTCTCTTTAAATACACGTCCGGATATTCTTTGTCCGGGTCGGGTTCAGCGGGCGGGACGTCGGTTGAAACCTTCAGCCCCCATTGCGTCATGGAATCCATATAACCGCGATCCGTCATGTTGTAGTCCAGCGGGGTGAGTACGATCTTTCCCTCTTTGAGTTCTGTTATATCAGACCGGAATTCCGGCGGATCGTGCAGCCCGTTGGCGGCGCACCAGTAGTACGGCAGCCCAAAGGGACTCTCGCCGCGAATGAGCTTTTCTCCATACAAGCGGTTGTCCATCGGCGCAAAGGCGATTTCCGGCTCAACGCCGTCCAGGTACGCCTGAATCGTTCGATTGGGCATGTTGAGGTTGTACAGCCGCGGCGAGCCGGTTTGACGTTCCAGCGTCTGACGAATAATCTGAGCGGCGATTCGAGCGGCGGCGCCGTACAAGTCCGGGGCGTCTTTTTGAATTGAGACGGCAAACGCAGTCGCGCCGAAAAAACGCCCTTCGATTGCGGCGGAACACGTCCCGCTGTAATGGACGTTGATGCCGGCGTTGAGTCCGCTGTTGATTCCGCTGACAACCAGATCGGGGCGCGCGTCGAGCAGGGCTTCAATCCCCATCCGGACGCAGTCGGACGGCGTGCCTTCAATTCCCCAGCCCCAAAATTGACCGTTGACGGTTACTTCGCGATATTTAATCGGAGCCAGAAACGTGATTGCGTGTCCGACTCCGCTTTGTTCCATTAAAGGCGCGATGACAGCAACGTCTCCCAGGGCAGCGAGTTCTTTTGCCATCGCCGCCAGACCGGGAGCGAGAATGCCGTCGTCGTTGGTTAATAGTATTTTCATAATTGGTAATTAATTAAGTTGCGAGTTGCGAGTAGCGAGTTGCGAGATTAAAAAACAGACGCAAAGCGATCCTTAAAAACCGCGTAGCAGTTTATATTTTTGCTGTGGATTTTAACCTACGGTACGAGGAAAACGCAAGCGCTTCACAAACGTCTCTCTCGCAACTCGCAACTCGCAACTCGTTACTCCTTCGCATGCGCTCGCGCCTGATTCATGTACTGAGCAATCTGGAGCGTCATTTCAATGGACTGCTCGTAGTTCAAACGCGGGTCGACGTCGGACTGGTAATCGTTTCCGAGTTCTTCTTCCGTCGGGCCGCAGCTGCCGCCGATGCATTCTGTAACGTTTTCGCCGGTGAGTTCAAAGTGAACGCCGCCCAGGTGGGTTCCTTCGCAATGGTGAATGACAAACGCCAGACGGAGTTCGCCCAAAATGTCTTCAAAGTATCGCGTTTTGACGCCGGCGTTAGTCGTAATCGTGTTGCCGTGCATCGGGTCGCACGTCCAGACGACTGACAGATTCGCCGCCTTGACCGCTTCAATCAGCTGTGGGAGTTTGTCCTGAATCTTGTTGGCGCCGAATCGATGAATCAGCACGACTTTGCCCGGTTCGTTTTCCGGATTGAGAATCTTGATCAAATCGACAAGCTCGTTCGGTTCCATCGTCGGACCGACTTTCATGCCGACCGGGTTGGCGATGCCGCGGAAGAATTCAACGTGTCCGCCGTCGATGTTGCGCGTTCTGTCTCCGATCCAGGGCATGTGCGCTGTAAGATCGTAGTACTGCGGACGGCGCGGAACCAGACGCGTCTGCGCCTGTTCGTAATCCAGATGAAGCCCTTCGTGCGAGCAGTAGAACATCGTGCGTTTCAAATCGCTAATGCGCCCGACAGTAATTTCCATAAAGCGAATCGCGTCGGAAATGGTGTTGATGAACTTCTTGTAATCCTCGTTTTGCTGGGTCAGGTCGAGGAAATCGAGATCCCACAGTTCCGGGTGGTACATGTCGGCAAACCCGCCGTCAACCAGACCGCGAATGAAGTTCATTGTCATTGCGGAATGCCAGTACCCTTCCAGCAGCAGTTTCGGATCGCAGCGTCGGGCTTCCGGCGAGAATTCCGGGTGGTTAATCATGTTTCCGCGATAGGCAGGCAGCGTAACGCCGTCGCGCGTTTCCCATTCCTTGGAACGGGGCTTGGCGTACTGACCGCAAAAACGTCCGACGCGGATGATCTTCTTCTGGCATCCGTAGGTGAGAATCAGACTCATTTTGAGCAGAATCTTCAGCTTGCTGGCGATTTGCGCGCTCGTACAGCCGGCGAACGTCTCGGAGCAGTCGCCGCCCTGCAGAAGAAACGCTTTCCCTTCCGCCGCCAAAGCCAGCTCTTTTTTGAGCGTTTCGACTTCCCACGACGTTACCAGCGGCGGCAAGCTTTTCAGCTTAACCAACACTTCGTCCAGTTCAGCCTGATCCTCGTAGGGGAATCCCTGTTTAATCTTTTTTGTTTTCCACGAATCCGGAGTCCAGTTTTTCATAATTTTGTATTTCCTAATTGGGGGGGCGGGGGTCGAGACGGCAAAGCGCCGTCCCCGTATTAATATATATCATACCGTATTTACAGGGAATTACAAGGAGAGGTGATAAGAACAGGCTATTTTGGAAATAACAGAGTTTTTTCAGTTAGGAGTTAGGAGTGAGGAGGGAGAAGTTGGGAATTATCAATTAGCAATGAGCAATTAGCAATTACGCAAGCTCTGCTCAATGGTTGTTTTTTTCAAAATTTCTCATCACTTGACTTTTAGCTCACATTCTATACAATCAGAAATACAATAACCCATTTCTAAAGGAACGCTGAATTATGATAAACATAAAGAGTTTGATTTTTGTTTTTATACTGACGCTGATTGCATCCATAACCCTCAACGCGGCTGAGAAAACGCCGCCGAAAAAAAGCGTTCAAGACGCGGAACGGCGCTTTGGCAAATCGGCTGTAAATCGTTTTGAGCAGATGTTTCAATCTGGACAGTTCGATTTTACTCCGCAAGGGAAAAAAGACGTAACCGTTCTGCACTACGCCGCGTATATGGACGATCTGGATCGCGTCAAACTGTTAATTGAGAAGGGCGCAGACGTCAATATGGGACGCGTCAAACTGTTGGATTATAAGGGCGGCGATTTTATGGATACGCCGTTAATCATAGCTGCTGAAAATAACAATTTGGAAATGGTAAAAATTCTTGTCGAAAACGGCGCCAGCTCTCTCATTAATGCCCAGGATGTCTTTAGCAATAGCGCGCTATTGGCAGCTATGTCAAACGGTAATATGGAGATGTTTCAATATCTCATAAAAAAGGGCGCAGGTATATCATTTGACAATTCCACTTTATATGCAGCCGCTCAAGGCGGCAATATAGAAATATTTAAATGGCTGCTCAAGGAAGGTATAGATATCAACGCCACCAGAGAAAAGTGTACATGTCTTCACTATGCCGCTCAAGGAGGTCATCTGGAACTTGTTAAATGGTTGGTCGAGAAAGGTCTGGACGTCAACGCCGTGGGAGAATATGAAAGAACTTGTCTTCACTATGCAGCTCTAAGCGGCAATTTGGAAATGATTAAATGGTTTATCGAAAAAGGGTTAGACATTAACGCCAAAGATTTCGATGAGAGTTCTGTTTTACAATATGCCGTTGAAGGAGGCAATGTGGAAACGGTTCAATGGCTTATCGAGCAAGGGTTAGACATTAATGCGCCGCTTTCCGTTGACCGTATTCCGCTGCTTTTCTTCGAAGAAAACGGTTTAAACATAAACGAAGATTACAAAGATTACAATTTAATATTCTATGCAGCTTTGAACGGCAATTTGAAACTGATTCAATGGCTGGTTCAACAAGGAGAGGATGCGATCAAAAACAACGCCGTTTTAAGAGCGGCAATTTATAGCGACAATATAGAATTGGTTCGATGGCTGATTGATCAAGGCGCGGACGTAAAAAGCGACAAATCGTTATTGTCTTTTGCAACAGAAAGAGGCAACCTGGAGATGACCCAATATCTTGTAACTCAGGGTGTTGACGTAAGGAAATCGAAGGACGCTTTACACTTTGCGGCTCAGAGAGGCAATATTGAACTGATTCAGTGGCTTATTGCTCATGGCGCAGACGTCAATGGCAGAGATTCCATGGGGCATACTGTAATGATGGCTGCAGTTTATAGTAAAGATATAGATGCAGTGCGTTATTTTCTTGAACAGGAAGGGATAGACATCAATGCGTCTGTATATGACCGACGCTATCATTCGCCTTTAGAGGAAGCTGTAATAATTGGCGATTTTAAAATGGTGAAATTTCTTGTTGAACATGGAGCCAACGTCAATCCACAAGAGGGATTTTCACTTGTTCCATACTGGTATGAAGCGTCTCAACATGGCGCCGACCCGAAGATCGTCAAGTATCTTAAAGAGCGCGATAATACGCTTATTATATGGAGCGGCGTTTTATCGCTGTTAGTTATAGCGATTGCTTCATACTTTATTTACAGAAACCTTCGGTCTAAAAAGCTGGTTGAAACGGAATCGTAGTTCTATATAAGCGATTGTGAAATGCGGCGGGCGAAGACGCCCGCGAACCAGCGGGGCGGAGGGGCATTCCGCGTTCTGAAGATTTTGGGATGCTTCCGCCGCAAGCGTTCACCAATTGATAACTTTGCGGACTTCGCGAACTTTGCGTGAGAATTTCTTACGCGATAGGATATTTAACACTTCAAACAAAGCGTAATTCCGTTCGCTGCGCTCACTTCATTACCGCCTTTCATTTTTAAACAAAATCCGCGGAAATCCGTCTAATCCGTAAAATCCGTGTGCGGACTGACCCGCTCATAACCAAAGCGCCGCCCGCCCCTTGCATTTCTAAAGCCTATACTGTATAATCGCCTGTATGAATAAAAAACAAATATTGCGAATCGTTTTGAGAGTTGTCGGCGTTGCGGCAACGTGCGCTGCGATACTGGGCTGGGCGGGCTCGACGGTTGTCGTTAGTCCGCTGGCGGGAATTACGCTCTGGATAGCCGCCGGGACGTTGTGTCTTATCCCGTTGTCGCTTCTGATTTTGAGCGTTTTCGTCCCCCGTTTTTTCTGCCGGTTCCTCTGCCCGATGGGCGCGGCGTTTGACGTTGTCGGCTGGCTTGCGAAAAAACTGGGGATACCCCGGATTTCCGCTCGATGGGTTCCCAACCTTCGATTCGTCTTTCTTATCGCAGCGATTGCAGCAGCATTTTTCGGCGTCGCTGGCGCGCTCATTCTTGACCCGACGGTTCTGGTTAAGGGATTCGTTTTGCTCTCGCCGTATTCGTGGGGATTGATTCTCGTCCCGATATTGCTGTTTTTGACGCTGTTCATTCCGAAATTTTGGTGCATTCGCGGCTGTCCGCTCGGCGCGCTGCAGGACGTTGTTTTCTTTCCTTTTCGGATCGTTAAGAAGCTCTTAAACCGTCAGGATGAAAAACCGTCTGAGGACTTGCGCGGCATCGCTCAGCGGCGATACGCCTGGGCGGCGACGATTCTCGGTCTGACGGCGGCGGGAGCGTACGGCGCGTACAGCAAACAGGAGGAATCGAAAAAGAGTTCTCAGCGCAATCCGTTGATTCTTCCTCCCGGCGCGGGAACGGAACTGCAAATGGCGTCTCAGTGCGCTCGCTGCGGAGCGTGTTTCAAGTCCTGCCCGACGAAAGCGATTCAGCCGATTCCCTTTGAACAGTCTCCCGTCCTTTGGGGAGCGCCCAACGTCGATTTTCAATCAGAATCCGACCAGCCTTCATACTGCGAGTATACGTGTAACAAATGCTCGGAAGTCTGCCTGACAGGGGCGATTGCAAAGCTGACGCTGGAAGAAAAGCAGAAGATCGTCCTGCGTCCTGTTACACTGAACTATTCGGAATGTCGGCTCAATTTCGAGAAAGAATGTTCGATCTGTGTAAATGAATGTCCGACCTCCGCTATAGAAAAGCAGTGGTCGGACGAACAGTACCTGACGATTCTAACCGTCAACATGGACTTATGCGTCGGCTGCGGCAAATGCGCCGCCAACTGCCCGGAAAAGGCGTTGAGTTGTGAATAAAAGGCAGTAGGCAGTAGGCAGTAGGAACCCCCTTACTCGCTTGTTTTTACCTCTCCCTTGAAAAACCTGTATACTGTATATAATATTAACTGTTGTTCTGGCAAGCCCAAACCTGTTAGTAATCCGCGGCTTGCCGGACGCATTCCCTTAATAATACAGGTTTTATCATGACAGTTAATATGACGCGAGTTCACAAAAACGTTCATCCAGACGAAGCGACGTTAAAGCATTTGACCGAAGCCGCCAATCGGCTCGTTCAGACGCGCCGCTATCAGATGGGATACCCGTTCGATCAGGAAACGAATCTGGAAGGATTCTATAAATGGCTTATCGAAACAGGGTTGTGCAACACAACGTTGATCAGCGTCGGAAGCCCTTATAAAGAGGCATGGGACATGCTCGACGTCGACGAGTTTGAACGCGCCATTGTCGATTTCTACGCCAAAGCGTTTGGGTTCCCCGCCGATTCCTGGTGGGGGTTCATTTCCAACGGCGGTACAGACGGCAACATGCACGGCTTGTATTTCGGGCGCAAGTATCTGGCGTCGAAATCCGACCTGCCCCCGATTCTGTACGTTTCCGCCGAGGCGCACTATTCGGTTCAAAAGCTGGGCGACGTCCTTAACATGGAAACCCGCGTTATAAAAGCCCTGCCCGGCGGACAGATGGACGCGTCCGACCTGCGCCGTCAGCTTGACCCGACGCGTCCGGCTTTGATTGGAATCGCCATCGGCGGCACGTTCAAAGGCGCGATCGACAACCAGGACGAAATCGACGCGGTTCTCAAAGACGTCAACCCGCCGGCGTACTATCGGCATTTGGACGTCGCCCTTTTCGGCGGATACCTGCCGTGGCTTAACGACCCGGAAGCGAACGCGGTTCTCAATCAGGCGAAAAAGGGATTCGACTCCCTCGCCGTTTCCGGTCACAAATTTTTGGCGATGAACGAGCCGTGCGGCGTGTTCGTTTGCAAAAAAGAAATCCTCGATACGCTCCACAATGTAACAGTTCCGTATCTTGACTGCGTCATTCCGACAATCAGCTGTTCCCGCAGCGGGTTCGACGTTCTCAAGCTATACTGGCGAATTACAACCTCCGGCGCCGACGGGTTCCGGGAAGAAGCGGAACATTCTCTCGCCATGACCGCCAAGCTGGTTGACGCTCTTAAAAAACGTGACGTCGAACCGTTTGTCAATCGATGGTCGAACACGGTTCTGTTCAAACGCCCTGCGGCGGAAATGATTCACAAGTACTGTATGGCGTGTCAGGGAGATTTGTCACACGTTGTCGTGATGCAGTATTTTGACGAACCGTTGATCGAACAGCTTGCCGACGACATCGCTGCGAATAGTTAGAATATTATGAAAGGCGGTAACGGAATGAGCGAAGCGAATGAAGTTACGCTTAATATATAGGGAGCGGCAAATTACTATTCCCCACTCCCTATTCCCTACTCCCTTAAGTACTTATAACTCAACGATTTCCCCAATCTGTTCCCGCTGGGTTATCCTGCTTATCCGATACAAGCGGAATATTTTTCTAAAATTTTTCGAAAATCTTTCAAAAAATTCTTGACTTTGAACGAAAAATAGATTATACTAGATGTGTCAGTCGAGAAAAGAGGTTTGGGACTGATAAGTTATGAGCGTCTTTTTTCAGCGGACAACAAAAGTTTTTCGTTTTTTCAAAAAATTTTCAAAACATCGCGAACCATCTTTCAGATTGTTGCGTATCAATTACAGAAGTTGAGCGGATACTCAATAAAGTCTTTGGACTATGACGGTTCTCAGGCTTGATAATGCAGCGCTCTGGAACTTGTCGAATTCGTTCAATTTTGATGGTTTGAATAATATTCCTTGTCATTTCAACTCCTTTCGCGTTAATACCCAGCGGCGGTTCCGCTGGAACTTTTCCCGACCGTATTGGTCACAGTCCGCGTTAAGCGTTTAACCCGTAATTCAACGCGTCTTTCGGACAGACGCATTTGGTTGCTATGTAACGCTTTCGCAAATACCTTTCCTCCTTTTCATTTGGTTTTATTATTTCAGTTAACCTTTTAACAATTACAGGAGACAAAGAAAAAGATCGGCTCGTTATTTTTATCCGAACGCAGAGGCTTATTATGAGGTATTTCATTAAAGATCCGTTGTTCGGGACGGCTGATTAGGCAACATCCGCAATTTAACTCTTATTGACTTCGAGGTTTCTCGAAGACCTTAAAAGTTTATCGAGCAGCGATTGCGCCTGTAACGCGTTTGACATTTTTTGGAGAATTCGATCAAGGTGTCCTGACCCTTCAGAAAGGCGGGAATGGTTCTTCCGGAAAAGTCAAAAATAGTTGCAAAGTTAATTATCCAAGGCGAAAAATCGTTATCCCCATAAACTTGAAATTCCGTTACATTGCCTTAATCGAAACCGTCCCTTAGATATGTTTCCTTTACTTTTTGTAAACGCGTGTTTTTAACAGCGTCCTTGAAAGGAGGACTTTTCAGTGTTTAAACCTTACTGTTACAACGCAAGGTTTGAAAGTCAGAGTTTCCGAACATATAAAGCTTGAGCAGCGCGGCATCCCGCTTCAGTGCGGTTTAACTTGCCCCCTCATCATTTTTCAACACATGGGAAACTGAACTTTCGAATCTTGCGTTTTTTTATTTCTTGTACGCGGTTTTCTCTTTAACGCAATAGTTTTTATTTGTTCTAACAGTTAGCACACGGATTCTACGGATAAAACGGATTCTCGCCGATTGATTCTTTGTGTTCTTTGTGGTTAAAACATTAATAAGAAAGAAAAAAATAAGCGACCAACGGGAGCGGATATTGGCAGGCGCGCGGCAGCGCGGATCGGGAGCGGCGCCTCGCCGCCGACCAACGGGAGCGGATATTGGCAGGCGCGCGGCAGCGCGGATCGGGAGCGGCGCCTCGCCGCCGACCAACGGGAGCGGATATTGGCAGGCGCGCGGCAGCGCGGATTGGGAGCGGCGCCTCG
>JAZMZV010000245.1:0-3199 GCA_045586185.1 Thermoguttaceae bacterium | reverse complement strand
GTATTGGAATTCTCGTAATAGGATTTATCGACGGGCCAGCCCATCCACTGTTCCGTCCAGGCGACTTTGTCCAGGCGGTTGTCGTACGTGCCGGAGCCTGCCATGGCGGCTTTATAGAAATCGTTGTGCCACAGCAGAGCGGAAACCGCATTCTGTCCGCCGGCGGACGCCCCGAAAATCCCAACGCGGGTCAAGTCCATGGCGGGTTCTTTTTCCGCCGCAGCTTTAATCCAGGCGATGTGATCCGGCAGACCGCCGTCTTTGAGGTTTTTCCAGCAAACGTCGTGAAACGCCTTGGAGCGCCAGTTCGTACCCATGCCGTCACAGCGTATGACGATAAATCCCAGTTCCGCCAACTGCTGCTGCATCTGGAAGGACTCAAACCATTTCGGAACGAAAAAGTCGTACGGACCGGAATAGATGCTGTCGATTACCGGGTATTTCTTGTTCGGGTCGAAGTTGGTCGGCTTCCAGATCAGCCCATAGATGTCGGTTTGCCCGTCGCGTCCTTTGGCGACAAACGGCTCCGGGGCTTTCCAGCCCGTCGCCTGCAAAGCGGAGCCGTCCGCCTTGACGATGTCTAAAATCTTTGTCCCGTCCAAGGCGCGAAGCTCGTACGTTGGGAACTCGCCTGGCGTGGAATAGCGGTCGATAAAATACTGGTTGTCCGGCGACCACGTTATCGAATGATACGCCTTCGCTTCCGTAAGAAGCTGGAAATCCGAGCCGTCCAGCTTGACCCGCGCCAAATGCTTGTTGTACGGGTCTTCGCCTTCGCGGTATCCCATCACGTAAATGTATGCCGTCCGATTCGGCCAGTCCACCCAGGGGACGTCGCGAACGACCCATTCGCCCTGTGTAATCGCGTTTTTCACCTTGCCTTCTACCAGGTCGACAAGGTACAAATGATTCCAGCCGCTGCGTTCCGACATGACAATCATCTCCCGCGTCGGACCGTTGACGCTGTAGAAGTCCTTTTTCCAGTAGTCGACGAACGTGTCGGATTTCTTTTCAAACAGAACGCGCGCCCAGCCGGTTGCCGGGTTGATTCCCAGATAGCGGTAAACCTGATGTCCGCGCTGATTGTAACGGACGAGCAGTTCTGAGCTGTCGACCGCCCACAGCATAACCTGCATTTTCCACTGACGCGGAAAGAGGGAATCGTCTACATGAATCGGCTCCAGCGGGTTCTCTTTTCGCGAGAAGTCAAAGGCGACGAACTGCTTTGTATCGACTTCGTCTCCCGGTTTCCGATAAACTTTGCTGAACAGTTTAGGATACATTTCCCCGTTGGGCGTGGACTCGACAATCTGAAGATCGTGTTCCGACCCCGGAAAAACGCGGTAGGCGATCAGCTTTTGCTTGTCGAACGAAACCCAAATGTCGTCAGAATACGGCGCGCCGTAGGAGCCGTCAAACGTCAGCGGACGTTCCGACTTGTCCTTTTTGTTTCGATACCAGACGTTGCTGTTTTTGATAAAGAACTCGTTCTGAGCGCCGAACGCATCCTCCGCAATTTCTTTTTTTGTATCGGTATCGAAGAACGTTTTCCCGCCATTTTCAATCGCGGCTTCTTTCGATTCCGGCTTTTTATCCAGTTCCAGACGCTTTCCGGACGTCGGCTCTACTTTGTAGTACTTAACCTTGCCGTCAGGCTGCTTTTCTTCGTACCAGAAATTGGCGCCTTTCGCGTCGAGCCAATTGATTTTAACGTTCTCGTTGAGAACTTTGTCCTTGACCAGATCGGGATACGCTTTGAAACGTTTCAAATCCTCTGGCGTCGGCTGAGCGATACATAAAGAAGACAGCGTTACGCTGACCAGCAATGCGAATATAATGTGAAATCTCATGTTGTAATGCAAGGCGGGAATGGAATAAATAATCTTGTCGAGCGAACGCGCCTTCCCCAAACGCGCGTTCCCGAACCGATAGATTGCAAGAACCGCAATCTGTATGTCTTTTATTATAATCAATTTAAAAGAAAAATGATGAAAAATCAAGAGTAAAAATTTGGAATACGACGGCTTGCCATTGTTTTTTAAAAATTAAGTCGAGAAACTCCAAAATGTATTTCTCGACAATAATGTACAAACCTGAATAAACACACAGCGTCTTTTTATTAGCACACTTCCCAGCGTTTATCTTCTCCTCAAATATCGAGTTCAGAAAAGCGGTTATTCCTTTTCCTGCTTTATAACGCAAACGTCCGGATTATTGCGGTTGTTTTGAAATTCCTCTTTTAAAAACCGGTTCAGCTTTTCGACGCCTTCTGGCGAACATTCCAGATCGTATCCCCCGCAAAACGTCTCTTGTCCTTTAATTGCGGCGGGTAGAACTGCTGTAAAATACGAGAAACTCTCTTTGTCGCCAACCAAATTCAATTGCTTGAGTTCGTTGGGGCTTAATTCGTTTTCTTCCTTTCGCTCCAGAATCATCCTGCTCCAGGCGGGGCTGCTGGTAAGATGAAGTTGAGGCGCAACGCGCGGGTTCATTTCACGCAATATCGCCGTCAGTTTTTTGATTTTTAACGGATCGGCAATCGTTAAACGAACAGAATCGCAGGCAGCATTCAAGCCGTCAACAAACTGCAAGACAGGTTCGCCAATTACAATCAAAGTAACAGATTTCAGTTCGTCAGCGTCGGGAATAACAACGGGAACGCTTTTATCAGCGGTAAATGCGCTGGGAGACGACGTCAGACTTCGGCAGCCGGCTAAAAAGCATAAACAGCATAAAACGATATATTTATTCATTGCCAGAACCTGCAGGATTCTTTTTCCCTAAAATCTCCTCGTTTTTACGCCCTGCTTTTCGAAAGCGTCGCGGACGGATTTGTGACACGTCAGAAGAATCGTCTGGATTCCCTGTTTGGAGAAGTCCATCGCCAGTTTCGCCGCCGATTTGACGTGAGCGGAATCGAAGTTGGCAAGAGAGTCGTCCAGCAGGAACGGGAGACGGCTTCCCCGTTTGGCGTACCAGGACGCCAGCGCCATGCGGAGGCACAAATACAGCTGCTCTCGCGTTCCGGTCGAAAGCTGCCCAACAGAGAATCGGGCGCCGTCCTCGCGCTGAACCTGCAGCGGCGCCGTCTTTGTCGGCTTGGCGATGAGCGTATACGCGCCGTCGGAAATCGTTTTGAAATACTCGCTCGCCTGAGCCAGCGTTTCCGGCTGACGTTCCAGCTCGTACTGGTTTGTCA
>JAZMZV010000244.1:0-30885 GCA_045586185.1 Thermoguttaceae bacterium | reverse complement strand
AAAAGCCGTAAAATTTTTAAGAAAAACAGTAATTCTTCTTAAAATCAGCGAGTTCAACGGCAAAAAGGAGAGGGAATATTGTTTATTTACTGGGATTTGGCTGGGAGTTTGCTGGGAGTGGCTGGGAATATCGGCTTTTTTTCTCAGAAGTCTCTCAGAATCCTCCCAGAATCCTCCCAGAATCCTCCCAGCTAATTATCCCCCGTGCCCTTATGTTCAGCCCCCATTGCACGGAATATTATTTTGCTGTAAAATACAAAATATATAAACGGTGTATATGCGCTTTGCCCGCCATTTCCCTTCCCTGCATTCCAACATGAACATAATCAAATTTGCTATCGACAACCCGGTTAAAGTCTGCGTCGGCGTGATTTTAGTCGTGCTTTTCGGGACGATTTGCCTGACGCTGGTTCCGATTCAGCTCATGCCCAACGTTGACCGCCCGATGGTAACTGTTACAACTCGATGGGTCGGGCGCTCTCCGGAGGAAGTGGAACTCTCTATTATTATGGAGCAGGAAAAGCGACTCAAGACGCTGCAGGGACTGTACGAAATGCGGTCGGTGGCGTCGCTGGGGCAGGCGCAGATCACGTTGGAATTCAACGTCGGATTCGACATGTCGCGAGCCGTTCAGGAGGCGTCAAACCGTTTGAACGAGGTCCCGTCGTACCCGGAAGACGTCGACAAGCCGGTGATTCGTCTTTCCAGCGCGGAAACCGACGAGCCGGTCGTCATGTTTGAAATGTACACGACAGCCAACGACCCGCACTTTGACATCTCGGAATTCTACAACTACGCTGACCGCTATGTTAAGCCGGCGCTGGAGAACATCAAGGGCGTTTCGGAAGTTACCATTCACGGCGGGCGTGAGCAGGAAGTCCAGATTCGATTTAACCCGGAAACGCTGGCTCGGGCGGGCATTACGATTGACCAGATGCAAGCGGCGCTGCGGTCGGACAACGTCAACGAGTCCGCCGGCGACGTCAGCAGCGGGCGTCTCGACGTCCGAATGCGCGTTTTGGGGCGATTCAACGACCTGGAGCCGATTCGTCAAACGGTTATCAAGTACGAAGACGGGATTCCCATTCGCGTTCAGGACGTCGCGGAAGTCTATCTGACGGTTAAAAAGCGAACGGCGTTTTCCCAGTTCCGGGGTCAGCCGTGCATGGGCTTGCAGGTTCTCCGAGAGTCCGACGCCAACGTTCTGGAAGTTACCCGCGCCGTCAAAAAGCGCATGGACGAACTTCAAGCCGAAGGCGGATTGATGCGAATGTACAAAAACGACCGCTATAAAATTCGGGCGTCCATGTTCTACGACGACGGCACGTATATCGAGCAGGCGATCGCCCTGGTTCGCGACAACATGTTCACCGGCGGCATTCTGGCGATGCTGGTTCTGCTGTTCTTCCTGCGGTCGGTCCGCCCAACGCTGATTATTTCCCTTGCAATTCCCATTTCCATTTTCGGGACGTTTATCGTTATCAAAATGACGGGCAAGACCATCAACGTCATTTCGCTGGCGGGGTTGACGTTTGCCATTGGAATGGTTATCGACAACTCAATCGTCGTTCTGGAAAACATCGACCGGCACCTGAACATGGGCAAAACTCCGCGTCAGGCGGCTTACGACGGAACGACGGAAGTCTGGGGGGCGATTCTGTCCTCAACGCTGACGACCGTTGCCGTCTTCGCGCCCGTTCTGACCATTCAGGAAGAAAGCGGCATGATCTTCGCCGATATTGCCATCGCAATTTCCGGGGCGATTATTCTGTCGCTGTTTGTGTCGATTTTCGTTATTCCGCCGTGCTGCGCTGTGATTTTGAAACCGACGTCAGCAAGGAAAAACCCGGTCGTCAAGGCGGCAAAATCCCTGTTCGGACTTGCTCCGCTGGGCGCCTGGGTAACAAATAAATTCTCATCTTTGACCTACGCGCTGATGGAACGGTCGCTGGCAAGCGCATGGACGCGAATCGTTCTCGTTGCCGGGCTGACGCTGGCGTCGCTGTGGGCGTCTGTATCTCTGATGCCGCCGGCAAGCTATTTGCCCCTGGGCAATAAAAACATGATCAACGGCATGATGAACACGCCGCCGGGGTACTCGCTGTCACAAAACTATGTCATCGGCCGATCCATCATGGAAAAGATTCGTCCGTTCTGGGAAGCGGAAGACTACGATCAAACCGACAAAATCCTCAAAGAGAAGCCCATCTACGACTTCAAAACCGGAGAGCAAATCAAACGCGTTCCTCCCGTCAAAGACTTCTTTATGGTTGTGTCGCCCACCAACTCCTTTTTGATGATGACCAGCAAAGACCAGGATCATCCCGCCGACCTCATTCCGCTGCTCAACGACGCCATGAACGACATTCCCGCCGCGTTCGGCTCCGCGTCTCAGCGACCTGTTTTCGGCAGAGGCATGGGATCCAACCAGATAAGCATTGAGGTCATCGGACCGAACATGGACCGTCTGCGCTATTCCGCCGCCAACCTTCAGAAAAAACTTGAAGAGAAGTACACCAAAGCTGGCGTCAGAACGATGCCCAACAACTACGTTTTGAGCGGTCCGGAACTGCAATTGAAAATCAACCAGATTCGCGCCAAGGAACTGGGAATTTCCTCTCAAACGCTTGCCAACATCGGGCGAGCGATGGTTGAAGGACTCATGTGCGGCGACTTCGACAACGAAGGCGACAACATCGACGTTACCCTCATTCGCGACCCTGACTTGCCGCTTGACCCGGACTCCATCGGAGCGATTCCCATTTATATCAAGGACTCCGACGGGCAGGGCAAGGTCTTGCCGTTCTCCCAAATTACAGACTTCGTTCCCGCCGAGGCGTCACAGCAAATCAGACGTCTGGCTCAGGAAAGAAACGTAACGCTTCGCGTCTTCCCGCCGCAGGAAGTCGCTCTGGAACAGGCTCTGGCGGACATCGACCAGATTGTCAAACAGTGCCGAACCGAAGGCGGAATCGCGCCAGACGTCATTATTCGCCCGTCTGGCAGCGCCGACAAGCTGTCCCAGACCCGGGAAGCCATGGTCGGCAAATGGACAGGATTCAACTGGGAATCGTTCTTCTCGATTTTAACCGGACGCTTTGCGTTATCCTTATTAATAACGTATCTGCTCATGGCGGCTCTGTTTGAGAACTGGATTTACCCGTTTGTCATTCTTTTCAGCGTCCCGCTGGCGCTGGCAGGCGGGTTCATGGGCTTGGCGTGGATGCACTGGCGCATTCCGACTCAGCAAATGGACACGCTCTCCATGCTGGGATTTGTTATTCTCATCGGGGTCGTCGTCAACAACGCGATTTTGATTGTCCATCAAGCCCTCAACTTCATGAGGGGGCGGGGCGAGAGCGAAGACGACGTCATAGAAAAAATGCCGCCGCGACAAGCCATTGCGGAATCCGTCAGAACGCGTATCCGCCCCATTTTCATGACAAGCTGTACAAGCGTTTTCGGCATGCTGCCGCTGGTGCTGTCGCCCGGCTCCGGGTCAGAACTCTACTGCGGCTTGGGCGCCGTCGTCCTGGGCGGTTTGGCGATTTCGTCAATCTTCACACTCACCGTCGTTCCGTTACTGATGAGCCTCGTTATCGACTTCATGTCACTTTTCCAGAGAAAATCAGACGCCAACGAGGAAGGAGTCAGTTCAGAGGCTGAGCCAGTTTAACGATTATTTCAAATAGATAACCTTGCTTTCTGAATGTTAAAATAGGCAAGATGGGATATATAGCAAGAAAAAATTTCAAAAATTCGGGAGTTTTTTAGAAAAAAATTAAAGATTTTCCAAAAAATTTTTCAAAATTGCTTGATGTTTTGAAAAAGTTAGATTATACTTTTAACTATTAGGAAATAAAACGAAATTCTGTAGAGTGCCAATTTATGGCGATCGCAGGAATTTTATAAACACTTAAACCATTTATCGCCTTATATTAAATAAGGACATAAACCATGAAAACAACCCCCACGACTGTTTTCCTTTCCCTTGCCATTTTGGCTTCCTTCCTGTTTGCTGCATCTGCATTTGCAGATGTTACCTATTCCAACTCATCAATGCCCGGTGAAACTCTTGTTACCGGAACCGGAGAGGGCGGCGTTGGCAACGTTACGTTTAACATCACAGGTACTAACCCCGTTGACTACGAAGGAGTTATTAGCGGCGCTGGCAGCATTACCAAAACCGGAAATGGCGAACTGGTTCTTAGAGGTACATCTTCCGATTATTCCGGCGCAATAAACGTCAATACAGGCACATTGACGCTCGCTGCGTCAGGCGAATTGAACGGGTCCGTATCAATTAATAATGAATCGATCTTTAAATGCGGGGCAACTAATTCCGGAATTACCAATTTAACAGTCAACGGCGGAACCTTTGTGATTGGTGAGACTAACGATACTGCTGGCAACTACCTCTCAGACTTTACTCTTTCCAGCGGTTACATTGAATTCGACGTCAACACGTTCGTTTCCGGCGCAACAGGCACAGATCTGCAATTAGACTATCTATACGTCAATAACGGCGTATTAAATAACGGCGCTATCAGTTTATGGTTTAGAAATAATGACGAAATGGCGTGGCACGACGGCGCGCCGACTGACGGCTACCCAATCATCGACGCCGGCGCTGACCTGGTTTTCAATGAAAACGCCATTAAAATTTACGCCGATGGTCAGCAGACGGACAACTGGTATCTGTCTCAAGTAGGCAACAGTATTTATCTGAAGCCCAAAAGCTCTCAGCCCCAACCGCCTCAGGACGATCCGTGGTATTACGCCAATAGCCCAACAGACTTGTCAGCCAGTTCCTGGACAATGAATAAGAATCCCAAAATCGGCGTTAAGTTCCCTGAAGGCAACCTTAATACCGCTGAGTTTGGTTCAGCTGATAATCCCAAATCTATCGTCATGACCAAAAACGGCGATGGCTCTTTCACACAGGGCGAATACCAGATTGCCGACGGTAAGACATTAACAATCTACGCAACAATTTCCGGCGACGCAGACTTGCTGAAAACCGGCGACGGCACGCTGGTTCTTAACGGAAACAATACCTATACTGGCAAAACATACGTTACAGAGGGTACGTTGACGTTAGCAACAGCCGGCTCAACCGGAACGCTCAAAGGCGGTTCTGAGATTATCGTTGACGGTTCTAAAGGAACAGCCATTCTTAGCGGTCAGGACGACGTATTTTCCTGGGGAGCAAATGCTCCTGCTAAAATCAGCCTGATTAACGGCGGCATCCTTCAAAACGATGGCGACACAAACCACTCCACAATGGGCGCCGTTATCGAAATGAACAACGGCATTATTCAAACGAAAAATGCTGAAGCTACTGGCACGAGCGGCGTTGGCAGTTACATTATGGACAACGCTATCCATGTTATTGGCGGTCAGAACAACGCTATCAATCTCAATGAATTCTCAATTCGTCATCTGGACGGAACAAGGTACGCAGATGGAGAAGACGCTGGTTACTTTGTCATTGCCGAAGGCGCCAAGTTGACAATCAACGCCAAGATGGACAGCTATGGCGGCGTTACTAACCTTCCAATTGTCAAAACCGGAAAGGGAGAATTGGAGCTTACAAAGCGCAATGAAAATATCAAAAGCGATTTTATTATTAAAGAAGGAACGGTTATTGGAAATTCTCCAAACAATGGCAGCAGTACATTTGGATATGGAACTTTGATTATTGAAGACGGCGCTTTGCTGGAATGCCGTCAGTCTAATCAGTTCGGTTACGGCGGCTCCGTTCAGGAAAACATTACCATCCGCGGAACGCTTAAACCTAGTACGAACACACACATGCACAACGTTACGCTGGAAAGCGGTACGATTGATGACGTTTACTCTACGCAAACCGGTGAAGGCGAAGGATTGAACTTCTATAATCGTACAGCTACCATTACTTCTTCTGGAACGTCTGTCATTAAACCCAAGATGTCAAATGGCGGCAGCATTACTTTCAACGTAACTGACGGTGAATTGACGATTTCTGGAAATAATAACTTGTCTGCTTCAATGACCAAGACCGGAGCGGGAACGTTAAAATTGACAAACGCTAATACAAGTACCGGCGCATACACGATTCAAGAAGGCGTTGTCGTTGCTGGCAATGCTGTCGCGTTAGGAACCGGCGCGGTAACAATCGGCAGTTCCGATAACGCTGTCGGTCAGCTTACCATTGGCGCGACGTCAACCGAACCTTTAGACTTGACAGTCGGCGGACTGGTTACAGTCGACGGCGGACAAATCAACTTCGATTTTACTGCAGATAACACGTTCGACACGCTTACTGCCTCGAACGGATTCACGTTTACAACGGGTACTTTCAATCTCAACTTTGCTCAGGGAACAGAAGCGACCTGGTATCAAAACGCTCCTGAAGAAGGTTACAAAATTGTTTCGATTACCGGCGGATCTTATACCGGAGACGCAGACTTGTCTGCTTTCCTTTCCGGCAGAACGGAACCGTGGACGTTGACTGCAACATCCGACGGTATTTATCTTGGTCAAGCAGATGATCCGGGTTCACTGTACTGGAATCCGATTACCGACGATGGAAAGAACTGGCCAATCGACGGAACCGAAAAGATCGGCGTCAAATATAATGAAGAGTCTAACCCAGACGATAATAAAACAGCGTCTCACGATGAAAACATTACGCTGGAATCAGACGGCGTCTTCATCATCGGCGATGGTTACGAATTTGACCAGGTTGGTCCGATTTCCGGCGACGGCGACTTGACCAAGACGGAAGGCGGTACGCTGGTTCTCTCTGGCGACAACACTTACACCGGAGATACAATCGTTTCCGGCGGTACGTTGGAATTGAAGAAGGACAACGCTATTGCGACGTCCGGCAGCGTTACCAACAACGCGACAATCGAATCTACTGGCGATCAGACTCTCAATAATCTGTCTGGAACCAATTCGGAAGCCGAGCTTAACGCGAATGGTGGAACTTTGTTGCTCAACAACAGTTCTGATACCCAGTATAAGGGAACGATCAACGGAAGCGCAAAGGTTAAGAAGACTGGTCTTGGCTCTCTGCTCTTTACAGGTGAAAACACCTATGAAGGCGGAACCGAAATCGAAGCAGGATCTCTTGTCCTTTTAACGGACGAAGATTCCAACGGAACCGCTGGCGTTGGTCCGATTGAAATTGGACAGAACGGCGAATTGGTCTACAACGTTGCCGCTGGACAGGTCAAAGAAATCGAAAACAAGATTACCGGCGCTGGTACAATCACTAAGACCGGAGCGGGAACGCTCAAGGGTAACTCAGAGAATACGCCGATGCAAGCTGGCACGTTCAACGTAGAGCAGGGTAGACTTGACCTGATGGGCGAATTCTCCGGCGATTTGAACGTCGGTCCGTTGGACGAAGACGGCAACGAAGTCGGCGATAAAGTCGCTGTCTTCTCTCCGGGCAACTCAGTTGGCGAACTTACCGTTTACGGCGACGTCAACATCGACGCTGGAGCAACTGGCTTGTTTGAATTCAGCGCATTTGCCGATCCGTTAACCCGCGCTTTCGACAGACTGATTATTCCTGGAAACGATAATTCATTCACGCTTGAAGATGGCGCCACTATTGAACTCTCGTTCTTAAACAGCGGCGATGCATACGCCTGGGCGGCTGACGGCGCAACTTACCAGTTGGTTTCAGACCCGGGATTTGCTGATGGCGATTACAATTCCATGCTGGCGAACTACAAGGACTTCTTCGATTTGGTCGGACAAAACGGCGATGGTCTTTACCTTATTGGTCGCGGTCCAGAAGCGCCGAAGGACACTCCGGAACCGTCCACCTGGGCGCTGCTGCTCCTCGGCGTTGCCGGTCTGTGCTGGCTGAGACGTCAGAAGAAATAATACTAATAGATCAATTTTAACCTCCTGGCGCGCGATTGGGTTTTATTCAGTCGCGCGCTTTTTTTCAACTTTTTCAGGATTCCACAAGCGGTTTCGCACGCTGGAAAATATTCAAAAATACACCCAGATACCTTTACAAATCAAAATCAATAGCTATAATTAGAATAACAATGAGCGTATGAACCGTAAATCGAAAAATCATTTTCCTCAGCGCTCATAATCCAGAATCTTAACACATCATATTTTAAGCCATGGATCCAAAACCTTTAAAATTCTTTGAAGACCTGCTTTCCACGCCCAGCCCGTCTGGATACGAACAGGCAATTCAAGACGTTATCCGCAAGTACGCCAAGACGTTTGCCGACACCGTAACGACAGACTATCACGGCAACGTCATTGCCGCCAAAAACCCGGACGCGCCCATTCGCGTCATGCTTGCCGGGCACTGCGACCAGATCGGTCTTTCCGTTCAGTACATTGACCCGGAAGGGTTCCTTTACGTCATTCCACTGGGCGGCTGGGATATGGTCGTCCTGGTCGGACAGAAAGTTCTCGTCTGGACGAAATCCGGCCCCATCAACGGCGTAATTGGCCGCAAGCCGATTCACCTTCTCAGCCCTGACGACCGCAAGAAGGTTCCGGAAATTACCGACCTTTGGGTCGATATCGGAGCGAAAAGCAAGGAAGAAGCGGAAGCTCTGGTCAACGTCGGCGACGCTATTACTGTCGAACTGGGACACCGCATGCTTCGCAACAACTTCATTTCCGCGCCCGCCATGGACGACAAGTCCGGCGCGTGGGTTGTTATGGAAGCCCTTCGCCGAACGAATTCCAAAAAGCTCAAGTGCGCCGTCTTTTCCGTCGCGACCGTTCAGGAAGAAGTCGGACTTCGCGGAGCCATGTCCAGCGCCTACGACGTCAATCCGGATATCGGCATTGCCGTTGACGTAACGTTCTCGACCGACTGCCCGACAATCGACAAAAAATCCGGCAGCGACATCGCCGTCGGTTCTGGTCCTGTTATCACCCGCGGTCCCAACATGAACCCGCGCGTTGTCGAACAGTTCCGACAGATTGCCGATAAGAACAAGATTCCGCTCCAATGGTGCGCCTCTGGACGTCCGCCAGGAACGGACGCCGCTGCGATTCAGGTTGCCCGCGGCGCGTGCGCTTCCGCGTTGGTCAGCATTCCCAACCGATACATGCACACTCCGGTTGAAATTGTCTCGCTGGACGACATGGACAACGCCGCAACTCTGCTGGCGCGATTCCTGGAAACCGTCAAGGCGAAAGAAGATTACATTCCGTAATCGACCATAAAGACGCTATCGGATTCTAAAACTCACTAAAAGAGAATTGTAATTCTAATCTGGAATTGCAATTCTCTTTTTTGTTTCCTGCCAATCGTCATTTCAGAACGTTCTTCAAGAAATAAAAAAAGGGAATCCAAGAGCTTATTGCATGGCAAAGAGAAGATTGCTTGATTCTCGTTGCATTTATCCAATCGTTCCAGGGGGGGATATAATCGGACAAGCTTTGGATTCCCGGAGGAATGAATTATTAATATTTGAAAAGGATATGAAAAGGTTTATGACGAGACTGCATTCTCGAAATAAAATTAAAATATATAAAATTACAAATGTAACAAATGACGAGTTTCTGTCAAACGACCAAATCAGTCAAAGCAGTCATAACGCGATTCTTGGTAAGCTCGGGAACCGGCTGAACGCCTTCAATCTTTTCTCCGTTGCGTTCGCACCACGTTTGAAGAACTTCTTCCGGCATAACAGCTAATAAAGCCGCCGTCGTAATAACCTTCCTGGCAAAATTACGAGCCTCCTCTTGACTGCAACCCATCTGCTCTGCTTGATACACGACTTGCGCATAATTCATCATGGCAAAACCTCCTGTTGTCTGTGCGTTGCTAAATCTAAAACAAGTTAAATCTTTCTAACCAATACTATATGAATTATAGCCAATTCGCACTATTTTTCAATAGAGCTTTTCCATTTTTTGAAAAGAAAATAATTAATTTTTCAAATAAACTTTCAAAAATCCGCAAAGTTTCTCAAAATTAACATTATGCGTTTTATCGAAATAACCCACATTAACAAAAGTCTGAAATTTAAAATCGTTATAACAATTACAAAAACAATAACGAATGTCGATATGCGTCGAATGCGTCAACCTGTCACACTCTTGAATTAATATCTGAGCCGCCTGCGGTCAACAGAAATAACGTATCAGGACGTTATTGATTCACTTACATTTTTTCACCGTCTTTAATATTCATTTTGGGAATTTCCAGGAACGGTTTCAAATTTGAATCCTTCGTTGACCAATTGAGCATCAAAGGAACAGGGCTGATGTCCGGCTGATTCAGTTCGGGCGCGTCCCACGGGATTTCCGTTTCCAATTCGTCCGCGTCAAAGAACTTGATATTGGCGTTTGGCGCCGCGAAATAGCGCGGGTTAAACATGCTAACGCTCATGGTATAATTTCTTCCCCGGTCCGGACGAACAGAGGATGCGCGCTGACGCCAGGATCGCGTTTGGACGTATTTGTCATCGTTTAGCAAATTGGCGTAGGACGAAACAAACAATCGAACGCCTTTTTGCCCTTCCAGTTCTTCTTGAGCGTTCTCCCAATGAGCGGGCTTGTCCGCTTTCGGTTCCGGAGCAGGACGCCATAAATCCATAAAAAACTTTGATCCAAACGAAATGCGGCGCGGATTGAGAAACTGAACCTTTTGATATCCGACTTCGTCGATAACGCTGCTGTCCGTCGGCTCCATTTTGGAGAAGTCGGCTTCGTAGAGCGTCGCTCCTCTGGAATCGATTCCAATAATCCCGGAATTAAAAATATGCTGAACCAGTTCTTCCGAGGTTGTAACATTTTGAGTTACAATTTTATTGTACTGTTGCGCCAACGCCGGGGCGCCGCTCATAACGCTCAACGCGAAAACAGCCAGCAGCAATTCAGTATAAACAGTCCGTTTCATTTTTAGGGAATAGGGAATAGGGAGTAGCTTATATAGCGGTAACGTCAATTGCTAATTGCTAATTATTCAAACAGGGCGTCGACGTATTCGTCTGCGTTGAACAGGGCGAAGTCTTCTGCGTGTTCGCCCAGTCCGATAAATTTAACCGGCAAATCCATTTCCTGACGTATCGCCGCGGCGACGCCGCCTTTAGCGGTGCCATCCAGCTTGGCGAGAATCAAGCCGGTGCATTGAACCGCTTCGGAAAAGTGTTTTGCCTGGGACAATCCGTTTTGACCTGTAACCGCGTCAATAACCAGCAACGTTTCGTGCGGAGCGTCTGGAATGATCTTGCTGATAACGCGGCGAATCTTTTCCAGTTCTTTCATCAAATTGGTTTGAGTCTGGAGACGTCCGGCGGTATCGATAATACAAACGTCCACGCCTTTCTCGACTGCGGCTGACGTAGCTCGATGCGCGACCGACGCCGGGTCGGAGTTCGGCGCGCCGGTAACGATTTCCGCTCCCAGTCGCTGAGCCCAAACGGTAAGCTGTTCGACCGCCGCGGCGCGGAACGTGTCAGCTGCGCCCAGCAGGACGCTTTTTCCCTGCTGACGAAGCATGTACGTCAGCTTGGCGATGGACGTCGTCTTGCCGCACCCGTTGACGCCGCAAAACATAATAACCGTCGGGCCTTTTTCCGCAAACGCGATCGGCGATTCCGGCTGACGCATAAGCTCTTTCAAGCCCTTTTTGATGTGTTCGACAATATCCGTCATCTGGACGACGCGCCCTCGATAGTTGACGCGAATGTCGTCTACCATTTTATTGGCGGCGGCAATACCCATATCTGTACGAATGAGCTTGACAAACAGTTCTTCCAGAAACTCGTCGTCAATCAGACGCCCTTCTGACTTGAACAGGTCGCGAATGTCGGTATTTAATAACTGCTGAGTCTTTTTCAGACCCTTTTTGATAATATCGAAAAATCCCATGGTTTATTTACGCTTTCATTGAGGCTGGAGTTCCCGCCAGCCCTTCATTTTATATAATCGTCAAAATTGTTAAATTTATTGAGTATCAGCTACCGCAATGGCTTCTTTTAGTAAAATTCGCCCTTCGTAGAGGGAACGCCCGATTATCGCGCCTGCCATGCCCGCCCGTATGAGCTGGGAGACGTCGTCGAGCGTGGTAACTCCGCCCGAGGCGACAACAGGGACGTCCAGAGCCGCCTGCATGGCTGCCATCGCCGGGACGTTTGGACCTTTCATCATGCCGTCGGTTGCGATGTCAGTATAGACAATCGCCGCCAGCGGCAGCGCGGCGTACTGCTTTGCCAGCGCGATAGCGTCGGTGGAACTGGTTTCCAGCCAGCCGTCTGTAGCAACAAGCCCGTTACGGGCGTCGATTCCCAGAACCAGCTTTCCCGGGAACTTGCGGCACATTTCAGCAAACCATTCCGGCTGCTTGATTGCCAGCGTCCCGATAACGGCGCGGGTCAGACCGGCGTCGAACAGTTCCGACAAAACGGCTTCTTCCCGAATTCCGCCGCCCAATTCGCAGGGAATGTCGACCGTCTGAAGAATCGCCTTGACGGACGGCATGTTGACCGGCTTGCCGTCTTTCGCGCCGTCGAGGTCAACCAAGTGCAGATGTCGCCCGCCTTCAGACGCCCATTTTTGCGCCATTTCCGCCGGGTTTGCGCCGAAAACGGTCTGCTTGTTGTAATCGCCCTGTTGAAGTCGGACGCACTGTCCGCCGCGTAAATCGATTGCTGGCCAAATTTCCATGTTTTGAGTTGCGAGTTGCGAGTTGCGAGTTGCGAGTAGCGAGTTGCAGCTTGCGCTAAAACATCGCCGCTTTTATGCGTTTGTGTAAATCATTTATATTATAGCATTATAGCGCTTTGTCCGTTTTTATACAATAGGACGTATGAGCTTTTTTAAGAAAATTATTTTAGAGAGCGTTTACGGGGGGCGGGTATTACCCGCCCAAAACAATCAACCTAAGATATAGCGGACAATGTCCGCTCCCCGGAAACTATTTTCTTCGAATCGCCAAAACGGTGATGTCGTCTTGCCGTTCGGACTTGCGGAAGGAATCGGCGATACGCGCCATGTCCTTGCAAAGGGTTTCCGGAGAAACGTTTCCTTCGCGCTGAACAACGGCGACAATTCGATTAGCGCCGAAGAGCATTTTCTCGCCGGTTTCGGTTTCCGCCGTTGCCTCGGAGACGCCGTCTGTATAAATGCACATTCCTTCGCCGGGAGCAATATCCAGTTCGAACTGAT
The DNA here is from genome assembly GCA_045586185.1 of Thermoguttaceae bacterium. GTDB lineage: Bacteria > Planctomycetota > Planctomycetia > Pirellulales > Thermoguttaceae > RUG11551. Next base: position 17,730 of record JAZMZV010000244.1, on the reverse strand, counting down.
CAAAGCGGGCGTCTGGAATGATTCCAACCGGGAACCCAAACGGGAGCGGACATTCTTCAACGCTGCCGTCGTTATGACGTACAATCGGGGGAAGATGCCCGCCGTTGGCGTAGACCATGTGTCCGGTATAAATATTGTACTGAGCGTAAAATAAGGTAACGAACATCTGGTCGTTGGAATGGTTGAGAATCTCGTTCATTCTCCGCAGGGTTTCCGCAGGCGAACGGCGAGCGTTCGCAACGCCCCGGAGAATCGTTCTGGACATCGCCATGAACATTGCCGCCGGGGTTCCCTTGCCGCAGACGTCCGCGACAACCAGAGCCAGCGTTTGATTGTCTAACATCCAGAAATCGTAGAAGTCGCCTGCAACGAATCGGGCGGGCAGGTTAAGCGCGTAGATGTCAAACTTGTCTGACTTCGCCAGCGATTTGGGATCAGGCAGCATCTTTGCCTGGATTTCGCGAGCGCGGGAGACGTCGTTTTCTATCGTGCGGCGAGCGGCGGATTCCTGCGCCTTTTGATCGACGGTTTCTTTGAGCGTTTCCAGCATGTGATTGAACGTCTTCGCCAAACGCCCTGCTTCGTCGTTGGATTCCATGTTATGAAGACGGACGGAAAAATCCCCGTCGATAATTCGTTCTGACGCCTGGTCGATATCTTCCAGCGGTTTGGTAACGACGCTGGAAACGATCGACAGAAGAACCATCGTTACAAAGAGAATCAACGAATACAGCAGCGACTGACGCCAAAACATCGCAACCAGCGGTCTGAGGATTTCCGGCTCGGCAACGACGTGAATGAGCGACCACCCGGTTTCCGGTACAGGCTGAGCAAAGGCGAACAGCGCGTTTTTATGGTTGTCGACGTCGTACATGACAATACGCCCGGTTTTCTGCTCGCGAGTCATCTGCTTGAGCTTGTCCATATCTTCCTGGCTCAACGTGTAGCCGTACCCGCATTCGGAGGATTTTAAACGCTCGAGGTCTACGGAGCGGTTGAACTCCTTATTATATATCATCTTCCCTTCAGGGGTGAGAAGAATCAAATAGCCGACCGGGGGCTGCAAACCGTCCAGAATCTCTCGAATCTTTGCCAGACTGATGTCGATGGTGCAAATCGCCCGAGGATGGTTATTAATAATCACCGGGACGCTGCAGGTTACCATTTCGACGTTTTCCAAGCCCGGCGTATCGTCTACGTAGGGCGGCGACCAGTACGTTTCGTGAGTTGTATACGGCTCCGAGTACCATCGCAGTCCCCGCCAGTGGTCAATAGAATAATAAACGCCGCCCTGGTTTACCAAATCGGAAACGCCGATTTCGTTTTCTTTTCCGGGGACTCGGAACACGTAGGGCGACGTGTCCGGACGCACAAACCCGTCCGGCTCGCTGTTCACCGCATAAGACGGTTCGTCTGGCAGAGGAATCATGGAGACAGTCATACCGAACAGTTCCGGGTTCTCATCAGTCAGCGACGAACGAAGAACCTGAACCGCGCCGTCGTAACGTTGAGCGTCTTTCAACGCCTCTGGAAACGCCCGATAAAAGCTCGCGTTGTTTCGAGCAATCTGGGCGTTTTTAATGCACATCTGATTGATGCGCATTGACATGTTCCCGACAATCGCTTCAACGTTGTCTTCGGTGGACTGTACAACCGCCGTTTCGGCATAGCGATACTCGACAAACGCCATGATTGTAAAAATGACAATCATCGGCAAGCCGATCGCCAAAATAAACTTTGTTCGTAAGTGTTTGAAATGGTACATCATAATACTCCCTATTATACTCATTTTGCGAGTTTTTGCTATAGCAATTTTCCCATCTTTTATAATTTTTTTATTCCTTTTCAAAAAGATTAAAAAAATCGGAAAACTGGTCTGGAAAAATTTTGAGGAATTGTGTATAAGAGAGAGCATAGTAACAAGCGGTTAGCTCAAAGCGACAACGGAGAGCTTTATGTTTATTCAACATAAACGCTGTCGTCTTACTGCTTTCTAACCTCTAACTCCCCAATCCTTAAAGACCGTTTTCCATGCCGCCGTCGACCAATTCACATAATTCCAACTCGTATTTCGCATCCAGAGCGTTTCGCCTGGCGGCGTTGTGCGTCATTGCAATTCTGTTAATTGGCGGCGGCGCCGGAATCTGGTTGGAAATGCAGCCCCATTCTGAAAGCCGAATCGCTCTTTTCGACGGAAAGCAGTTCACGCCCGACGAGTTGGTTCAAATCGAAGCGGCTCTGGCGAAAAAGAATCTCTCTGACTATGCAATCGTCAACCAGACGCTGGAAATCCCGGCGAAAAGCCGCAGCGCTTACGTTGCCGCTCTGGCGGAAGCTAACGCCTTGCCGCAGGAGTCTGGTCGAACGCTCGAAAAAACGGCTGTCGAGATTTCTCTGTTTGATTCTCCCGAAGTCCGCAATTTGAAAATCAAAGCCGCTCAGCAAAAAGACCTGGCGGATATTATCAATTCCATCGAAGGCGTCTCCAACGCCTCCGTTTTGTGGGACACAGAAAAGCAGGGCGGCTTGAACCCTAAAACGATCGTTCGCGCCTCCGTCAGTTTAAAATCCGTTCCCGGTTACAACCTGGACGACGCCAAAATTGACGCTATCTGCCGTTTAACCGCCAACGCGATTGCCGGCTTGAAAACCGAAAACGTCGTTATCGTCGACACCCGAACCGGCGCCTGTTACACTCAGCGTGCCGCGTCGTCATATTCAGCATTGGATAATACAGACGAATCGCCCGAACGAATCAAAGACCCGGCTCTTGCCAAACGACTGACCGCGGAACGCTTCTGGAACAGGAAGATTTCCGAGCTGGTTCGCGCGTCCGTAGACAACGCCATCGTTCAAACAACCGTTGAAATTTCAGACTGTCAGTCCGAAACCCAGCGGCGAATCGAGCACGACCCGGAACCGACGATTTATCGTTCTGAAGTTATCGAAGACCTGACGCCAGCCGTATTCGGCATCAATCAGCCCGCCAACAACAGCGATCTGAACAGGTTGGTTCCGCAGCCAGAACCGACCCCGGTAATTCGCAAAACAGAAGAGGGCGTTTTGGGCGGGAAAGAAATCGTTACACAAAAAAGCCCGCTGGCGGAAAAGAGCGTCAGCGTTTCCGTCGTCATTCCCATGGACAGCATTTTGTCTCTGTGCCGAAGCCGTGGGACAATCGGCTACGAGTCCCAGCCGACCGACGCCCAGGTTATCGAACAAACCGCCAGAGCCGTTCAAGAGAAAATCACAACGGTTATCGCCAACATTCTGCCGCAGCCGGAAGCCAAGCTTGAACCGGAAAAGTTTATCAGTATTACCTTCTCCGACGCGCCCTCGGCCCCCGTGGCGGGGGAGCCAGTCCGCGCTGCCGTGCGAAAGACTGAAACCGCTCCCGATGGTCGCTTAGCGTCTACTCCAGTAACGCAAAGCGCTTCGCAAAAACCTCTCGCAGTTCCCAACTCGCAACTCGCAACTCACAACTCGCAACTTGACTCCCCCAGCTCGCAATTCGCAATTAAAATCGCTTTGGCGATTTTAACTGTTTTCTTGACCTCTTACCGGTATGAACTTTTAATCGGATTTGGAGTCCTTTTCGGCGTTGTCGTTTTGACGCTGGCGCTGTTTGCTCTAATAAGACGGTTAAGAGCGTGGGCGTCCAGGAAGAAATCCCTCCCCGCCAACGTGCAGCAAACTCGGCACCCGGCGCACTCGTCGCCAGTCAATCCACCGCACGAAAAGCCCAACGAACAGATTTCCCCGGCGGAAGCGTTGCTCGATTTGGACGCTATCGATGAAAACATCTCTCTCTTAACGGGAGAAAATCGTAACACAAGAAAAGACAGCCCAGAGGAATTTCCAGAACCGCACACGTCTCCGTTCCCTCAAAAAACTCCTGACGCCGGTTCGTACCGTCCGGAATTCGCGTTCCTCAAAGACGCAACCCCTTTGAAGCTGGCGCAAATTCTGTCGGTTGAACGACCGCAGACGACCGCGCTGATTCTGTCACAGATTCCGGAATTGGCGGCGGCGCAGACGCTTGCCTGCTTTTCGATGGACTATCGCACTCAAACGGCAGAACGACTTTTGCACCTGGAAACGCCGGAACCGGAAATTCTGGCGGATATTGCCGCCTCGCTCAAAGAGCAGGTTAGTTTATTTACCGTCGACAAGGCAAACGCTGACAACCTGACCGACGACGCGGTTAACGGCATAGACAAGTTTTCCAAAATCATTTCTTTTTCTGACGTTCAAGTCGGACAGGAAATTTTGGAATCCATCAAGCAGAAAGACAAGTCTGTTCTGGAACCGCTCTATCCGATCGGCGTAACCTTTGACGACCTCGCCGCGTTGGATGCCGATTCAATTAAAACCATCTTCGCCGCCGCCAACCCAAACGAACTCGCCTTGGCTCTGGTCGACGCGAAAAAGGACGTCGTAAAAAATCTTTTAGCTGCCCTTCCAGAAAACGAACAAGATAAGTATCACAGTCAGATTTGGTTGTTAGGTCCAATGAAACTGTCAGACGTCGAAGAATCCCGTAAACGCATTGTTCGCCTTGCCATGGACCTGGCAGTTCAGGGAAAAGTCAAACTCCCCAGCCGATTCTATTCTGACCCTCTTAAGATCAGAGCGTGAATTTAGTTAGGAATTAGGAGTGAGGAGTGAGGAGTTACGCTTCGCAAACAACCTGGTTGTTTGCAGATCAGTCCGTTCACGGATTCGACGGATTAAACGGATTTTCACCGATTGATTCTTTGTGTTCTTTGTGTTCTTTGTGTTCTTTGTGGTTAAATAATAATATGCCACTTCTAAACTATTGCGTAAAAAGACAACAAATTTTACGCAATAGTCCATTGCAATTCATTTTCTCTTCTGTTAGAATGAAATTCAGAACGTTAGGGGAAGTTGTTTTGATTACAACTTTCCACAAAGCGCTTACCACTGAACACTCCCCTCTAACCCCACAGAATTATCATGAAAAAAACGTTTACTTTGTTCGTATTGGCGCTGGCGGCAATGACGGCTTGCGCCTTCGCTCAGACGGCGACCCTGTCCGTAGACGCCGGAGTTCAAGGCATCCCGCTCAATCCGGGAATGTACGGCATTTTCTTTGAGGAAATCAACCATTCCGGCGACGGCGGAATCTATGCGGAGTTGATTGAAAACCGCAGTTTTGAAGATTACCGTCTTCCGGAAGGAACCGCTATTCGCGGCGAAAACGCCGTCGGTCCGAACAAGGGCTGGCGCGTCAAGTTTGATTCTCAAAACAAGTTCCCTCACTGGGAATTCGCCGCGAACAATCTCGAAGCGTACCTGACGCTGGAAACGGAAAACCCGATTCATCCCAACAACCTGTCCTACGCCTGCGTTACAATCGGGACGGTTCTGCCCAACGGCAAAGCGGTCTTGTCTAACGACGGCTACTGGGGCATCGCGGTCAAAAAGGGAGAGCAGTACAAGTTCTCGATTTTCGCCAGGGCAGGGCAGAAGACGCCTGTTCAGGTTCGGCTCATCGGAAACGAAAACGCCGTTTTGGGAGAGACGTCTGTAGAAGTAACGTCTGACAAATGGACGAAATACGAGTCCGTTATTACAAGCGCCGAAACCGCGACTGACGCCCGTCTGGAACTGACGTTCACACAGCCAGGCAAAGTCTTTTTCGACGAAGTCTCTCTCTTCCCGCCGACGTGGAACGACCGTCCCAACGGGCTGAGAAAAGACCTCGTTCAGAAGCTCTACGACCTCAAGCCGGGATTCGTCCGATTCCCCGGCGGGTGCATTGTCGAGGGCTGCACGCTTGCCAACCGGTTCCAGCCGACCACGACTCTCGGCCCGGTGGAAACGCGCCCGTCGCGCTGGATTTTGTGGAATTATCGCTCTCCGCAGGGACTGGGGCTTCACGAGTATTATCAGCTGTGCGAGGACATCGGGGCAGCGGCGATGCTGGTTGTCAACTGTGGCATGACGTGCGAGTACCGCGACGGCGGCATGGTCTCCGACGACGACCTTCAGCCCTATATTGACGACGCGCTCAACGCCATCGAGTACGCTATCGGTCCTGTTACAAGCAAATACGGAGCCATGCGCGCTGCGGCGGGGCATCCGGAACCGTTCAATCTGAAGTACGTCGAAATCGGCAACGAAAACTGGGGGAACGAATACCGTCCCCGTTACAAGGTTTTCCAGGCGGCTCTGAAAGCGAAATACCCGAATCTGGAATACGTTTCGTGCATCGAAATTGGAGACGCTGACGTCGATTACCGCGACGACCATTACTACAATTCGCCCGCTTTTTTCCGGGGGCTTAACAAGCGGTACGACAAGGAAGCGAGAACCGGACGCAAAATTTACGTCGGCGAGTACGGCGTAACGCAAGGCGTTGGGCACGGCAACCTCAACGGCGCGTTGGCGGAAGCCGCCATGATGATCGGCATGGAACGCAACGCCGATCTGGTAACAATGGCGTCGTTCGCGCCTCTATTCTACCACATTAACGACCAAAGATGGGCGGTCAACCTGATTGGATTCGACAACAGCCGCTGCTTCGGTCAGCCGTCGTACTACGTTCAGAAAATGTTCTCAACGCAAAAGGGCGACCGCGTCCTGCCGACGAACCTGACGATGGATTCGCCGGACTCCGCCAAGCCCGCTTGCACAGTCGCCATGGCAACGTGGAACACGAAAGCGGAATTCAAAGACCTCGTTGTAACAGACGCCGAAGGCAAGGAAATTAAGCTGGACGCACAGCAGGAGAAAGCGCTCTTTGAACCGCTGACGGCAAAGAACGGCATGCCGAACATGGTCGTCGTTCCGAACCTGAAGCTGGGCGAAAGTTACACGCTCAAATTCAAGGCGCGCAAGCTCGACGGGCGGGAAGGATTCCTGATCGGAATCAATTACTACGACAACCAGAACTTCACGTGGATCAACCGCGGCGGCTGGGAGAATACCAAAGATTCCATCGAAGAAACCCACAACGGCGTCAAAGTTCAGCTCAATTCTCAAATCGGTCCGTTCAAACCGGTTCAGGAAAACGTCTGGTACGAATACGAGATTCAGGTCGGGAAGAACTCCTTGGTCGCGTTTGAAAACGGCAAACAGTTTATCAAGTCCAATCTGGGCGCCGCGGCGACCGACGTCTTTGCCATCGCTCATCGCGACACGAAAACCGGCGACCTGCTCATCCGCATTGTCAACTCGAAAGCCGAGCCGATTGACGTTCAAATTGAACTGAAAAACCTGACCGGCAAGACCGAGTTCACGGTGGAAGAAACCGTTTTGACGTCCGAAAAGAACACGGATCGCAACACGTGCGACGAGCCTGAAAAGGTCGCGCCGAAGACCTCGACGTTCACCGCGTCCGGTACGGCGTTTACCTACAAGGCAAAGGCGAACTCGCTGACGAACTTGAGGTTAAAGTAGGTTTCGGGGAGTGCGGCGCCCTTAGGCGCCGCCTTGTCCAGCGACCCACTAAAACCCTGCGTCGAAACTAACCATCTACCAAGGATCGCGGATAATATCCGCGATCCAAAGACGTTTTCGATTTCGCATAGATTATTCGTAACACACAGGTTAAGGCGGCGTCGAGCCGCCGCACTCCCCGCGCAAGCGTCTTTCCTAGTATTTCCATCTCTCCCGTTTTCTTTATTTTAACCTTTTCCCCAAAATTTCTTAAAAAATCCCGCTCTCAACCTTCAAGATTCATAATTCTGGTGTATAATATACAATAGTATAATATTGAATTACTTTACCAAGATATATCCAATAAGGAGTTTCACAATGGATCGTTTTCAATCCAGCAAACCTTTTGCGCTTGCGTTCGCAATGGCTTTAATTACAGTTTTCGCCTTGAACGGCGCCGCTTTGGCGGACACACTCTGGAGCGATACCGCCCCGGCTTCCGTTACTGACCTGCTCAATGCAGACAACTGGGACAACGGCACGCCTACCACAGCAGGCAATCCCGGGTTCATTACCGGTAAAACGATTACGGTTTCTAACGACTTCTATCCCGGCGCTAACGGGCAGGATATTGACATTACGTTTAACGGCGCAACATCAACCACATTCTCGAAGGGTTTTGTTCCGTTGAAAAATCTTCCCAACGGCAATACAGCGACTTTTACTATGAGGTTGCAAGACACCGCCAACGTCTATGTTACTAACAACTTCTGGGGCGGGAATAACAACACCGGTCAATCTTACGATCAAAGTGGAAAGGATTATCTTATCTACCAGTATTACGGGGGCGACAGTACGTTTTCCTGCAATGAATGGTGGACGGCAATGACCGCCAGGACATACATTGAGATTTCAGACAATGCTACTGTAACAGCCCGCGGCGGAACCAATTCCGGCTTGGGCTGGGACAATGCAGCGCCGTACACAGCAGACGGCTCCCGGCTGGAAATGAGCGGCAAAGGCGCGCTTAACGTCAGCTCTACCAATTTGAACTTCTGGGGAGAAGGCACGACCGTCAATATGCGCGGCAGCTCTTCAATCTCGGCTAAAGCTATTTCCATCAGCAGAGATGCGCCGCAGGTCAACCTTTATGACAATGCAAAAATTACGGCAAGCGAAGCTGTAAATGTAGCCAATCAAGCAACAGTAAGCCTTAATGACAATGCCAATATAACTCTTAGCAAAACGCTAAAGTTGGACAATAAATCATCTTTAACCCTGAATAACAACGCCAGTCTTACGGTTACCAGCGACTGCGCGTTGGACAGAAACGGCAGAATGGACGTCAATGGCAACGCCAACGTCGCGTTCAAAGCCGCTTTGAAAATTGGCGACATCAACGCCGGCGACGCTGGCGGGGCGGTTTTCAACCTCTCCGGCGGCACGGTTACCGTTACGGGAACAACCTATTTCTCCTATCATTCAGACGCAACCGTAAATATTTCCGGCGGGAAGTTCATTGCCAACGGCAATCAGCTGTATGCAACAGACCAAAAAGGCAAAACTGTTGACATCAACATGACGAATGACGGCTATCTTCAGGCGAAAGACCTGCGTCTGAGTCAGCACGGCAATACGAATCTGACCATGTCGGACACGTCCCAGATCAAAGTGGAAAATCTCAACATGGCGTTCAATTACGCCTCTGGCGACAACGTCGTCAACGTCGTTACGATGGGCGGTTCCTCCAATATTACAGCAACCAGCAACATGTATTTCTTTGGGAATAACGTCGGCGGCGCTGCGTACGGCTCGTTAACCCTCAACGACAACGCGTCGGTTGCTATTGCGAACGAAGTTCAAGTCGGAAAAGGGGCCGCGACCAGCCTCATCGACGGAAAATCCTACGCTGCGGAAATTACTCTTAACGGAAACAGCAAGTTTACGACAACAACTTTTACAACAAACTCTGGCGCGACATCCGCAACCACTGTCAACGGTTTGGCAACCTTCAAAGCTGACACTATTAATATTAATGGCGACTCCGAATTCAACGTCAATGGCGGTACGGTAAACGCTCTTTCGTTAACCAATACTGAAATGTCCGTTACCAGCGTCAGCGGTACGGGCGCTCTCAATGCGGAAACAATCAATATCGAAGGGGATTCGACATTTAATATTAGCGGCGGAGCTGTCAACGTTACGTCGTTGAACAACGCCGGAACTGTTAACCTAGAAAACGGCGGTATTTATCTTGCTCCCTACGGATTGATTACCTCAACAAACGGAACGTTCAACGCAACCGGCGGAACGATTAACCTCTCAGAATCTCCAAAGGCAACGTATTCCAACGGCGATCAAATGCTTGCTGGTCTTTTCAGATCTCAAGACGAAGCCGAAGCGGCAAAGGTTCTCACCGTTGCGCCGTCCAACTGGGAAACGGCTGTTGTAACCATCAACAATCAACCTGCAGTCGTTGCCGGATACAACTCAACCCCAACAGCTGACGACATCAAGTATTGGGATCCTTCCATCGCCGGATGGGCGGGTAACGTCAACAATAATACGGGGTATGTCTTCGACGGTGAAAATGGCTCTATTGCTCCATACAGCAAAGAGACGATTGTTATAGGCGGAACGAATACATTTGGCAGTGAGCTGCCTGCTGACAATACGCTTGTGATCTACGACGGCAGCTCTACAATAACTCCTGAAAATATGCATGGCAATATTTTTGTCAACGGAGGAACCGTAACATTATCAGCAACTAACTCTGATGTCGCACAAGTTTATCATGGTTATGTTGAAATTAATGGCGGCTCTGTTACAAGAGATAATAGTACAAGTAAATGGTGGATAAAAACCGATAATGGCGAGATAGTTGTCAATGAAGGAACCCTGAATATTCAGAATGGGACTGGCGATCGCGGCTTGGCAATGCTTCATAACAGCGCTTTTACCAACAATGGAGGAAATGTTACTATTGGAGGAAAATTGCTTATTTCCGACTCCAGCGGTAATGCGACAACTTACTACACATCTACATTTACCAACAATAGCGGTACTACAATATTATCCAAGGAGGTAGACGTCCCTAACGGCGCATATGCTCACGGCTATTTAAACGTCAATGGAGGTTCTGTTGTTGCATCAGACGTCATCTACGTCGCTCAAGGCGCGCACACAAAAGGTTATCTCAATATAACTGGCAATGGTTCTCTTCAAACGAAAGACCTCCATATTGGATATAAGGGAAACGCTGAACTGGTTATATCAAACAACGCCTCTTTGAAAGTTGATGGCAGTACGTTCCATTTAGCCTACAACCTCGCCAATGGCGACAACGTTGCAGCTAACGTTACAATGTCTGGAAATTCACGGCTTGACGCCGCTCAATTCAGAGTATTCCAGGGCAATAACGACAAAGATCACAAAGGAGCTGGTTACGCGTCGTTTACCATGACGGATAACGCCTATGTATACGTCTCTGGCAACATGTGGGGCGGCTCCAACGATGACAACAGCGCTCATGTTGTAGGATTGCTTGGAGACAATACTTACAATCTGGAAATGACCTTCAGCGACAACAGCTATTTCAGCAGCAATGAATTCTGGGTGGCAATGACCGCAAAATCCCACGTTGTAATCGAAGATAATGCGACCGTCTATGCCCGCGGCGGTTATTCCGGTATCGGCTGGGCGGCAAATGCAGCTGGTTCTTTGGTAGAAATCAAAGGCGGAACCTTCAAGGTTGACTCCACCTGGTTCGCTATTGGCTGCAGAAACGAAACTACTACCACAGGCGTCTGCAACGTTGTACAGACCGGCGGAGAAGCGACTTACAAAATGCTTCTTTTGGGCAACAACGCTTCCGCTTACGATCTTTCCGGCGACGATTCCATTATGACGGCTAACAGCGTTAAATCCTTAGCTGGATCGTCGCTCAAAATTAAAGGAGGAACGGCAAACCTCGGAACGGTTACCAACGGGGGAACGCTTGACGTCTCAGGCGGAACTGCAAACGCTGGAACGATAACCAACACAGGAACAGTTGCCGTCTCAGGAGGAACGCTCAACTTCGACGGAATCTCCATTGCCAACAACGGCATTATTAACATTTCCGGCGGTATGGTAATTCCAGGCGCCGGCGGCATTACAGCGGCGGGCGCTCATACGGTCAATCTTTCCGGAGGCGTCTTTACAACAAACGACGTCAACTGGGCAGCGACGGACATTACTGCAACGCTGGCTGACAATTCCGAAATCGAGTTTGCTCCGCAAGCCGGGCAATCGATCCAATGGACTGGCGCGCTGGTCAATAACGCTCAAAACGCCAGCGTTGTTAAGAATGGACTCGGCTCATTAAAGATTGACAGTCCGGAAGCCAACCCGTCAAAGGCGAAATCGTTCCTCATCAACATGGGCGAACTGGATTTCAATGGATATTTAACCAGCGATATCGAAGTTAACAGCGGCGCAACGTTCTCGCCGGGCAATTCGATTGGAAAGACGTTCGAAACCGGCGATTTTTACCTGAACGACGGCGGAACGCTGCTGATGGAAATCGGCGGAAGCTCCGTTGACGAGAACGATCAGCTCATTATCAATGGCAACCTCTACTTAGAGGGCGGGATTATCAACCTGGCGTTGGCTGAAAACAGCGGCCTCGGACCGAACGATCCGATTGCAATTAAACTGACGTCAACCAACAGCGAGAACATCATTGACGACGTACTTAACGCGATTTCGTCCTATTACTTCACAGGTCTGAGTTACAGTCTCAGCGCTGACGGTAGTTATTATCAAATTACCGGCGTCCTCGACGCCAACGCCGTTCCGGAACCGTCGACCTGGGCGCTGTTAGTTCTTGGCGTTGTCGCGCTATTCCTGCGTAAGCGAGTTAGGAATTAGGAGTGAGGAGTGAGGAGCGGAATCAAGCGTGACAATTTCGGGGAGTGCGGCGCCCTTAGGCGCCGCCTTGTCCAATGTGCCGCTGAAATCTCGCAACGTAGCCGATAATCATTCAGGGGCGCGGACGAAGCGTCTTTCCGCATTTAAGTGATTTTCTGATGCTTCTGCCACAAGCGACCAACGGGAGCGATTATTGGCAAACGCGCGGTAGCGCGGACTGGGAGCGGCGCCTCGCCGCCGGCGTCAAGCCGCCGCATTCCCCGAGCTTCGCCGCCGATTTATTCTAACAACAAATTACAAAACAATCCATGAAAAAAACGTTTATCTCCTTTATGCTGATTTGGGCGTTCTACGTTTGTGCAGCGGTCGGTCAGACGGTCTATCTTACTGTCGACGCCGGCGCTCAAGGCGTCCCGCTCAATCCGGGCATGTTCGGGCTGTTCTTTGAAGAAATCAACCATTCCGGCGACGGCGGGCTTTATGCGGAGCTGATTGAAAACCGCAGTTTTGAAGATTACCGTCTTCCAGAAGGAACCGCCATTCGCGGCGGCAAAGCCGTCGGACCGAACAAGGGCTGGTCGGTCGGGTTCAGTTCTGAAAACAAGTTTCCCAACTGGGAGTTTTCCGCCTACAACGTCGAGGCGTACCTGACGCTGGAAACGGAGAACCCGATTCACGAAAACAACCCGTCCTACGCCTGCGTTACAGTCGGGACGGTTCTGCCCAAAGGTCAGGCGATTCTGTCCAACGACGGCTACTGGGGCATCCCGATTAACAAAGGGGATGAGTACAAGTTCTCGATGTTCGCCAGAGCAGGGCAAAAGACGCCTGTTCTGGTTCGGCTGGTTGGAAAGGACAACGCCATTCTGTCAGAAACGACGATTGAAGTCGCGTCGGCGGCGTGGACGAAGTACGAGTGCGTCTTTACCGGGTCTGTTACAGCAGACGCCCGGCTGGAACTCGTCTTTACGAAGCCGGGGAAAGTCTATGTCGATGAAATCTCCCTCTTCCCGCCGACGTTCAATAACCGTCCCAACGGGCTGAGAAAAGACCTCGTCGAGCTGTTCCGAGACCTCAAGCCCGGGTTCGTCCGATTCCCCGGCGGATGCGTTGTCGAAGGCTGTACGGTAGCCAACCGTTACATCCCGACAACGACGTTAGGTCCCGTGGAAACGCGCCCGTCCCGCTGGAGTTTGTGGGGATACCGATCCAATCAGGGGCTGGGGCTGCACGAGTACCTTCAGTTCTGCGAAGACGTCAACGCGGAGGCGATGCTGGTCGTCTCCTGCGGCATGGCTTGCGAGTTCCGCGATGGGGGCATGGTTCTCGTCGAAGACCTTCAGCCCCACATCGACGAAGCTCTCAACGCGATTGAATACGCCGTCGGGCCTGTTACAAGCAAATACGGAGCCATGCGCGCTGCTGCAGGACATCCGGAGCCGTTCAACCTCAGGTACGTCGAAATCGGCAACGAAAACTGGTGCAAAGAATACATCCCCCGATACAAGACGTTTCACGCCGCCCTCAAGGCGAAGTATCCCGATTTGCTCTACGTCTCCTGTATTGAAATCAAAGACGCCGACGTTGACATTCGGGACGATCATTTTTATAACACGCCTGAAAACCTTGCCAGAATTCCCGATCGGTACGATACGGAGACTCGCGAAAAGCGCAAGGTGTACATCGGAGAATACGGCGTTTCGCAGATGAAACACAACGGATGTCTCAACGACGCGCTGGGCGAAGCCGCGATGATGATCGGCATGGAACGCAACGCCGACGCTGTTACAATGGCGTCGTACGCGCCGCGGTTCCATAACGTCTGCGACCCGACCTGGACAGTCCAGATGATCGGTTTCGACAACCGCCGAACGTTCTGCCAGCCCTTCTATTACGTCCAGAAGATGTTTGCTCTGCAAAAGGGCGACCGCGTCCTGCCGACAAGGGTTGCTGTTACACAGCAGGAAGAACGCGCCCCAACGCTTATTCTGGCGACGTGGAACACCAAGGCGGAAATCAAAGACCTGGTTGTAACAGACGCCAGCGGCAAACAGTTCAAGCTCTCCCCGGACGAAGAAAAGGCTCTTTTCGCCCCGCTGACAAAAGAAATCGCTGCGCCCAACAGCGTCGTCGTTCCGGGCTTGAAACTCTCCGGCGACTATACGTTCAAATTTAAGGCGAGACGACTCGACGGGGAAGAAGGACTGCTTATCGGGTTCAATTACTTTGACAATCAAAACTTCACCTGGATCAATCGCGCCGGGTTTGCGAACACAAAAGACGCGGTTATTCAGCGGGTGGACGGCGTCAAACATTTCCTGGACGTCAAAACCGAGGAATATCAGCCGTATCAGACGGGCGTCTGGTACGAGTACGAGATTCGCGTTGGCAAGAATTCCCTTGCCGCTTTTGAAAACGGCAAACTGTTTTTACAAAGTTCGGCAGACAGCGGCTCGTTCTGGAAACCGTTTAGTACGGGAAACAAAACGTCGCTCTATACGGTTGCTCATCGTAACACAAAAACCGGGGAATTGCTCATCAGAATCGTCAATATGAAAACCGAGCCGGTTGACGTCCAAATCAAGCTGAACAACTGGTCAGGCAAGACGGATTTCGCCGTTGAAGAAACCGTTTTGACGTCCGAAAAGAACACGGATCGCAACTCTCTCGACGAGCCGAAAAAAGTCGTTCCCGCGACGTCGGAATTCAATGTCACAGGAGCGTCGTTTACCTATAAAGTACGAGCGAATTCGCTGACGAACTTGAGGCTGAAGCAAGGTTGTTTGCAGGTCAGCTCGTTCACGGATTTTACGGATTAAACGGATTTTCGCCGATTGATTAATTGTCGTTCTTACCTTATTTTCTCCCCTTGCTAAAGTTTTTTGGAAAGGGGAGTTTGAGGGGAAGAACCTTTTTTTCAAAAAAGGTTTTCCCCTCTTTTTATTTCAACTTGAAAAAACTTCCCTAAAAGGGAGCCAGCTTGCTGGCGACCTAAAGTTTTTTCAAGTTGGCGTAGCTTGTCACAAATAGCAAAATGGTCTTGACGGCAAGCCGTCAAGTACGAAAGCGGGAGCTATGCTCCCGCACTCCGAAACACAAGCGATCGACCGGAATGTCCACATAACCCTCACAATCCTTATTTTTAGAACTCAAGAAAACCTGATTTAAAAGAATTTTCGACTTTTTTCGCCAAATCCCCCGGGATACGTCTTGTAAACAGTGGGGATTTAGGGTAGAATTCAAATTAGTCCTAAGGAATGACTTTGGTTTGATAATCGGCGAGCCGTTAATTAGCTCGTATTGGCGCCTGTCCTTAAAGACCCAACAAAAGCCGGTCGGTTACACCCCTCTTCGCAGAAAGGAAGCCTGACATTTTGAAGTTGGAGCTCCAGGCCGCCTCCCTTGAAATACGGGCTTGCCTCAATTACTTACCGAAGTCAATCCTGGGACTTTTTTATTTTATAAAGGCGTATAATAACGCAGCCAAACAGAGAATTATCAAATACCCCATTTTATCTATATTGTGCATTATTTATTCTTTTTTTGATTTTTTTATTATTTTCTTTGAAAGTATGATAAAGAAGCTCTTAACGTGAATCAAATTTATGTTATAATATACGTTATAGGGTAATAGTTTAGAATGACGTTTTACTGTTGGTCATACTTCACAGATATTCACAGCGCGTCGTTCCTTTTTCATAGCCAAAGGATACAGATCATGCACAATCTTAATTCAAGAAGCTCTCGCAGCGGTTTTACGCTGGTTGAACTTTTGGTCGTTATCGCCATTATTGCCGTTTTGGTAGGACTTCTCCTCCCAGCCGTTCAGGCAGCCCGAGGTTCGGCGCGTCGTATGGAGTGCTCTAACAAATTAAAGCAGTTAGGAACCGCTTTTCACAATTACGCCTCAAGCAACAAAGAGAAGTTCCCTGCAGGAACAGACAATAAAATTTATCGCGGCACAGGCACGTCAGACTCCGCCGCTAACGGCTACGGCGGTTCTAAACCGGCAAAACCTGGTTTGGAAGGATTCAGCCCGTTCTTCTATATTACGCCTTATATGGAATTGAACTCCATTTACGATTCCGTTGACCTCAACTACAGCGGGTACTATTACCTCAAACAGGGATATAATGCGAGAACCAACACTTCAGTTCCTAATTCCACGGAAAAGAAAATCAGAGGCATTTACACCCTTTGCCGAACAAAGGTTCCAGCCTTCAACTGCCCGTCTTTTAACGACGAGTTTACCAACACCGAGCCTAAAGAAGAAGGTCAATATGGACCTCTGTCCAGCTATCAGGGCTTTGCCGGCGTTTACTGGACGCAAACAATTGTAAACAACAAACCGTCAGACGATATTAACACCTATGACCAAACGCTGGAAAGCGCCTGTATTTTTCAAAATACAACTTACGGCAGCATTCCAGACAACGGCGTTTTTTCGTGGGGTAAACAGATTAAGCTCAGCCAGATCAGCGACGGTACAAGCAACACTTACATGGTGGGCGAAGCGCCAACGCATAAAGTCAATGACGTAACAGGTTCGCTCAAAGACAACGCTCAGACGTATCCATACTATATGCGCGCGTGGTTTGTTGGAGCGGATACTCAGGGACGCATGTTCCAGTGCAAAGTCGTTCGCGACAAATCGCTGGGAGAAACTCCTGAAAGCGGTACGCTTTATAATACGCTGCCGTTTGGTTCATTCCATTCAACAGGGTGCAATATCTTGTCTGCCGACGGCAACGTTCAATTTGTCAACGACAGTATTGACGAATACGTATTTCGCCAGAAGTCTACTCGAAACGGCAGAGAAAATTCCAACGTTGAAGAATAATTATCTGACCGCAAACCCGCCGTTGACGTCAATTATTTGTCCGTTGACGTAACCGGCGGCGGGAGACGCCAAAAACGCGGCGACAGACGCTATTTCCTCGGGGGTTCCCCATCGGGAAGAGAGCGTTTGCCGCCGAATTTTTTCTTGCCATGCCGTTGGGGCGCCGGTTCCCCATTTGGTCTGAATCCAGCCGGGAGCGATAACGTTGACCCGTACTTCCGGCGCAAGCGTTTGCGCCAACGAGAGGGAAAACGACTCCACCGCGCCTTTCGCCACCGCGAAGAGTTCAGAACTGTCTCCCGCCAAGCCGCGCCGCGCGCCGTCCCAGCCAATATTGATTATGCTGCCAGACCCCTGCGCTTTCATTCTGTCGCCCAAATCCCGGCACAAGCCGACGGTTCCCAGGACGTCTACCGACCACAGCAGACGCAGTTTTTCTTCAAACGTGAGCTTTTTCGTCTTGCCGGTCAAGATATCCGCGCCAGCGCAGTTGACCAGAACGTCAAGCCGTCCACGCCAATTCCAGGCGCAATCCGCCAGCCGACGTCGATCGTTTTCGTCGCTGACGTCCGCCT
>JAZMZV010000243.1:0-2528 GCA_045586185.1 Thermoguttaceae bacterium | reverse complement strand
GGTCGTTGGGGTCGGTTCCGTTCGCGCCGTCCATTCCTCTGACCGGACAAATCCTCACTGCCGCCAGCGTCGGTTTGAATCTGCCTGACGCTCAGGTTGTCGTTCCGCCTGTTATTGCCGGCTTTTTAGGCGGCGATATTTTGGGCGTCGTTGACCGCTGCGTTCATCTGGAAGATTGTAACACAACCCGGCCGCCGCGCAAATGGCTGGCGCTGGACGTCGGCACCAACGGCGAGATGGCGATCTTTCACAACGGGACGCTTGCCGCAGCGTCCACCGCGGCGGGACCGGCGCTGGAAGGCGCAGGCATTTCCATCGGAACCAAGGCGGGCGCCGGCGCCGTCAACTCCGTTCGCGTCAACGACGACGGGGAACTGACGTGGACGACGCTCAACGGGTCCGCTCCAACCGGCGTTTGCGGTTCAGGGCTTATCGACTTGATCGCCTGTCTGCTCAAAACCGGTCAGCTTCTCCCGAAAGGAAAGCTGAGAATCCCCCCAGCCGCGCCGCTGAACATTACTCAAAAAGACGTTCGACAGGTTCAGCTCGCCTGCGGGGCGATTCGCACCGGCGTTCTCGCCCTGCTGGAATGCGTTGGGCTGACCATGGCTGACCTCGACGCTGTGTATATCGCCGGGAACTTCGGCTGTCATCTGTCTGTTACAAGCCTGTTTGACGTCGGAATCCTTCCCCCCGGCCGCCCGGAACAGGTTCGATTCCTGGGCAACCTCGCCCTCGCCGCCGCCGCAGACGTCCTGCGCCGCCCCAATCTGGAAGACGCCCTGCTCGACCTGAACCGCCTTGCTCGAAGCGTCAAACCGTTTAACCTGGCTGAACTGCCGGACTTCACCGACCGGTTTACGCATGCAATGAAATTCCCAAGCCCTGAAAACGTTATTTAGTTAATTATAAAATGACCTCGCAACCCGATCCTCAGCTGTTTACATGCCCAATCTGCCGAAAGAAGTTTCTGGAATCCGAAACCGACGCGTTCCCGTTTTGCTCGTCCCGCTGTCGGTGGATAGACTTAAACCGCTGGTTTAACGAAGAATACACAGTCGAATCCTTCCGCCCCAGCGACGAGGAAGAGGACGACGATATTCCCGTTACGCTGGAGGACATCGAAAACGACGGGAAAGAGGGGTAGCAGGCGTTGGCTCCATCCGGGAATGCCAGAGAATGTAATATCATGACAAAGAAAAAAAGAATAACGCCCAAACGAATGGTTCAGATACGTCTTAACGAGGCGATGCAATCGTTTGAACAGTTCTTTGAGCATTATGACATTTCCGAATCGCAGCGTAACGAAATGATTGCGAAATTGAATCAATCGGATAAGCCTTATTCTAAACAGGCGCTGGGAATTTTCTTGAAAATGTACATATTGATTAACGGGTGCATTGAGGAATTTGAGCAGAACGAGAACCCCGCCGGACTTCATTATTTTGATTGCGAAACAATCTGCCATTGGAAAGGCGACCTTGATGTTGCAGAGGATCCTTGTGAGGACGAAATAAACCAGAATCTTGCCCTCGCGATTTCTGTCGCCTGCGCATCGTACATGCAATATTTTAAGGATCGCAGCGCCGTACCACCTCGCGAACCGTATCGTCCACTGTTCTATGATCGTCCACCGTTCTATGAATGCCAAACCTGGGGCAGCTTTTTAGTTTTACTTTCGATTTTAATAGCGCTTACGCTGTTTTTTTCGATATTGTGGGTACAGTTTATTTAACGCTACTTAAAGGAGCCAACAAATGAGAGAACAGGCAGCATTGTTCGCGATAATGATACTGTGGGCGTTCCATATCATCGTTATTGGAATACTCGCTTTAATTTACATCTTTTGTATCCGGAAGACGTCCAAAAGTACGCAGTGGACAGCGCTGATTATTCTTTTCGTCGCGCTCTATTTTATCCATTACGGTTTTATCCTTCATAACGATTTGGTTCGCGGGTTTATGAACGGGCGGCTGGTCTTCTGTAAAGACGTGATTATCGAAATGCAAAACTACCCGCTTGAAGGAGACGACCGACTTCTTCTCCGATTGAGCGAGCTGCCGGACTGGCAGATCGTTGACATTTCCTCATCGTACTCATGGGATAACCCAATTAAATTTAAGCGCTACGGGACGGAAGTCAAACCCATGAGGCTGCATTTCGTTCCCTATTTTGAATATTCGCCGCTTTACTGGCTGTACAAAGACTTTTATACAGTAACAATGTCAGACAAATCCTGCGTTGGCTCGGAAGGAATTTATTTGCCGATGTCGCAGTTTAAAAACTCGTTGGATTACAGCGGCGCCCCCACGCACGTAATAAAATGGTCTTCCGACCCGAGCGCTCAAAATTCAGACGCCCTGAAGAAACTGGAATCCTTTTGTCTCCAAAACAACGAAGCGGAAAAACGCTATCTTCCAGCGGCTCCACCCGTTGACGACCCTGTCCCGGCTGCGTCTGCGTCTGCGGAAAC
This sequence comes from Thermoguttaceae bacterium, assembly GCA_045586185.1. Classification (GTDB taxonomy): domain Bacteria; phylum Planctomycetota; class Planctomycetia; order Pirellulales; family Thermoguttaceae; genus RUG11551. The sequence continues at coordinate 55 of JAZMZV010000243.1, read as the reverse complement.
AGAAAACGTTGAAGAAGACAATTAAACAACTATAGCAATACAAGAGAAATGCAGA
>JAZMZV010000242.1:0-24087 GCA_045586185.1 Thermoguttaceae bacterium | reverse complement strand
GCAATTACCATAAAACACATGGGCTACTATCTGACCAAATTGTCGGTCAGAAAGGAGCGCAAATCGTCAGTTGCGGCAACGTCAAACAAGAAGGGTAAAACGTTTACTCTTGCTGGCGTCAAATCGAAGGTATTATGTACGTTTACACGTCAGCTTTCCATTTTGCAAGACGCAGGTCTGCCGATTCTTCGAAGTTTGAAAATTCTGGAGAATCAGGCGAAGCCGGGCGCCCTTAAAAACGCCTTGATAGACGTCATCGACGAAATCGAAGGCGGCGCAACGCTGTCGGAAGCAATGGCGAAGTGTCCCAAGGCCTTTAACCGACTTTACGTCAACATGATTAAAGCCGGTGAAGCGGGCGGCGCTTTGGAAGTCATTTTGCAGCGTCTTGCAGAATTTACGGAAAAGAGCGAAGCGTTAAAGAGAAAAATCAAGGGCGCTTTGACGTATCCTGTCTGCGTCGTTATGTTCTCCGTTGGCATTTTGGCGTTTTTGATGATTACCATCATTCCAAAGTTCATCAAAATTTTCGAGGACTTCGATACAACGCTGCCGGCAATGACGCAGATGTTGATTTACATATCCAACATGTTCGTGTATTACTGGTGGATTTTGATCGCCGTTCCGGTTGGCGTTTGGCTGCTTATCAAAATGATGAACCAGTCAGACTACTGCCGATATGGCTGGAACCTGTTCACCTTGAAAATGCCGGTATTCGGTCAGCTGGTAGAAAAGAACGCGGTTGCGCGCGCCATGCGAACGCTGGGTACGCTTGTCAGCTCCGGCGTTCCGATTATCGAAGCGATTACCATTACCCGAGAAACAACGGGCAACGGCGTTTTTGAAAGATTGTTTGACAAAATTTTGGAAGCGATTCGTCAAGGCGAATCCATTGCAAAACCAATTAAGGAGAATTCCATTCCGCCAATTCATCCGGTTGCGATATTCTGGTGGTGCTTCTTCTGTGGAGGTCCAATTGGGCTGTTGATTTACATGATGAAGTTCCGTCAAAAAATCATGGACGACATGGTTGTCAACATGATTGACGTCGGTGAAGAAACCGGTGAATTGGATAAAATGTTGTACAAAGTCGCTGACACGTTCGATGATGAAGTCAACGTTTTGACAGACTCTTTGATGAGTTTGATGGAACCGTTGCTGATTATCTTCCTCGGCGGCATGGTTGGTTTTATTGTTATTTCGTTGTTTATGCCGTTGATTGGTTTGATCAGCAAACTGTCCGGTTGAGAAATACTTATCAGAAGCGAGAAGAGAGAAGCTTCGCCTTCTCTCCTCTTTGGCTTTTCCCCTTACAATACCTGATTTTTACAACTCATTATGAAACGTTCGTTATTCACTCGTTCCGGCTTTACGTTGGTAGAAATGCTGACGGTAATTGCGATTATTGGCATTTTGGCTGCGCTTATGTCAGGCGCAATGGTTGTAGTCAGAGCGCGCGTTCAAAAGGCGGCAATTTCAGCTGAACTCAAGCAGCTGGAAATGGCGCTTGAAGCGTACAAAACAATGTATGGCGAATATCCGCCAGACGGGACGGACGCGACTGCTGTAAAGCGTCATCTCGCTAAAGCGTATCCAAGAGCAACTTCTGCCAATATCAATAAAGTTCCTAATACCATCAAACCGGAAACCGCGCTTGTCTACTGGCTGGGCGGACCGATTAAAGATGGTCGACCGATTGGATTCAGCAAAAATCCAATTGATCCGGATTTGACCGCAACAGATGCAAACACTCCTCGTAACACGCCGCTTTTCGACTTTAACCCTGCTCAGCTTGGAACTATTAACGGGACTGTGGCAACCTATACGTCCAAAACGGGCGGGGCTCCATACTTGTATTTTAGAGCGAAAATCAGCGGTGGAACGACAACATACAGCGGTACATACAGCGATAACGGAACCAATATAACTCCTTATAAAAAGGGCAGCGTCTGGTATGGCGATAAACGCTTTCAGATTTTATCTCCCGGTTTGGACGGCAAGTATGGGGTTGGCGGCGATGTAAACACTGCAGTCAAAAACACAGATGCGTTTGACAACCAAACCAACTTTGGCGACATTCAAGATTTGGCTGACTAATTTGGCTGACTATTATTGATAAGGAAACGTGGTTCATAATACTCAATTGAGGTTTTTCATGAAACAGCGCAATGGATTTACTCTTATTGAAATGCTCGTCGTGGTGATGATTATTACCATGTTGGCGGGCTTGACTTTAAGCGCCGTCGGCTCTGCCCGCAACGCCGCAGCCGCGGCGCGTACGCGCGCTACGATTGAGAAAATCAATCGCGTTGTCATGAAGCGTTATGCATCGTATCAGTATCGGAAAGTGGATATTGGCGACACTTCGGGCAAAACTAAACAACAAGTTGCCCAGGCAAAGCTCAACGCGTTAAGAATTCTCATTCGTCATGAAATGCCGGACCGCGCTGGCGATTTGGATAAATTTGGTTCAGAAGCCTTGCCGGCGGTTACTCAGATGTATAAAGCGAAGTTTAACAAATCCTCCGATACCAGCCACGCCTCGGCAGAATTGTTATACATGCAGGTTATGGCTGATCCAATTGGCGCGAGCATGTTTTCTGAAGGCGAAATTGGCGATAACGACGGCGACGGCTTGCCGGAATTCATTGACGGCTGGGGGCGTCCTATTCGATACATCCTTTGGCCGGCGGGATTTTTCCGAAATCTAAACTGCGAATCGGATTTGCAGGCAACCACCGTTACAACGGACGTTAAATTTATTCACGACCCGTTTGACACTGGCAATATCGAACCCGGAACTCCGGCTTTATATCCTCTGATTTATTCTGCGGGTCCGGACGCGATTTACGATATCAACCGAGGAACGACTTCAGGAAGCGAACAAAATACATTTAAATATTCGAATCCTCCTAATCCCATGACCAAAGACGGCGATAACCGTTATATTGGGACGCCGTGGAACGATACGGACGGCAACAACAGAGTGTTGCATCATTTTGACAACATTACCAATCATTCGATGTTGACTAATTCGAACTAATTTTAATATGGATTTATACTGTTATGAAAGTTAGTTTACATAATACAAACAGACGCTCGGGCGTAACGCTCATTGAAATGCTTGTGGTTGTCGCCATTATGATGTTCATGCTGGCGATTGCGGCTCCCATGATCCGCCCAAGCCAGGAAGGCTCTGCAGCAAGAGACACCGCTCGCTCGCTCAATGCTTACATACAGGAAGCTCGAGCGAAAGCAATTGCAACAGGGCGTCCCTGTGGAGTAGCGTTTATTCCTTTTGAAAACTATCCATCAGCCTGTGTAATCGCTCAACAGGTTGTAGCGCCGCCGTTGTACACAGGTGAAACATATCAGTCCAAAGTTACCGTTAAACAGAACGCTAATGCAACGTCATTAACAAATTTGACATTAAATTTGACATTTAACGATGCATCTGCCAATTGGACGCAAAAAGGCAACATGATTCGATTTGGCGGTCGCGGCGTGTGGTATGAAATGCAAAGCCCAACCACATGTAAATTTCAGGCGGGAGATACGACCAGACCTGAAGCAGAATTTCGTCCGTGGACTAATGGGAACTGGACTACAACATACGAAATTCAGGGAGCTCCAGTAAGTCAGACAAAAAATTATCTTCAGTCAATTGGCATGGTGGAACCGCTCAAAGTGGTTCGCGGATCGGCTATTGACTTGTACTATTCTGGCGTTGCCGGTCTTAATAATGGACAGTTTAGCAATTCTGGAACTTATCCAATTATCATCATGTTCACGCCAACAGGCGAAGTTGGTTTGTGCTATCGCATCTCATCAGGAAGAGGCGGAACTACAAATGCTGTTCCTACGGATAAAATATACATTTTATGCGGACAATGGGATCGGGCATTGACGGCTTTCACTCCGGAAGACAATTTACGAAATTTTCAAACTCTGGATTCGTACTGGATTGTAATTGACCCTGCTACGGGCAATTCAACAATAGAGCAGAACATACAGTATAACGCTGCAAATGTTAACGCCGCTCGCGTTTTTAATTAACAATTATTCGTTGATACTACTTTAGTCCAATGTCAAAAATACTTCAAACCTGTCGACAGGGTTTCAGCCTTCTGGAAGTGCTGGTATCGGTATTTGTTGTTTTAATCGGTCTTTTAGGCGTAGCAACAATGATACCCGCGGGGCGCTACGAGATGCTCCAGGCTCGTAAAGCCGATATGGGCGCCGATCTCAGCCGCGCTGTTATGAATAGCGTTGTTACCCAGATTTCCAATGGCTGGAATCCAAACGGTCAGAATTATTTTGTAGTTGCCAATGATAATGGAGAACTTGCCAGCAGGCTTAAATCCGGATTGGAAAGCAAATTTACTATTTGCCCCCTAACCGTTGAAGACAATCGAACGTTCAACGGCGACGACGATGTAGCTATTATTGAAGGCGATAACAACCAGTTCCAATTAGCTGTAGACGCCGCCGGCAAGGTCGTTGGAACTGGCGTTTACACTGCTTGTGCAACGATTGTTTCTTTGGGCGATGGATATTATGAAATAACCGGATTAGCCGTTTATCGGTATCAAAAAGACCTTGATTCGACGGCGTATCAACGCGGCAGTTATATTTTTTGTCAGGACGATTCTCAAAAATTCCGCTGGTATAAAATTGAGAACGTTTATGTCGCCAGAGGCACAACGCTTGCAACTGCAGCGGGCGATAAAACAAATAATTACACATACCTTGGCGATGTAATCGGCATTTGCAAAAAGGTTGTTCGAATAGACGGTTCATATACTGTCAACTGAAATTTGGCTTGTTTAATTGTTTTTTGGATTCCTTGAGTCTGAAATGATTCAGACTTTTAAATACATTGGGCGAATGTTTTAACCCCCATTGAGAGAAATGAATTTCATCAATAGATATCAGCGTAGTAATTTGCAGTCCCGTCGCGGCATGATTCTTTTGGTCATCATGGCGGTTCTTACGTTTTTTGCGGTTCTGGGCATGACGTTTATTTTGATGACGGGTAAAAACCGCGACTCTGCGGAAACCGCTCAGCTTGCCGCTCAAAATTCAAAAACCGCCGGGAACTCGCCGCAGGAACTGCTCGAAGAAGGCATTATGCAGGTTCTGGTGGGACCGCCCAAGGTTGGAACTACTCAAAGTACAAATTCCGCTCTGTATGAATGCGATTTAATCGGCGATATGTACGGATGGGATTCTACTAACCTCACTGTAGTTACAGCATCGTTTAGCGCTAATAAAATGACTCCCGCCTCTGCGGATTATGCTGGCAGAGTCGTTACTATTGCAGAAGGCCCGTACAAAGGACAAAGTACGATTATTCTTAACTCACGTGGAGCAATTATTCCTTTTGACAGCGGCATTGGTTCTACGACAGATTATGCTGTTTCTAACGTGAAGTGCGTAATCAATAGTAATCGCGCATATCAGGGGGGCGAAGCAAATTATGACGCAGCTGATGCTAATAGCGACACGAATTATTTTATGTCGCTGCGATATACAGGCGGGGCTAATAATATTAAAGTCGGGCGCGTTGTCATGCCGTCGTATTATCGAGGGGAAAACAATCGACCGGGATTGACGGCAGATGAGCTGGGTGGAACCACTATTTATCAAGCATTAACCAGTAATTCAATTAAAAACGCCGCCAGCAATAACGCGTCGCCCTGGGACGTTGACAACGACGGCGACGGCGACAACGACAGCGTTTGGATGAACCTCGGGCTGCCGCCGCGTCCGATGCCGGATGGAACGTTGGTGGTTCCGTTGTACGCCATTCTGGTTGAAGATATGGACGGAAGACTCAACGTCAACGCTCACAGCATGGACGATTTATCTACCGCATCAACCGCGTATTCATCATTGGGAACTGGGACGGATAAGTTGGCTGCTGCGGAAGATACTCCAGCAACTCTTGACCCGACAACCATGCTTAATGGTCAAGGATTTGGTCCTGCTGAAATCAATATGGAAGCGTTGCTTGGCAGCGATATAGTTACAGACATAGTGAATAGCCGCAAGGGCGCCAATCCTAATTCCAATTTCTTCAAGTATTGTTTTCCTGAACTGACATCGCTGGAAGGCGCTGGTTTTACTGTCGCAGGTACTGGCGTAACTTCTAAAGATTTCCGTTCGCCATTGGACTTTTACGGAGTTATGGCTGGGGCAATCGACCAAAACGGGATGTTTATTTGGCAAAAGCGGGGAACTGTTGGCAGTTACGGCTCCAGCTCGTACGAACGCGACCTGGGGTTGGCTCAACCCAGAGGGAATCGCGTTACGAATTCTCCAAGCAAACCATTCTCGCTGGAAGAACTGGAACATGTAGTTCGTGCGTACGACGACGATTCTAAAAAACTCGAATCGCGTTTGTTCAATATTGTTAAGGATTCTAACGACATTGACTCCATTCGCAACCTGATTACTACAGAAAGCTGGGACATGCCTTACTGCGATATAACGCCTTCAGCATTTACAACAAACAAAACCAATCTTCCTGAAGAAGTTCAGGCTGGGTTCAAATTGGATATTAACCGTCCTTTGACAAATTACGAAGAGAATCCTACCGTTGCAGATGAAGAACGAACGCAGCTGGCGAAAGATCTGTATCAAATTGCTAAAGCATGCGTTGGACAAAGTAAGGCTGCGGCTCAGTGGGCTGTCAATGCCGTAGACTTCCGCGATTCAGACTCCGTCTGTACGCACTTGCAGATTGACGGCTACAACGTTTGGGGCTGTGAGCGACCTGAACTGCTTATTACAGAAACGTTCGCGTTCCATGCCCGTATGACGGAAGACTCTGAACTGGGCGGTTGGAGAAGCGACGATAGCAACAAATGCGCTCGTACTTCAGGCGCTTCTGGTATGATTGACGCCGAATGGTATGACATAGCAGATTGCCCGGAAAATCCCGGTCAAGCAGAGGTTGAAGCGTTTTGTACAAAATACGGTCTGACGTTTAACCCACGTAACATGGAACCCATTATCGCCCTGATGGCTAAAGTTCGAGCGAATAACAGCGATGGCGTTGCAGATATGGACCAGGTCTACAAACCGGAATCCGGCTTGTTTATCGAACTGTATAACCCGTGGCTTTCAGCTGACAAACAGGAGGCGACTCCTTCATCAGAATATACCAGCGGCGGCGTTACTCTCGGAACGACCACAAGCAATGGTACGGGTAATTCTATGGTGGATTCCGCCTGGCGAATTGCCGTTGTTGCTAACAATGGAGGCACAGCTTGGGCGCAAGATCTTCGTGAGATGAGTAATCCTACGATAGATCGAGTTTTATACTTTGGCAATTCCACTCCTCAAACGGGCAGTTTTACCTATAAAGCCAATTCCAGTTATTGCGTTAAACCCGGTCAGTTTGCTATTATTGGTCCTACTGGCAATACGTATTTGGCTCGAAATGAAGATTCCGGCGCGGGCGCTCGTCCGATTACCATTACAAACAATTCTACTTCGGTGAAATTCGATAACACGACATATAATAATGTCTGCACGATTGGCGTTCCCGATTGTGGCAAAGCGCGCTTTAGCGTTACTGACATTGGAGAGTATACCGATCCGGTTGACAATACAGGAAGGTTAACAACTCCGCGCGATATGCCGTACGACGCTGACAGCAATCGTTGGACAAGTTTGGAGGGCTGTAATAACCATGGTCTTGGCGAAGACTTCGAGCAGGCAGGCTATCGCATTGTCTATTTGCAGCGTCTGGCTAATCCATATAAGGCGTACAATGCGACAACCAACCCTTATATAACATTTGACCAAATGCCGGTTGATTTGTTCAGCTACAGTGGACGTCAGAATAAATTTGCCGATTACAAAAAGTTAGACAAAGGACAAAAAGCGTCTGTAACAGATGAATTAGCATATAAACATGCCGACGTCTTCATTAAATCCCGTCAAAGAGGCGAGACGCAAGTTTTTGCCGGGTCTGCCAGCGCGAAATTCTGGAGCGCAGAAAAGATTCCGGGGCAGACAAACAAAACTGCGGCAAGCAAGTTGTCGTTGTCTACAAGTGGATCAGGCCGAGGCGCTGTCATTGCCGCTGTGAAAACGAACTTTTATCACAGTATAAACAGATTTGAACCCAGGCTTTATAACCTTGCAGACACTACCGTTTCAGGATCAACTACGGCGGCAAAGCTGCCATCGTACCAGTCGCTTACTCCGTATTATTTCCCCAACAGACCGTTTAACAGCGTAATGGAGTTGATGCTCGTTCCGCAGGTAAGCGCCTACGAATTGACATCGTCTGCAAATGCCATTGACAAGCCTGTTTCAGCAGAATTGGCGACTGGCAGTTTGCCTAAGTATTTGTATCCAACCGAGGGAAGCTCCGGCAAAATTGATTTCCTTTCGAATAACGGGTCGAAGATTTTCGACTACGTTCGCGTTCAGACGCCGTTTGTCGTAACTCCGCTGAACGTCAATACGTATTACGCTTATGGAACCAACCAGGTTTCAACAACCGCCGCTCAAAACGGTTATCGTTGGGGTTTCCGGGAACCTGGAAAAATCAACATCAACTCGATATCGCATCCGTTAGTTTGGGCTGCGTTGCTGGGAGCGAAAACCGAGGATGAAGCGAATTCGATTGCTGGTTTAACTTCCACCACCCTGTATAACGATTACTGGGGGAAGATTTTCACGGAAAACCAGGGAACTCGCCCGCGAACTTTTGGCTCCAGCGATGCAAACTATATTGCCGCCAATTACTTGATATTCCGAATGAACCAAACAGCTAAAGAATGTCAGTCGGCGTCAAACAACGTTTACTTCCAGACGCAGCTTATGCAGCGACTGTCCAATTTGACGACAACGCGTTCCAACGTCTTTGCCGTTTGGGTTACCGTTGGATTCTTCGAATACCAAAATGGAGGCATTGGCAAAGAATACGGTTTGGATACCGGGTCTCGTCAGCGATACCGAGCGTTCTATATTATAGACCGAACGCGTCCGGTTGGTTATTCGCCGGGTATGAGAATGAACGCTGACAAGACGATTATTCTCCGAAGATATTTGCCGTAGTTAGCGTGCGGAATCAGGCGGTTAGAGAAATTCTCAACGTTCTTTAACCGCTTGATTATTTTTAGAGATGGAAAACGCTATGGGCAAATTACTCCAATTATGCGTCGTGGGCGACGCAAATCGACCGGAATTTCAATACGCGCTGTCGAACATTTCCAACGGCGCGTATGTTTGTTACGCTTCTTCAACAGAAGATTTTTTTCGATTGAATCCGTCTCCGGACGTCGTCGTTATTTTACAATCTTATCCGGGTGAGTTTTCGATTTCTGAATTTGAACGGATCATTCATTCCAATCCGATTGCTTCTTTGATTCTCGTTACGTCTTCGTGGGGCGAAGGAGAGCGTCGAACGGGGACGCCAATCCGTGACGCCATTCGCGTTGCATGGTACGATTTTCCATGCTGGTTTGAACGTCAAAAGACGCTCTTTGACGCCGGGCGTTTGTCTCAGCTGTCGCTTCCTCTTTCGGCGTCAGACGCGCAGCGGGCGGAACTGGATTCTCATAATGGCTTTCCCGCCAGAACCAACGACGTCTTTTGGATTCTCAGCGATTCCGCAGTTCAGAGAGAAACGCTGTCGCGTTTTTACGCTTCCTTGGGAGCGCAGACCTGGTCAGGAGGAATGACGGCTGCGGTTCCTGAACAATCCCCGCTGGATCAGCCGACGCGAATTGTCGTATTTCCGGATTTCCTGTCGGACGATGTTTTTAAGAGAATCGCTCAATTAAAAGAGTTGAATCCCAATGCAGCGATTTACGTTATTGTGTATCAGCCCCGCATTGAAGAAATCGAATCGCTGCGGCTTCACGGCGCTGACGTTATTCTCTCGCCGGAGTTCTATCAGCATGCCGCGTTGTGATTGTTTTTAGAGCTTTGCCGTTCCTTCCCCCCTTGACGAAAATCGGTAAATGTCAATAATATAAGTAATTAATGGGAAACGTTTTGATGAGTTGTCCCGAATTTATCCCAAAACCAGAGCGCCGATATTATGAATCCATCTCAAGACGGCTTTAACCAAAAGATCGGGTTGATTGCTCGACTGGCGCTGTTTGTCTTTCTTGTATATTTGTTTCTCGTTGCAGTTAAAATGTTTGGAACGGGGGTAACTACTTATACAAATTACGACAACTCAATTTTGAATACGCTCGCTTCCCAGCTTAAAAATCCGTTTACAGGATTGTGTTTGGGAATTATCCTGACGGCTTTGATGCAAAGTTCGTCAGCAACAACCAGTATATCAGTGGCGATGGTTGCAACGGGAGCAATCCCGTTAGAGGGCGCGATTCCAATTGCAATGGGAGCAAATATTGGGGCTGCTCTGCCGTGTACAATTGTTTCGTTGACCCATATTGGAGGCGAACGGCGTACATTTACCCGCGCTTTTTCCGCATCGTTGATTCTGGACACGTTTAACATATTAACGGTTTTGATATGCTTTACGCTGGAAATGACTTTTGGCTATCTGACCAAAACAGCAACGTTTTTGGCAAAGCTGGTTCCGGTTTCCGCCGCTGGAAACTCGCCAGGGTTCAACCCGATATCCTATGCTGTAGACACTCCGGCAAAGGGAATTCAAAATTTGTGTCTTTTGGGGTTAAGCCCATTGACAACATTGATTATAAAGGGAACGCTCGGTCTGATCATCATGATCTTTTCGTTGGTTTATATAACGAATAACATGAAATCGCTCATGGCGGACAAAATTGAAGACTGGCTCAACCGCGCGTTGTCCCAAAACGGATACATAGGTCTTCTGGTTGGCATTTTTGTAACGATGCTCATCCAATCGTCAGGAATTACGACGTCGCTTTTAGTGCCGCTTGTTGCCGTTGGCGTTCTTTCTGTCAAGAAGATTTATCCGATAGTCATTGGCGCGAAGGTTGGGACGACGATCACCGCTATTCTGGCGGCAACGGCGTTTTTGAATACTCCAAACGGGCAGATGGGCTTGTCGCTGGCGTTTGCTCATACGTTGTTCAATATAACCGGCGTGATTTTATTCTACCCGATTCCTCAAATGCGTTTTCCGATTTTCCTGAGTCGGCGTCTGAGCATTGTTCTGTCGCGTCATCGACGATACGTTGTCGGGTGGATTGCAATGCTGTACTTTATTTTGCCCGCTTTGGGATTCCTGCTTTTCAGAAATTTTAATTAACAGAGGTAACGAAAATGTTCAAATGGTTATATTCCGGGTCAGCGGCTCCCGCGTCCATGAACGCTGGCATGAAGAACATTCGCAGTCAGTTTTGCGAGATGCTTGACGCCTCTCGCCGCGCGTTTCAGCTTGCCGCAGACGCCTATTTGCGTTACGAGGATCCTGAAGCGGTTCGAGCGGAACTGTTTGCTCTGGATAAGTCTATAAACAAATCGGAACGCACCATCCGTAAAGAGCTGGTTATTCATACGACGGTTCACGGCACGGCGGATTTTGATCAGTGCCTGATAATGATGAGCATCGTCAAAGACGGCGAACGTTTGGGCGACATCGCCAAAAACATCTACGATTTGACCGTTTCCGCCCCGGACGTTCCAGACGGAATTACCAAGGGGAAGCTGGAAATGGTCAAGAACGCGATTCTGGCTTTGATTGACCATTGTCGGCATATTTTTGATTCTCAGGATGAGCAGATGGCGACGGAACTTATCTGTCAGGCGGCGGCAATTGAAGACACCTGCGATCAGCAGATTTACTGGTTCCTGGCGGAAAAGACGGACAACGAACGCGTTGACGTCGCTTACACGCTGGCATTTCGGTATTTTAAGCGATACGCGTCCCACGTTCGCAATATCGCCTCGGCGATCGTTCAGCCGATTCATAAGCTGGACTTTACCGGCAAAATTGTTAAGAATAATCCGCATAATTTGGACCTTCTTAATGAACTCCCCAAAGAGGAAAACAAGGAAAAATAAAGAGGAATAAACGTTTAAAACGTTTTTCTTCGGCTATAGAGCAATATTTTTCTTATAAATTTACAAAATTTCCAGTCAAACGGTTGACAAATACAATCGGTTAAATACAATATAATACATAGTAGTTTCCTCCAGCCTGGCAAAACGCGCGTTTTGCCGCCCGGACGTTTTCGGGTTTGCGGAGAGATTGCATTGATAATTACCCGCCTAAAATATGTGAGGTTTAATTATGTTTACCCCAGGTCCGGTTCAAATGGTTATTTTATTGGTTATCATCCTGCTTCTTTTTGGCAACCGCATTCCACAAGTTGCTAAATCGCTGGGTAAAGGCATCACCGAATTCAAAAAAGGCGTCAAATCCGGCGAGGAAGACAACGATGATGAAGACGAAGAGGAAGAGCTTCCCAAGAAGAAGTCTAAAAAGAAGGTAACAAAGGAAGACGACGAAGAAGAGTAATTTGTCTTGACAGGGAGATAATCACATGATGGGTATCGGAACTCCTGAGTTGATAATTTTAGGAGTTATTGCTCTGTTGCTTTTTGGGAAAGATCTTCCAAAAGTTGCCAAGTCCGTAGGAAAAACTATTACAGAGTTTAAAAAGGGTATGAGTGAAATGACTTCCGATCTTCGCGAAGCGACTCGCGATTTGGAAGAGGAAGCTCGTTCTGTCAAAAAGACGATTGACGATTCCGTCAATGACGTTGACAAGGCTGTTCAGAAAAAGAAGAAGAAAAAGAAACCGACTCCCAAGTTCGTTGAAGACGAAGAAGAAGCCGACGCTTCCTCAGACGCTCAGTCCCCAGAATCCCAGCAAAGCTAATGGCAAAATCGACTTTGAAATACTGTTATCGCTGGCCTCGTCCGGGTTATACGGCAGACTGCGTCATCTTGCGTCCCGCTAAAAAATCGAACTTTGAAGTTCTTTTGATTCAGCGCGGCAACGACCCGTTCAAAGGATCGTGGGCGCTTCCCGGCGGCTTTGTTAACGAGTACGAAGCCCTGCCGGCAGCCGCAGCTCGAGAGTTGCAGGAAGAAACCGGTCTGACGGACGTCAAGCTCAAGTTCGTCGACATCTACGGCGAAGAAGGGCGCGATCCCCGCGGCTGGACGGTTACCGGCGCCTTTTGGGGATTCCTTCCCAAAGGACAAAAGCCCAAAGCGGGCGACGATGCTGCGAACTTCGGCTGGTTCCCGGTTGACAACTTGCCCTCCGTCGCCTTCGACCACGCCAAAATTATCGCCGACGCCATGAAAAAGATGAAACGCTCAACCCGCCCGGCAAACCGCCCGAAGGTTGACTGACGTTCTCGTAACAATCCGATTCAAGAAACAAAAAAACGCCTCGTATTGAGGCGTTTTTTCTTTGACGCATTGCGTCGATCTTTGCAGAGGCTTTATGATTCAGGATTTTTTGGAGTGACGGCGTTTGGGCTGGGATTCATACAGCTTTTTGGTGATTGCTTCAAAGACTTCCGGCGTCTCGTAACGGAAGATTTTTCCTTCTTTGTCTTCTTCCGGCATCGGACCGATAAGTCCTTGAAAAACGGGCAATCCCCGGATGTCCAAATCCAGGCTGCAATCGTCAACGCCAATCTGAACGTGTCGTTTGGCGATTTCTTCCGGTCCGTCGAAATCGCGAAATACGTACGTTCCGTCAGCCGCGCACGAAACGACTCGATAGGTTTGTTTTTTGTTGTTGGCGCAGCCGCTTTTTTCGATGTGGTTTTCCATGGCGCTATTTCAGAGTGTTACTAAATACAATAATACAAATAACAAAATCTTGTTTACAATATTATCGTCTCAAAAAGTAAAATAGTCAATATGGAGCAATTATGTAAAAATGCGTTTTTCAAAAGATTAATGCTTGGGAATCCGATACAAACGGAATAATCGTTACAAACGTAACTGATTGGAGGATAAACAGAAAGGGAAAGAGGGCTTTGTGCAGTTGATGAGAGACGTTTTAAAAAAAGAATAAGGAGCAAGGAGTTAAGCAAACTCCTCGCCCCCTGACTTAACAAATGTGACGTTTTATAACGGATTTTTAATCGTTGGCGTGACGCCCGATTTTCTTGAATGGAATTTGAACGAATCCGGCTTTCAGAGCAGGCGAGTTGGGCTGAAGCTGGAATCCCGCCTCTTCCGGACGTTCCGGGTTGACGAACAGCGGGTCGTCGCCCTCATATTGTTCAGGTTTATCTTTGTCGGCGCTTTGAGTCCAAACGGTGTTGTTTTCCATTTTGAGGAACGGTCGGGCTTCCTTCTGAATTGACACGTTCCAGAATCCCGCCGGTTTGTCCCAAACGCCTCGGTAACAGACGTTGCGGGAAACCTCGTTGCCTTTCGGCGCGCCGGGTTCGTCGTCAATCATTTTTGCCAGTTCCGGGAACTGCTCGCTGTACGGCGGTTTGTCGATAGCGATTCCGAGAACGGTTCCTTTCTCTTTGAATTCGTTTACCCATTGCTCCGTCCAGTATTTAGCCCAGCCGATTCCGCGGGCGTCTATATGAAGCGACGGGAAACAGTCAATAAAGACGTTGTTGACTATGGCGTTGTCGCGACCGCCGCCAATCATGGCAGCTCGGGTAACGCGCTGAAAAACGTTGCCTTCAATTCGGCAGGAAGAAAACATGTCGTCCAGATAAATGCCGACGCAACCCTTGTTTTCAAAACCCTGAACGTCGTGCATGTAATTGTAACGGAAGACGTTTCCGCGCATCGTCCAGTTTCGTCCGCAGTAAACAGCGCCGGCGTCGTTGGATTCCCAGCAAACGCGGGCGATCTCGTTGTATTCCATGACAATATAGTTGCCGGAAAAGAGAATCCCGTTATGCGGAGCGTCTGTGATGAGGTTGTTTCGGGCGGTAATTCCAACGCCGTGCAAACTCAGTCCGGGATTGTAAACGCGCTGAATACGGGCAAAATGGTGCGTGTAACAGTTCTGAACCGTCCAGTTTGATTTTGTTAACGTGTTCCTGTCGCCAGCGTAAACGGCAATTCCTGCTGACCCCATTCCATAGACTTCGCAGTTGTCGATGACGCTGTTGCCTCCGCCGTTGCAGAAAATAGCCGCGTCGCCGCCGTTGCGAATGAGCAGATTTTTCAGCGCGATATTTTTGCAGTTTCGAACGTTGACGGCAACCTGTCGGCAACCTTCGATTGTAACGGATTCAAACGTTACATAGTTAGCGTCCTGCATTTGCAAAGCCGTCGAACCGCCGGTAAGAATCGCTTCCTTTTCGTTGAGTTGCTCGAGGTTGTCGACAGGCGCGTAGAAGTAAACGATTCCGGCTTCCCGGTCGATGTAATATTCTCCCGGCTGGTCGAGCTCCGACAGCAAATTGAACCCGTAAAACCATTGACCTTTTCGGTATCCGTATGAATGTTGAGGGTCTTTGAGTTCGACGAACTTTTTATCGGGATCGAGCTTATCGATTCGCTGTTTACTCTCGCTCCAGTCGTAACACCAGTATCCGGACAGCCATGGGTCTTTTTCGTTTTTCCAGTTGGAAACGCGGTCGTCTTCATAGAAAAACGCGCCCCGGGAAGACGCCTTCATTCCGCGATCGTCTTTGTCAAGAACGGCGACGTCGGCGATTTTGATAAAACCGCTGTTGGGGTATCGGGACAAGGTCATCGGCTTGTCGTCGAAAAACAGTTCTGCGCCTTTGCGGTCCGGCGAACCGAAGTCCGTTACGCCCGCCGCCTTCGCGTCAGCCTGATAGACTTTTCCTCGCGCCGATTCCGGCAAGACGTTCAAAACGGATTCGTCCGTTACAACTTTCCAGCCGGTCAGAACGACGCCGGAGAGAAATCGGACTTTGCCGTCAGCGCGAAAGACGGTTCTGGACTGCTCCATTCCGGAATCGTTCCCGTCGAGAACCAACGGACGGGGAAGATAATAGTCCCCTTGAGGGATTGTTACAACGACGTCCCCGTCGGCGCCCGCCTGACGAGCGGCTCGGGCATCGTCCCGGAGTTTTTCAAGAGTTTGAACGTCGCCGACAAATTCATGGGCGTAAGCGCTGAACGCTGTTACAACAATCAGCAGAGCGGGAAGGAGTCTTTTGTACGTCATGGCAGGGCGTAAGGGGGGGTAAGGGACCGAGGTTGACAAATTATTCTACAGGATATTTCGGGCTTTGAGCGCTTCTTCCGCCTGGGCTGCTTCGAAAAACTGAACGGCGTCAAATCCGGCGGCTTTTGCGCCGCAAATATTATTATACAGGTCGTCGAAAAACAGAATCTCCGACGGCTCTGCGCCAGCGGCTTGCGCGGCGGCAAGATAAATCTGCCTGTCCGGTTTGGCAAGGTGAAGTTCGTGACTTCCCAACAGGATGTCAAACTGGCTGAACAGTTCCGGGAACGTCGTCTGAACGTATTCCCAATGCGGTTGGCTGGTATTGGATAAAACGCCTAATCGCATTCCTTTTGCTTTGAGCGCTTTAACCAGTCGAAACGTATCTTTTTTAAGAGTGAAAATCTCGTTGTACGCCTTTTTTAGCTCGTCAAACGACATGGGCAGATGAAACAACGCAAAGAAGTCTTCCGGCGAAATGGCTCCCAGCTCGAAGTCGTTCCATTCTTTTAAGTAATTTGTATATAGATCTTCTATTACGTCCTGCCCGTTGAGTCCGGTCTTGACGGTAATCGCGTTGGCGGTTTTGCTGAAATCGTAGCTGAGCAATACGCCGCCCATGTCGAAGTATATGAATTTAATCATGTTAAGGGAGTAGGGAGCTTTTAGCTTCTAGCTACTAGCTCCTAGCTTTGCGATTTTAGCTTCTAGCTTTAATAGTTGACGCCAAGAACCATAAATGCACAAGCTAATGGCTAGTAGCTCTTATTTTATCGCTGGTAAATCGGCAACAGTCCTTTTTCCAGCTGAAGAATTGTGAGGTTGATTGACGTCGTCATGACAGGTCCGTTATAGCCTTGAGTCCAGGAACCGTTGGGCTGCATTTCGGAAATGAGTCTTTTTGCCATCTGGCTTCGATACGTTTCCCATTCGTCTCCGCCCTCTCGATATTTGACCTGGGCGTAGTAATAGTGAGCGTAATGCCAATACCCCATCCCGGAGTTGGAAAGGTTGTCGAGATTTTTCTTGCAGTACGCCAATTGACGCGGAACGCAGGAATCGTCGTACTCGCCGGCATTGAGCAGGCAGGAGACCGCGGCAGCGGTAATGGCGGGACGTCCTCCGCCCCCGCTTTTGAGCGAATAAATGACGCCGCCGTCTTCGTTAGTGCATCGATGGATATAGGTTATCGCCTTGTCGATGATTTCTTTGGGAACGGGGATGCCAGCATTTCGACATCCGCGCAAACCCTGAACCTGAGTGATGGTCGTTGACCCTTCGTCGAAGTCGCTCCCCTCTTTGGCGGAAACGTATCCCCAACCGCCATTAGAGGTTTGCGCCTGTCCGCTGAAGACAACGGCTCTGGTTAAGACGTCGATAAGCGTCGCGCGGCGATCAGCGTCTTCTTCCTCTCCCAACGCCTGAGACAAAAACAGCATGGCAAACCCGTGCCCGTAGATGTATCGGTCGTCCAGTTGAGAACCAATCAATCCGTTAGGCTGACTTTGAGCGGTTAGATAGTCAATCGCGCGGCGAATGTTGGAAGAGTACTTGCCTTGAGTCGCGGTTGACCCTTCGCAGCTGAGCGCGATTCCTGCCATGCCTGTCATAGCGGCGGGATAGCGGCCGTTTGGACCGTTCCAGCGACCCGTTCTGGTTTGCTGACTTGCCAGCCATTCCAGCCCTTTGTTAATCGCGCGCTGCTCTTCCGGAGTAAGCGTCGATTTTGATGAATTTGACTTTGAGGGTTCGTCAGCAAAGCAAACGCCTCCAAAAACGAAGATAATAATTATCGACAGCAAAATATTTTGTAATTGATTTTTCATAATCTTCTATTTTAACAAAATTTTGAATTATAATCAACGGGGGGGAAAGATTTTTAAAAAACTGAACAAAAATTAATACGAAATGAATAATGTATGCTAGAATAGGGGTAAATGATTGCATAACAAGTTAAGGCAAAATGGATATATCCTCAATTCAGACGGCGTCATATCGGATCGGTCTGCTGATTTTGGCAGGCGGATTGGGAGCGGTATGTCGATACGGGCTTTCAACCTGGCTCAACAACTGCGACTGGTGCGGCAAGCCGTGGGGAATTCTCGTCTGCAATCTGACAGGCTGCTTTTTAATCGGAGCGCTGAGCGTCGTTCTGACTCGGCATTGTTCAGCAGAGACGCAGTTGATTGTCATTACCGGATTTTTGGGCGCCTTTACGACGTTTTCCACATACATTTTGGATACGATTGTTTTGATGGAACAGACGCGATACGCCGTCGCTTTTATGAATTTACTGCTCCATAACGTTTTAGGAATTGCGATGGCTTTTGGCGGTTTAGCGTTGGGACGGTTTGTTATCAGAGGTTAATCAATGAACGTTTATACGAGAATTAGCTTGGGGATAACCATAGCCGCATTTATAGCGTCGGCAGCGCTGTTTATTCTCTCGACTCCTGCTAACGGGGGAATCGTTCTTGCGTTGGCATTTCTTCTGCTGGCTTTTTTCTTGCGAAGAGTTCCCCGTCTGGCAGGGACGTATTATACGTTTATTATTTTGAGCTGCGTTGCCGCGGGTTTGTCTAAACCAGACTGGTTTATGTATATTTATCCGTCCTGGTTTGGTTTTTCCGGCGAGCCGATAAAGTGTACACAACTGATAACGCCGCTGATTCAGATTATTATGTTTGGAATGGGAACGCAGCTGACGCTTCGGGATTTTCAGGCGGTTGCGTTTCAGCCCAAAGGCGTGGCTATCGGCTTGGGGCTGCAATTTCTGGTAATGCCAGTTAGCGGCTTGGCGCTGGCGACGCTATGCGGTCTTTTGTCTGAACAATATGGACTTACTCCAGAAATTTTGGCGGGAATCATTCTGGTCGGCTGTTCGCCCAGCGGCGTGGCTTCCAACGTGATGTCATTTTTGGCAAAAGCGAACGTGGCTCTATCGGTTACGCTTTCTGCCTGTTCGACGCTGACAGCGCCATTCCTGACGCCGTTGTACATGGAATTTTTCGCCAGTCAGTTTATTGAAGTTCATGCCGTTCAAATGATGGCGAGCATGCTCGGCATTGTGATTTATCCGATTATTGCAGGGCTTTTGTTTAAGAGCGTTCAGATGCACGGATTAACTCACCGGCGATCTGTAACAGTTCAAGCTGTTGTATATTCTTTTTTGATTTTTGTATTGCATATCCTGTTTATCTGGACAGGATTATATTCGTGTTCCGAGGCGTTTCACAAAGCTCTTTTGACAATTGCGTATTGCGTTGTTGCGCCGGCTTTGACATCTGCCGTTCTCAGACCGTTTTTAACAGGTCGCGAGGAAAAGGTGGAACATTTTCTGGCGTTTCTGTCGTCGCTTGCTGTGGGAATAGCAATTCTGGCAACTGTAACTGTTGGGCATAAATCGTTAATGACGGTTGGCGGAATACTTTTGATTGTTTGCTTGGCGCATAATCTGCTCGGATACGTCATTGGATATGCGATGGCGAGATTGTGCCGATTGTCAAAGAAGGACTGTCGAACAATTTCCATTGAAGTTGGGATTCAAAACAGCGGTTTGGCGACGTCCATTGCCAACGACATGGGAAAAGTCGGAACTCTGGGGTTGGCTCCAACCATTTTTGGCTGTTTTATGAATACAACCGGGTCAATTCTTGCCGCTATTTGGCGCAATATTCCCTGCGAAGAAAAGCATAACAAGAAACCAATATCCCAAAATTGAATGATTGAATTTTTAAACACGAAAAACACATTATTTTTAACACGAAATACACAAAATATGCGAAAGAGACGAAAGATTTTTAGAATTAAAAATAATCGTAATGAAAATTCCTTTAAATAATTCTTTCGTGTTTTTTCGTTCTTTTCGTGTTTTTCGTGTTTAAAAATTTTGGACGGGCAAAATGAACTATTTGTTCATCGCCAGCTGTTTCATGGCGTTGAGGGCGGCGCAGACGTCGTCGCAGGAAACGTCTTCCCAGCCTGCCAGTTTATGATTGAGAATGGCAATTTTGAGCGCGTCGAAGGCGTTGGTTAAATCGTCGGGGAAGTCTGGAATGTCTTCAAACGGACGACAGGGTTCAACAGGCGTTTGCGGAGCCGCGAACATGGATTCTCCGCCCGGCTGAAGCGGGTCTGGCTGGAACGGGATTTCCGATTCGTCGCCGAAGTCAGGTTTTTCGTTGAGCGGTCCGTCTGACCCGCCGAAATTTGGGTCAAAGTCTTTGACTTCGCCCTCGGAAGACTCGACGGAATCGTCAATGCCTTTGCCCTTCTTCCCTTTCGGCTCATCGTTGTCAGGATTAACGTCTTCGTCCAGATCGGAGGGATGAACGTCCGTCTCTTTGGGCTTTTTATCAGCGGGAGAACCGAGGCTTTCCCAACGCTTCATTCTCATTTGAGAAACCGACCACTTGCTGTCCGCAGCATTTTGAAGCCACGATTGAGCGTCGTCCCAGTCCAGAGCCGCCTGAAAGTGACTCCAGTACAACTGCGGGAATTCCGCGGACAGGTCGTTAAAACGTTCGTAGACGCGTCGAAGACGTCCAACGTGCTGAGGCGTAACCGCCCCAACCTGACGGCTCCAGGCTTCGTCTGAATACGCAGTGGCAGGCGCGCCCTGTTCAATCAGAGCCGTTCGCCATTCCTGAATCAGCTTGCCTTTTTCCCAGTTGGTACGAGAAATGAGCTTTTCCCATTTTTCCTGCCACAGACGGGTGGTCTGGTCGATAACGTCTCCAATAACGACAGGAGTGATTCCAGTTCCGGAAGAAACAGGTTCAGTCGAAATAAGGGTTTTGTTTTTCATATTTATTTGTGAGTTCTTTGAGACCGATTGTTCATAATTGTGCGAATGTCGCGTTTGGCTTCCGCGTCTTTGAGGGCCTGGCGTTTATCATGCTTTTGCCGACCGGTGCAGACGCCGAGTTTGACTTTCGCGTATCCGCGAGTGAAGTAAATCTGTAACGGAATGAGCGTCGTTCCCGGGGAGAGGGTTGCTCTTTCCAGCTTTTTGAGTTCTTTTTGATGAACGAGCAGTTTTCTGGTTCGACGAGGCAGATGATTAAACTGGTGCGCCTTGTCGTATTCTGGAATGTCGCAGTTGATGAGCCACAGTTCGCCGTTTTTCACTCTGGCGTAGGACTCCGAAATATTGCAATGCCCGGTTCGGAGGCTTTTGACCTCGCTTCCCCACAGGACGATTCCACATTCAATTTGCGCTGTGATGTCAAAATCATGCTTGGCGCGGCGGTTTTCCGTCACGTTTTTAAAAGTGGGATCTTCGGGCGTTCCCTTTTTTTCCTGCTTCTTTTTAGCCATGACAGCAGCAGCCTCCACCATGTCCGCAGCATCCGCCATGGTGAGAATGGTCGCATTCTCCATGCTTGCAGCCGTGAGACGGTTTATGACAATTGGGCGCGGTAATCTGTTTGGTCAGCTTTTTTGACCCGCATTCGGGACAAATCGGCGTATCCGACGAGCGAACGATGAGTTCCACGTCCGCATTGCAGGATTCGCAATGATAATTATAAATAGGCATGATGATTACAATAGTTTTGAGTTGCGAGTATTGAGCTGTTAGCTATTAGCTCTTAGCTGTTAGCTTGTGCATTTGTAGTTCTCGGCGTTAATTTTTAAAGCCTGAAACGAAAAAACCAAGCTAGAAGCTAGTAGCTAGCAGCTAAAAGCTTATGCTCATAATTGCAAGGGTTCGTTCGCCATGAGCCGTTCGTGTTTGGTTTGTTCGTACATGTCTTTCAGCAGTTCGATATGCGCTTCCTGCTGAACAATGTTGCGACGGGCGAACATGCGGCTTTGCGTCGCAATTAAAACGTCCAGAGAAACTTCCGTAATTTGTCCAAACGCTCTGGCGTAGTTGACAAAACTGGGAACGTTGCGCGTTACGTAGCCGTAAAGCATGGAACACGCTCCAATAAGTTTCCCTGTAAAAATACTGGTATTGATAGCCGTCTTGGCGAAGTCGCCGATTATACAGCCGAGAAACTGCATGTTCGTTTGATATCGTCCGTCCGGGTATTCCATGACAACGGTTCCATAGGTGTTTTTCAGGTCGCTGTTACACGTACCCGCGCCGAGATTGACCCAGGAGCCGACATACGAATGTCCCAAAAAACCATGATGTTGTTTGTTGGTGTACGGCTCGACGGTAGAAGCTTCCACTTCTCCGCCGATTTTTGTCGTTCTTCCCACGGCAACGCGGTCTTTGATTGCAGCGTGTTCAATGATTCTGGCGTCAGGTCCAATATAAACCGGTCCGCAAAGATAACAGTACGGTCCGACTGACGCGCCATGATCAATAATAATCGGTCCGTTGGACGAATTGGCAACCAGATAATCTCCCAGCTTGACTTCAGGAGCGACGAAAACTCCGTCCTGGATTTCTTTATAGCCGCCCTGCGCCAAACGATAACTTTGATTCTCTGCAAAGCAGTTTAAATGGTAATAAACCAAGTCGTGCGGACGCTGAAAAATCGGCAATTGGAACGGGCTGGCGGGAAGACGCAGTTTGTCAATCGCGTTTTGAATAGTCTGCGGATATGAGCTGCATTCAAATAACGACCACGCCTGCTGAGCTGTTACAATGGCGGCGGCAACAACCGATTGAGGTTCGTCCAGCAACTCGACGGCTTCGTTGTCTTGAAGATGAACTTGCGCTGTTGAGCTGTCAGAGGGCTGATTGTACACAACTACCGGACGACCGTTTTGGATTATCTGTTCCAAAACCTCAATAGATTTGATGGACGGGACAAGCGTCGAGTTGACTAACAGTATCGGCTCGTTGGGGTCGTCGATAATTGGGAAATCAAACTTGACCTTGTTTGGCAAATACGGATTGAAATCGAGCAGCGTTGTCTGTTCGACGTATTTTCGCGTTTGAGCGTACAGTTCGTTATTGGTTAACGACAGCAGCTGAATCAGGTTGAATCCACCGCAAGAAAGCGTAAACGCCGCGCGACCGATAGTCGCAGGAAACAGCCGTTGAATCCCGTCGTCTTCAAAAAGGAGTATTTTCATAATTAGTTGCGGGTGACGAATAAGCTTTTAGCTTCTAGCTACTAGCTTCTAGCTTTGTGATTTTTGATTCGAACTTTAACAATTAACGCCGAGAAGCGTCAATACCCAAGCTAATGGCTAGCAGCTAAAAGCTAGTAGCTAATAACTTCCTACTACCTTCTTCCTCCCTGCTTCTGCTTTTTCCGCTCCGCTTTTTCCGCATACGCTCTTGCGGATTCGCCGCGGCTGGAATCGACTTTGTTGGCGGTAATCTGTTCGCTCTTGCTTTTCCAGAATTCTGCGCTTCTTTCGTCATGAAGCTCGTTGCGATAAAGGATCGAAATCTGGTCTGTAGCGTAACTGTCGTTAGGGTCAAGTTCATACGCTTTTTTATAGGCGTCAATAGCTTTTTCGAATTCTCCCTTGTTGGTATATTCGTACGCCTGATCGTGATAGGCTCTTTTATCCATTTTGGGCGCTTGTGTAGCAGAAGAACCGCCGCTAAAACAGAAAACGGCAATAATCAAAAGGATAACAAAGCCGCCGATGATGCTGCCGTACGTATACAAGTTTTTATTTTTGCCTTTAAACAGTTCGCTCAAAGGATTGCTGCTTCTGCGTCGTCTGGCGGTGGAACGACTGCTGGAAGATTTACTTGAAGACGTTCTGCTTGAGGACTTTGACGGCGTTTTGCTCGAACTTGTCCTTTTTGTAGTTGACGTTTTTTTCTTGTTGTTGTTTAAAGAACCAAAATCAAAACTCATGATTTACGTTTGGGAATAATTGTTTCGGGGGATAAACCAATACAGGCAACTGAAGTTCGACAATTGACGATTAGGGAATCCCTTATTCAGAGCTTATCGAACTCACATTTATAGATTATATCATATTTAAAAACAAATAATAGAGGGTATTTCTAATAATTGAGGGGCGCTTTCAGAATTGGGGGGAGATTGCTTACGGAGGGCGGATATTACCCGCTGAGGAGGGAATAGGGAATGGGGAA
>JAZMZV010000241.1:0-3079 GCA_045586185.1 Thermoguttaceae bacterium | reverse complement strand
GCGGGAAAACAGGAAATTCAAGTCGGTTCCTGGGGAACGGGTAATCTGAATATTTACGGAACGATGACCTCAAGCGCTCTGCTTCGTCTTGCGGAACACTCCGGCGGATCCAAGGGAACGATTACCGTCTACGATGGCGGCTCTCTGACGAGTAACACAAACCTGTTTGTCGGTTCCTACGGCGAGGGTCTTGTCGACGTTAAAAACGGCGGCAGCGTTACCGCGACGGGAAGCGTTACAATCGGATCCTACGGAGACGGCGCTATTCTCGTAGAAAGCGGCGGAAGTTTCGTTTCAACAGTCAATATTAAACTTGCAGAGCATACTACTAATTCTGGAACAATCACCGTTGAAGAAGGCGGTTATCTCAAAAGTTTGGATATTCAAGTCGGCGCTTGGGGAACTGGCGTTGTCAATAATTATGGAACAATTGAAGTAACAAGTACTGTTAAACTTGGTCGCGACGGAGCCTCTGGCAGCGGTACGTTCAACGTCTACAAAGACGCGACACTTTCCGCCAACGAGATTTATCCTGGCGTTACGATGCCTGGTACGCTCAACGTTGCCGGCGGAACTGTAACAGCTACCGATATTGCAATGCACGGTCGCGGCGCTAACGCAACGGGAACTATATTAATTACTGATGGCGGATCGGTTACAGCTAATCTCCTTCAGTTTGGCAACGCTGGTTATCAATCATACGCGGTTGACACAACTCTCACGCTTGACGACGGAACGCTGTCTGTTGTAAATGTAAATTATCCACGCGACGGCGCTTATACGAACAAAGTAAACGCGACAGTCAACCTCGGCAAAGGAACGGTAATTACCGGAGCCGTTGACGGCGTTGAATCAATCTGGTGGGCGGCTGTCAACGTGAATTTAACATCCGAAGACGGGACGAACATTCAGGTTGACGATGGAAAGACCGCCCTCTTCCACAGCCCCATTGCTGGAATCGGCGGATTCGTCAAGACGGGCGAAGGAACGCTTGTTCTGAATGCAAACAATACGTACGCCGGCGATACAACCGTCGAAGCCGGTACGCTCAAGCTGACCGATAGCGGAACGTTCGGTTCCGGCGCTCTTACTGTTGCAGACGGCGCGATTGTCGATCTTTCCGAAATGACGTCAGACGATCCGATTTCGTTAGGCTCGCTGACGTTGAACGAAAACTCGACTTTGAAACTGACGCTCAACAAGTCCGGCCCCGACTGGACGCTATACTCTCCGTTCGACGTTGACGCCGCAGCTCTGAACGGCAATATCGATTTGCTGCTTACCGGAGATCAGCTGACTCTTGACGACGTTGGAATCCTCGGAACGTTCCTGACGTCCGATTCCGCCATTGCGGGGTCAATCGCGTCTATCAATCTGGACGAACTGAGCAACCTTCTTCCAGACGATACTTATTTATATTACACAACCGGAGCCGGCGGAACGTTAGGACAACTCGCACTCGGCTACAACGGCGGCGGAGAAGGCGTCCCGGAACCGTCCACGTGGGCGCTGTTGGTTCTCGGCGTTATTGGTTTATACCTGCGGAAAAGAGTTAGGAGTTAGGAGTGAGGAGTTAGGAGTTAAAAATAGACGCGAAGCGTTCCTCGCTGATTGTATACAATATAAATTACCTTCGGAATAAGTATAAATCGTTTCATAAAACAAACATTTCCGTTATTTATCAATCATAATAATGAAAACTCGATTAAACAAGCAGTTCAATCGTTCGTCAGCACGTATTTTAACGCGCGGCAGAATTCCATTCTTTGCTTTTCTTGTCATTCTGGCTACAGGTTCGTTTGCACTGGCGGATGCAACCTATGACGACAACTCCATTCCGGCGGCTAACATCGTTACCGGCAGTTCTGGCGTCGGCAACGTAACCATCGACATTTCGGGAACAAAATCGTATGGCTATGTCATTTCCGGTAACGGAACGCTAACCAAAACCGGCTCTGGCGAACTGACGTTGACTAAACAAAACACTGTTTCCGGCGGCGTTACGGTTAATAACGGTACGTTGACTCTGACATATACCGGCGGAACGGGCGCTCTGCCTAAAGGAAGCGTTATTACCGTTTATGGATCAACCTCCGTTCTCCAAGGCAGCGGCACCATTTTGGGTTATGGAACGGGCGGCGCCGTCGGCAGACTCAATCTTAATAATGGCGGTTCAATAAACGTTACCTCCGGGCATATTACAATGGGTTGCGTTATGTATCTCAATGATGGCAAATTGACCATAGCCAACCCTACAGACCAGGGAGACAATTACGGCAACTATATTATCGATAACGGCATTCACGTTACAGGTGGAAAAAACAACGAAATTGCTGCAAACAAAATTTCAATTCGTAATGACGGTCATGCTGAAAGCGGCGGTCTGTTCGATGTTGCAGAAAACGCCCAATTGACAGTCAAAGCCGTTATTTTCGACAGCCCAATTGATAGCAGTAAAAGACCAAACGTTATTAAAAAGGGAAAAGGCATTTTGGTTTTTTCAGCAGCGAATACATACTCAAAAGACACTTCTATTGAAGCGGGGACAATTCGTCTTATCAACAACGGTACGCTCGGCAACGCAACCAGCGACATTACAGTAAAGTCTTCTGCCGAAGATATGTGGGCAACGCTGGAATTCGCCCAAACAGAGGGAACAGTCAATTTCAGCCGCAATATTAATAGCCTTTATTATTCAAATGCGGCATCCGGCGGAATAAACACAGGGCGTCTTATTAAATCCGGGGCGGCTACGCTCAACCTGACGAAAAACATTAGTAGCACTGGCGTCGAAACAACAGCGGGTACTATTAATTTTGGAACTGAAACAACGCCCAATGGAAACGCTCTTCGTCCGGGATATTTAAGCATCGATAACGGCGCAACCGTCAATTATAACGGGACAAATTCCGGCTCCATGACGATTCTTGCCGGCGGTTATTCCTATGTTGGCAGAAAGGGAAACGGAGAACTCAATTTTAACAGCGGCAGCGTCAAAACAGAAACCAATGACGCCAATAAAGATTATTTAAAACTGTATATTGGCGGCGAAGCTCAGGGCGATACCGCCTCAACCGGT
>JAZMZV010000240.1:0-3092 GCA_045586185.1 Thermoguttaceae bacterium | reverse complement strand
ATTTCCGAACGCCGTTGATTTCCGGGAACCAGTCTGGATGGTCTTTGAAGTACTTTTCGCCCGGGATGAGGCTGTTAAACGAATGAACGAAATACTGATACGTGCAATGTCCGCCGTATGCCTGATTTATTGGGCAGCTGGAACCGTTGTTTTTACAACGCGCGGCAAAAATCGGATTGCTGTACGCGACCTTGTAAAACGTTTCACGATAAATCAGTTTCGGCGCGTACCGGACGTCCAGCGGCGCAATGGTCAGATTAGGCGTTTTCGGAACCGTCGATTCCTTATCCGTCCACCAGCGAACGCCCAATTTATCTTCTAAAAACGTATAAACCGCATAGATCGTCCCTCGCTGATCGTGCCCCGCGAGAATAATCGAGCCGTCGTCGAGAGACTTCAGGAAAATCTCGTCCGGCTTGAACGTCGAGAAATCCACTGTTTTCTGCGCCTTGTTCGTCTTGCCAACGTAAATCGCCTTGGCGCCGCCGGGCAGGTCTTTTTCCGAAACCGTCTTGAACGCGACCCCGGTAATTTCCGTCAGGTAGCTTTGCAGTTCAGACGCTGCTGTCTTTTCAACCGGCGTCGGCTCGTCTGGCAGAACGATCGTGTACGCCGTTTGGTTGTTATTGGTCAAGGTAACGCTTTGAGCGTTGGCTGCTGCTGTTACAAGCAGGAGCGCAGTGAGTAATAATGTGAATCGTTTCATGATAGTTAAAAGTTGCGAGTTGCGAGTTGCGAGTTGCGAGTTGCGAGAAATAAAAAGGCGCGAAGCGTAATTCCGCATTCCGAATTCCGCATTCCGAATTATTCCGGGGGCTTACGCACCCCGGCTCGCCTATTTCTTGCCTACGACCATATACCTTTGCGCGTCTTTCGCTTCGACGTCAAAGGTAACTTTGCCGTCTTGGCGGGTGAGTTCGACGCTCTTCCCGTTGAGGGTTACGGATTCGACTTTGCCTAAAACGGACTCGTCGAGCGTAACGCTGAACCGGGGCAGCAGAGGAATCGGGAGCAGTTCCCAGCCGTTGTCTGCAGGCGATACAACGACGGCGCCGAGCGTTTCCACGCCGTTGACAGTCGCGGGCGTCTGGTTCGCCCAAAGTCGGTAGAAGTCATCGGCGGGTTCTTCCATCTCGACGGGCGTAATCTCCCCGACGGCTTTTCCGTTTTGAATTCTAAACGACGCGACGGAATACCGCGTTTCCTGAG
Organism: Thermoguttaceae bacterium; assembly: GCA_045586185.1. Classification (GTDB taxonomy): domain Bacteria; phylum Planctomycetota; class Planctomycetia; order Pirellulales; family Thermoguttaceae; genus RUG11551. The sequence continues at coordinate 1,883 of JAZMZV010000240.1, read as the reverse complement.
CCGACTGCCCGATAAGCGGGTATCGGCGTTTGTCGCCATTGGAATCGTAAAGACCAACCATGACGTGGTACTCGCCGTTGCGCAGCCCTTCGGGAAGCTGGAAGGTTTGATCCCGACCGGTATAGACGAACGTGGAATTTGAGTTGCGAGTTGCGAGAAGAATCAAAGCGACCATCGGGTGCGGGGTTCCATTGCGACGTCGGGACTGTCGGCCATTCTCCGCCGGCGTACCAGCCGTCGGGCGTGAATCCGTATCCGCGAGGGGGTTCAAAAATATGAACGAAAATCGCCAGGTCTTTCGGCGCGGGGCGAGACGCGTTCCATTCGACCTGAACGCGAACCGCTTTACCGTCGTCTACAATTTGCGCCGACTTCAAAACCGGATGAATCGCCAGCAAGTCCGCCTGAGCGTACCCGCGCCCGTTGACGTAGAACGAACCGTCCGGGCGTGCCGACGATTCGATAATCTCCGCTGTGTTGGCGAGATTGCAGTAGATTCCCGACAGCAGCGCGCCGTTAGAATCGAAAACCGCGTATCCGTATTTAGGAAGCGTTAGATTGCCGACCGCCCATTTCTCCTGACCGCGGTTGACGTATGTTTTCGTTCCGTCTGACCACGTAATAATCTGTCGATAAATGTTACCGTTTTCAAACTCGACGGACTCAATCTCCTTGTCCGCCAAACGCCGCGCGACGTGCTGCGCCAGATGGTACTTTCGGACGGCTCCGAAAATAGAGTGTTCTCGCGACGCCATCAGGTCAAGGGCGCCGATGATTTCAGATGAAATATAGTCGTCGCTGTTGGTATTATGGAGACTCCAATCGCGCATGGCGTTGAACCGGTCCGGATAGCCCGCCCCGTGACGCGAGAAGTTGGTATGGTTGACCGCGGCAAACCAGGGCGTTCGCACCCACGATTTACATTGAATTCTCATTCGATGAGCGCCGCCTTCCGGAGACAGGAACATCCACTGACAGTCAGCCCCGGAAAGACTTCCGATTAAATAATCCGCTCCGGCTTCAGAGACGGTAATTCCGCCCAGATTTGAGTTGCGAGTTGCGAGTTGCGAGTTGCGAGATGACGTACCGAGTTTATCGCTGCCGTCTACTGTCTCGCTGATGGTTTCAAAGCATTGCTTCCAGCTCTTGACAGTTTCCGCCTTGGGATGGAAAGCGCCGTCTTTATCCCAGAAGTCAAACGGCGGCATGGAGGAGAACACGTCAACAAAATAGGCGTCCATGGCGGGAAGATATTTGTTGTTCAGTTCCAGATTCCGTTTCAAAAACGGGTGGAACTTGTCCGGCCGCCATTGATACGACTGGGCGTGAGCGCCGTGGTTGATCCACGCCAGGCGCGGCTTCCCGTTTTCGTGGAACGTGATCTTATCGTAGCCGAACTCGTCGGCGTCCGGATAGAAATCGATGTAGTTGTCATGAAGCCCAAAGGGAATGCCGACGCTGGCGCAGTATTCCGAAAGCGATTGCAGCTCTTGCAGCGTTCCCAATCCCGGAGGAATCAAATAGTCGTCCGTCTCCTTCCCCCAAATGTCGGGCAGTCGGACGTCGTAGCCCCAGCGCTGCCAGTCGTGCTTGATAAACATCGCGTCTGTTATGCCGTAGGCGACGCACTGTTCGAGCTTTTTCTGACATTCTTCAAAGCGTCCGCCCCAGATGTCAATGACGAACCGCCCCCGTTTGCGAATCGTTCCGCTTGCCGGCTGGGCGTGGAACGGGTCGTTCTTGCGGAACGCGACCGCGGCGGCAAACGCGCCTTTGGAACTGGGAATGAGTTCCAGCCGACACGCGCCGGAGCAGTTGAGCGTGTAACGCTTTAATCCAAGTCGGAGGCCAAGCGGTCTTAGGAGACAACTTAGTAATTCAAC
>JAZMZV010000239.1:0-13397 GCA_045586185.1 Thermoguttaceae bacterium | reverse complement strand
CTCCCTTTTAGGGAAGTTTTTTCAAGTTTAATTAAGAGGGGAAAACCTTTTTTGAAAAAAAGGTTCTTCCCCTCATACTCCCCTTTCCAAAAAACTTTAGTAAGGAAAGAGCAAGCGACCAACGGGAGCGATTATAATACGTCTCGCGCGGCAGCGCGGACTGGGAGCGGCGCCTCGCCGCCTACTGCCTATTGTATTCCATCGGCGTGATGGGTAAGTAGCCGTCTTTGAACAGTTCTTCGTACGTGAATCCGTAGTTGACGCGCCAGGACTGATGGTCGCTTTTGAGGTTTCCTTCCGAATTGAGTCCGGTTTGCTCGGTGATGTACATAACCTTCTTTTCAGCGTCAACGCGGACGACCATGCGGACGTGTCCGTGCGGCTGACGAACGATGGCGTCGCCGGGCAGAAGCTGGTTGTAACAGGCGAACATGACGTCGCGCCCGTTGGCTTCGCAGGCGTCTGCTGTGTTGGAGTATTTAGGCACGACGTACGATCCGACCTTGAGGAACATCGGTTCCGTCTTGCCGGTTTTGGGATTGATCAGGCAGTTGTCGCCGGGGTTCATTCTCGCCGTTCGCCAGATTGGGCAGTTGGGAATGGTGCGCTGCCACGCCATCGAGCAGGAGCTGGAACAGTCGCTGCCGCGATACGACGTCGGATGAATCGGGCCGACGTAAATCGGTTTGCCGTCTTCCGTTTTAATCATTTCCTTGAACTGCTCGAGGGTGGTGTAACGCCCCGGCTGGGTGTACGGAAGCCCCTTGTACTTTTGACCCGCGTGGAATATAACGCCGTCTTTTGGACGCCACCAGACGATGTCCTTTTCCGGAATCCATTCCACTTCCGCCATGGCGGTCATGTAGTCCAGCGTGACTTTTCGGAGAGCTTCGGCGTTGTCCTTGGCAGCGTTTTCGCCTGTACGGATAATCTCCTCAACCGGCTTGCCGAACCGAGAGTTTTCCGCCAGATGACGCAGACCGATCAGAATGAGATCTTGCATCGCCTCCGTTCGTTCCGGATGAACGCCAAAGACAAGGGTCGTTCCCTTTCCGTAGGTGGAAAGCATAATCGCCGGCGAGCCAATCTGAACGCTCTCCGGGACGTCGTTGTCGCTGAATTCCGTCGTGTACTTCGCCAGGACTTCAACGTGAGGTTTGCGTTGATCAATATTGAGATTGACGACCATCCCGTTGGTGTAACAGACGTCGTGTTCGCCCTTGAACTGCTCGCCAAAGACCGTGCAACCCAGCTGAGTCGTCTCAATTTTGAGATCGCCGGAACCGCGTTCCCATTTGGGGCTTATCGTTTGAGCGTTGATTAAATCCGCCCGAATGGTGAAAAACGCGCCGCCGCCCAAGCCCATATAGCATTTGCCGGACTTGATGAACTCCTTGACCTTTCCGATTCCTTCGTTTCTCAGGGAACTCACCAGAGCGTCACAGCTTCCGCCGGCGAGAATAACGACGTCGAACTTGTCCAGTCCGCCGTCGCGAACCTGCTGACCGTCAATTTCGGTAATCTGGAACGACGGGTCTTTAGCGACGATGGATGTTATCGCTTGGACGTCTTCGCCGCCCGCCTTATTCGTCATCAGCGCGACCTGAACCGGGGCTTTGGATTCTTCGGGGCTTTGGTTCTCTTCCGCAATAACGGTTCCGAAAACGGAAAACGCCATTGCAATCAACAGCGTTACAAAAGTAAATGGATGTTTCATGATTGTGTAAAAGGGTTAAGTGATAAATATAATTCTTGACGGCAAGGCGGGGAGCGCCTCGCTGTTATTCGTTGAGGAAGAACGGGCTGATGGGCAAATATCCCTGTTCGAACAGCTCGTCGTACGTGTACGGCTGCTCGATGTGCCAGGACTGGTTCTCGTTGACCAGTTCCGTTTTGCCCCTCTCGACGCCGTACTGGTCGATGATATAAACCGTCTGATTTTCTGCGTCGACGCGCATAACCATCATGGTGTGCCCGATTGGGCGTTTAACCAATCCGTCGCCGGGCAGAAGTTGAGCGTAACAGGCGAACATGGCGTCTTTCCCGTTCTCCGTAACGACGGCTTTGGAGTCGTCGTACTTCGTCATTTTATATTCCCCGACTTTCAGGAACGCCTGACGGGTCTTGCCGTCAACGCGTGACGAAATATAGACCTTGCCGGGTTCCAGATTGATCGTTTTCAAAACCGGCATGTCCGGGCAAACGGATCGCCACGAGAACGAGCAGGCGCACGCGCAGGCGTTGGCTTTGTACTGATAGTACTCCGTCGGGCCGACATAGACCAGCTTGCCGTCCTGTTCCTGCAAGTACGTTTTGAAATCTTCCAGATTTGACCATTGCCATTCGCGCGAGTACGGAATTCCATGGTACGTCTCGCCCTTTTTATACAGAACGCGGTTTTTATCCGCCCACCATTCCATGTCTTCCGCCGGCGTCCATTCCAGTTCCGCCATGGAGCGCATGTAGTCTAAAATCTTTTGTCGGACTGCGAGGTTCTCTTCCGACGGCGTTTGACCCGTCCGGATAACGCTCTGTTCCGGCTGACCGTAGAGGATGTTGTCCGCCAGATGGTTGAGACACCCCAACACGATTCCGTGGAGTTCCGGCTTCGTTTCCGGGTGCGGGCTGAGGATGATAACCGTCCCCTTGCCGTAGGTCGTGATAACGATCGCAGGCGAGTTGATTTGATTTCCCGGCGCAGCGCCCCAGTCGGCGGTTTCCGAACGGAAATAGCTCAAAACCTGAACCGGCGGCAGGAGCGGGTTGACATTGACGTTGAAAATCGGCCCGTTGTGATACCGGCAGATCTGGGTTCCCTTGAACTGCTCGCCGAAAATTTTGACGCCGAGGTCAGTCGATTCGATTTTCAGGTCAGCCCCGCCGCGCTCCCAGTTTCGGGTTTTCAGCTGTGCGTTGTCCATGAACCGCTGCTCAATCGGGAAATACGCGCCGGCGCAAAATCCGATGTAACACTTTCCGGACTTGACGAACTCCTTGAGCTTCTTGACGCCCTCCGGTTTGAGCGACGCAGCTTCTTCGCCCGCCATTCCGCCGGGCATGAGGAAGATGTCGAAGTTGTCTAAAATGCCGTCGCGAACCTGCTTGCCGTCAATTTTAGTCAATTCGAATCGCGGGGCGGATTCGAAAACGAGCGGGAAGTTCTTTTTGCCGCTCGGTCCGACGCCGTCGCCGTCGTACAAGGCAACGCGAATCTTAACGCCCTGGTCGGCGGCAGGAGTCTCGTCCGCAAAAACGGTTCCGAAAGCGGAAAACGCCATTGCAATCAACAGCGTTACAAAAGCAAATCGATTTTTCATAATTGTGTAAAAAGGGTTATGTAATAAATTAAGGTTTGACGTCAAGGCGGGGACGTCGTTTTGAATTAATCCTCTCGCAACTCGCTACTCGCAACTTGAAACTTAATTATAGCGCTGTGTTCGGTTTAATACAAGAGGTTGGGGGAGTTTTTTATGGGAATGGGAAGAATTCTCGCGTTTTTTCAGTTAGGAGTTAGGAGTTAGGAGTGAGGAGTTAAGGTCAGACAACGTTCCCAGAGTTTCCCAGAAGTACTGCTCGTTATTTCTATTTTCCCTGGGGTGCGTTCAAAATTGGGGAGCATGAAAAAAGGAAATGGGCTTGAAAACTTTTTGTAGCTTCCAGATTTATCTGTTCTTATCCCCACGTCTTTAGACGTGGGAGAAAAAAGCATTCAAAATAATCGTAGCCCCCAGATTTATCTGGGGGACTAGGGCGAAAAACTTTCCTAAACGCTTCACCCCCTTACCCCTCCCGCGCCCCTTTGGGGCGCGGGAGGGGTAAGGGATTTTTGCGTTAATTTATGATTCTCCCTTATCCTTTTCCCACGCCTAAAGGCGTGGGCTACGATATTTTATTTATTTTTAATTGTTCTCACAGCTGAAGCTGTGAGGAACAAACGCCTGAAGGCGTTGACTATGCTCAATTGCTAATCTTATCTATTTTCGCAACCCCAAATTTATCGCACCCTTTCCCCTGTTCCTCGTTTGTTTTGTCTTTAGGTTCGACAAATCTAACGTTTAATTTAAGATTATCCAATCGGGGATTGTTTAATATTTCCAAATACTGTTGACGAGTTATTATCGCTCCGTCAATGTTCAATGACGTGCAATTCTTCAGTAAAGAAAAATCGTACTCTGGCAGTCTTGAATCCAATCCGCAAGAGTTTGCCTGTAGGGTTAGATACCGCGGCGAGGCGTCTGCAATTGAGTTCCAATCAGAAACTGAGGGAAACGGCGTAATTTTAATCTCGTCCAATGTCTTAAAACGAGACAGAAAATGCAGATTTTGATATTCCTCGACAGGGACGGTTTTAAACAATTCCGGTTTTTGCCTGGAAAGCTGTTCTATTTTATTGAGATTGACGTCAACGCCAACAACTCTGTTTTGAATGGTTGTTAAGATAAATTGTTCGTCAAAACTCGTATCGTGATTTCGATAGATAGTATGGGTAAAAGGAATCCCGTAACATGAATAATAGGCGTTTCCAAAGACGTGAACGATGTGCAAATCTTTGAACAGTCCTCCCTCAACTCGACAAGTATACTTGCCGCCGGATGCAAGTATCACCTTAATTATTTCCATTTGAACTTCTGTATTCGGTCGGCTCTGAGCGTCGTTGATTTTGGGTAATGGATAATAATTAAAATAGCAATACCAGCCGCAAAAGACCGCGAAAAGAAGCAATAACAGCTTCGTTCTCATTTTGAGGTTTCTGATAAATGCAAATGGTTTCATGATCTGTATTACCTCTGATTATTGAAAATGACGCTATTAGTAAAATGTCGCTCCAATTCCGTTGCCGCGGCGCGCTTCTGTTCAATGGGAAACGGCGCTTTTGTCTCGGTCGAGAGATAAACCAGCAGCCAAAGAACTAATAGCGCGGTCGGAGTTATAAGCACCAGCGACAGCAGAAACAATCTTATATTCTTCCATGAGGTTTTTATACAATTCAAAATATATACCGGCGTCAAAAGCAGATATATCGTGAAGAATACAATCATGGAAATTTCTATAATGAGATTATTGCAAAGCCATAGAGGAAACAACCCGCTTCGTCCTAGACATAAAATCAGGAAACAGACAAAGCACAAAACGGCGCTTATAAACATCGTATTAAAAGTTATTCTTTCGCAGTTCATAAGGATAAGCGTTTTTGTTAGGGGGGAGAAATAATATAACAAACTGAACATTATGGAATATAATATACCATATAATTTAGACAAATACAAGAGGGCGGGGAGAGAAAATTGAAAGTGAGGTCGGCGACTGGCATGTGCGCAGGTCAATCCGTTCACGGATTTGACCGGATTAAACGGATTTTCACCGATTGATTAATTGACAACTCTAGCGCTCATTCGTAAATCTTTGAATTATAATCACGAAAAACACAAAAAACACGAAATTACGAAAAATATAAGATTATAAAAAACCCTTTCGTGTGTTTCGTGCATTTCGTGTTTAAAAAGCTTTTGGGTGGTCAAAACGCCTGCTTTTTAGCTCAAGTAACAACTTGTCGGATGAACCCCAAAAAATCTGTTGCGAGCTGTCGCTCGCGATCCGAGGAGGTTACTGGCTGCGTCGCAGTACTCGCGCAGGACAATGCAACCAACGGGAGCGGTTATTATACGTCTCGCGCGGCACGCGGTTTGTTACTGCATTTCTCATTTCGCAAGTTCTTTGCGGATGGCTGCCTCAATATCAGCTAAAGGAGCTGTTGGCTCGAACCGGCGGACGATCCGACCGTCTTTGCCGATGAGAAATTTCGTGAAATTCCACTTGATGTCGGGCTTAGAGGCGTAATCCGGATCAGCAGCGCCGAGGATCTTTTCAAGAATGGGCGCGATCTTGCCGTCTGGTGGAAACCCCTCGAATTTTGTGTTGGCAACGAGGAACTTAAACAGAGGCGCTACGTTGGCGCCGTTGACTTCGACCTTGGCGAATTGCGGAAAAGCGGTCTTGTAATTGAGGACGCAGAAAGAATGTATTTCTTCTGCCGTCCCAGGCGCCTGCTGTCCAAACTGATTACAAGGGAAGTCAAGCAACTCAAAACCCTTGCCATTAAGTCGCTCGTACATCGCCTCCAGTCCTTCGTACTGTGGCGTGAAGCCGCAGCGCGTAGCTGTATTGACGATGAGAAGAACCTTGCCCTTGTACGTCTCGAGCGAAACATTCTCGCCGGTGCGGGCTTTAACGCTGAATTGATACACAGTGTCATTCATTGTTTGATCTCCATAAATAGTTGAGTAGGATGCTGAGACTGTAACAAATACTGCCGTCAGCGAGGCAAAGACGATTCTGTTAATTAACTTTGAAATGTTCATGGTTACTTTCTCCTGTTTGAAGCAGAGTCTTTTTGAGTAACAACGCTGCGGCGATGCTTATCTTCATTCCTTTGTACATCTTGTCAAAAGCGCTGTTCCTTTTAATCGTTCAGAAAATACGGGCTGATGGGCAGGTACCCCAATTCGAACAGCTTTTCAAACGTGTATTGCTGGTCGATATGCCAGGACTGGTTCTTGTTGACGAGTTCCTTTTTGCCCTTTTCGACGCCGTACTGGTCGATAATATAAACCGTCTGATTTTCCGCGTCGACGGACATAACCATCATCGCGTGCCCGTCCGGACGTTTCACAAGTCCGTCGCCGGGCAGAAGCTGAGCGTAACAGGCGAACATGGCGTCTTTTCCGTTGTCTTTAACGACGGCTTTGGAATCGTCGTACTTCGTCATTTTGTAGTCGCCGACTTTCAAAAACGCCTGACGGGTTCTGCCGTCGACGCTGGAAGAAATGTAAATCTTTCCCGGTTCCAATTTGATGGTTTTCAGAATCGGCAAGTCCGTACAGACGGTTCGCCAAGACATTGAGCAGGAACAGGCGCAGGCGTTGCCTTTGTACTGATAGTACTCCGTCGGACCGACGTAGACGAGTTTTCCGTCACGCTCTTCGAGATACGTTTTGAAGTCTTCCAGATTCGACCATTGCCATTCGCGCGAGTACGGAATTCCCTTGTACGTCTCTCCCTTTTTATACAGAACGCGCTTTTTATCCGCCCACCATTCCAGGTCTTCAGACGGAGTCCATTCAATTTCCGCCATGGAGCGCATGTAGTCTAAAATCTTTTGGCGAACAGCCATGTTCTCTTCCGACGGGGTTGTTCCCGTGCGAATAACGCTCTGTTCCGGCTGACCGTAAAGAATGTTGTCCGCCAGATGGTTGAGACATCCCAGCACGATTCCGTACAGTTCGGGCGTGTATTCCGGGTGCGGACTGACGGTGATTATCGTACCTTTTCCGTAGGTCGTTAATGCAATTGCAGGCGAATTGATTTGAAGTCCCGGCGCGGAACCGAGGTCGGAAACCTCAGACCGGTAAAAGCACAAAGGCTGAACCGGCGGTAAAAGCGGATTCATGTTGATATTGATAATCGGTCCGTTGTGATACCGGCAGATCTGAATTCCCCGGTACTTTTCGCCGAAAATCTTAACGCCCAGGTCGGTCGGCTCGACTTTCAGAAACGCCAAGCCGCGCTGCCAGATTCGCGTTTTCATCTGAGCGTTGTCCATGAACCGCTGATCAATCGGGAAATACGCGCCGGCGCAGAAGCCAAGATAGCCTTTTCCCGACTTGATAAACTCCTTGAGCTTTTTGACGCCCTCAGGCTGCATCGACTCGGCTTCTGTGGACGACATCCCGCCGGGAAGAAGGAAGATGTCGAAGTTGTCCAGAATGCCGTCGCGAATCTGCTGACCGGTAACTTTTGTCATCTCGAATCGCGGGGCGGATTCAAAAATCGGAGGGAAGTTCTTATACGCGTTCGGTCCAACGCCCGTGTCAGAGTACATCGCAACGCGAATTTTCGCGGGCTGATCGGCGGCAGGAGTGGCGGGTTCCTGAGCGTAGGAGAGCGATACAAAGCAGCAAACCAGAACGAGGGAAAACAATCTCAAAAATAAGGGGTTCTTTTTCATGGCAGGATAAAATTGTTACTAAATTGAAATGTGAAATAATTAATAAACGCCTCGGCGCCTATTACGTCATACTCGTAAAAATGTCGTGGAGGGCATTATAGCTGGTTACTTCGTGGTAGACAACGTCATGAGTGGAAAGTTCAGCAAAGAGCTTCTTTGCGCATTTAATCTTTACCTGTTCGATAGGTCTAAGTTCCATCGACGACATCGACCCTTTGGTTTCCGCAATAAAGAAGATGTGCCTTACGTTATCCCTGGTTAATACAATCGCCCAGTCCGGGGAATAGTTGCCAACTGGCGTAGGAATTGCGAATCCCTTTGGCAGTTTGGCATAGACGCAAACTTCTTCTGCCGCATCCATTGCTTCTGCCATGCAGCGCTCTACGCTCTTGCCGTCTCGGGCGTAACCATCGGTAAAGACGTAATCCTGAACGTTTTTTCTTGACCGGTACGCTCTGGAATAATCGCTGTTCTTTTCGGCTGTGAAAATGTCGCTGTCGTATGTTCCCTCAGTCTGATTGTAGGAAATGTGCTCCACAATCATCGTGGCTTTCTGTTCGTTAATCAGCTGGATAACCTTTGAAATAAACTCTTCCGGGTTGTTGCGGAACATGGCAAATTTATCTGGACAGATGCCGTCAAGAATCCGTGCCGCCGTTCGACGCGTCAGCTTGCATCCTTCTGCAATTTTGCCAATCAGATCGTAGGTTACCTGGCTGCATTCCGCCCGATCGAGGGTGGAGGTACGGGTCGTTTCCGTCGAAAAAGCCGTACCATTTTTCAGATGTTCCGCATTCAGAACCTGTTCCTGCTGACCGGTGGTAACCGTGTACTGAAGCTTTGCGACATATAATTTTTGGTCGATACTGTCAATGGCATTTTTGATAAGTTCCTCACTGTCAAACTCTACGGTGTATGCGTACTTATGATTAATCAGATTCCACAGCCGCTGAAATTCTTTCTTGTAGAAGTTGTCGTTGAGCGGGTTCTCGGTAATTCGGGTTTCATGCCCGTCTTTGATCATGTCGTCCAGCGCGTGCGGGTCGAAGATGCTCGAAATCAGGGCGTGAACGCCGTCGGTAATTTCCTGACAGCTATCCGGCAACTGAGCGAGAAATTCGTTTTCTTTATCAGCGCGGTATTTGTCTGTTATACGATCGTCTTCATCGATATAGTCGTTTTTAATAAGATATCGATAGATGTCTTTCCCTTGTTTTTCTGTAACAGTATACTCCTTTCCATTCAGAACAAGCGTTTTACCAATGAAGTATTCGGCAGACGCTTTGACCGGTCGGTCGTAAAGGTCTTCGCGAATGCCTTTTTGCAAATCTGCAACGAAATCCCTGTATCCATCGGAAGCGATAACCGTTAGCTGGTTGACCATCATGACTTGGCTGCCCAGCGCGGCGGAATCCATGCGGTCGCCGTTCTGGTTGACGCACAGGCGCAGACCGCGCCCAACTTCCTGCCTTTTTTGAGTGGGAGAGCTGCCGCCGTGTTTGAGCGTGCAGATTTGGAACACGTTTGGATTGTCCCAGCCTTCCCGCAACGCGGAGTGCGAGAAGATAAACCGAACCGGATTGCTGAATGACAGAAGACGCTCTTTGTCCTTGAGAATCAGGTCGTATGCGGAGATGTCGTCGCTCTCGTCGCTACCGCGTTTGAGAGAGCTGTCCACCTTCCGCCCCTTTTTGTCGATGGAAAAATACCCCGCATGAGTCTGGCGCGCCTCAATATCCCGGAGGTACTGAGAATACGGACTATCGGACAGGTTTGTATACTCGCAGACGATAGAGTTGTATTCCTGTTCAAACATTTCCCCGTATTCGGAATTGACCTCGTTTCCCTCGTCGTCGTACTGGCGGTACTTCGCCACCTCGTCAATAAAGAATAAGGACAGGCATTTAACGCCACGCCAGAAAAGTTCTTTTTCTTTCTCGAAGTGAGAGCGAATCGTTTCCCGGATTTGAACCCGGCGCACATCCCTCTCGGAAACGTCGCCAACGACCTCGCCTACTTGAATGACCTCGCCGTTGGTAAATGAGGCGGTCTTGCGGATAGGGTCTACTTCGCTAATACGGAAGCCCCTATACTGCTCCATGTTTTTAGAAAGAGTGTATAAGTCGTCGTTTACTTTAACCAGCCGGGTTTCCCGGTTGATAGATTTATTGTAGTTTATCTCAAATTCCAAACGCGCCATGGGCGGCTTGTTGGGGGAAATGACGATACTTTCCAGATACAAATAGCTGTCTGTTCCCCGAAGGTTTTTGACGTCAAAGCCTTTGACTTCTATCTGCTTTACCAGCCGCTTATTGTAGGCGTCCAGAGCGTCAAGCACATAAACTAGAGAATGGCGCTGTTTGTGAGTGGCAGAGTAGTTCAGGCAGAAAAGCGGGTTGAATTCCCGGAGACTTTCCTGAGTAGCGGCGCCGCCCATCTTCTGCGGCTCGTCCAGAATGACAATGGGACGGTTAGCCCGGATAACGTCAATCGGGCGACGGCTGCCAAACTCGTCCAGTTCTGTGCGGATTCGTCGCGCGTCCTGCCCGCGGGCGTTGAACGCCTGAATGTTGATAATCATAACGTTTATATCCGCTTTCTGGCTGAAGTTGTCGATTTCTGCCAGATTTTTGGAATCGTAGACGAAATACCGCGCCTTCTTGCCGTAATGTTCCATGAAGTGTTCCTCCATGGTTGCAAAGCTCTTCTGGACGCCCTCGCGAATGGCAATACTGGGCACGACTACGATGAACTTGTTCCAGCCGTACTGTTTGTTCAGTTCAAATATCGTCTTGATGTAGACGTATGTTTTACCCGTGCCGGTTTCCATTTCCACGTCCAGAGAACAGACGCCCAGCCCCCCGCTGACCAGAGACGAAGAAAGAGCGATGTTATTCCGCCCCTGAACGCGGTTGAGATTAGCCAATAATTGACAGGATTCCAATTGAACGCGGTTATTGGCAAACCCCATAAAAAAGAGATCGTCATTATCATTTTGGTCGAGAAGTTTTCCTTTAAGCTCAACGTCTCGACGATAGGCAACGCGGTCGCTGTAGGGCTGACCGGCGAAAACGTTCACAACGCTCTCAACCGCCTCTGTCTGGTAAGGCTGAATGGTGAATTTGAATTTCATATCTGCCATTACAACACCTTCCTTCTGGTCCGGGGACTGTAGGTTTCAAAAATCTGCTCGAAGTTCGTCATGACGCTGTCGCCGTTTATGCCCCCATCGCGGAAGATTGCATAATCAGGACGCTTTTTAGCAATGGCTTTTACAGTTTTATCTGTTATTTCCTTGTCAAAACAGGCGATCAGTTTCCTGTCAGGAACGAAGAAGACTTTCTTGCCCTCAATAACCGTCTCTTCGATTTTCGAGGAAAGCGGAATGCCCAAGTCCAACATGACCTGGAAAAGCAAATCCTCCGGCGTGCGATCTTCTTTGACGTTGTCCGACTGCTCTTTAAATTGCCCCTGCTTAAAATCTTGCGGGCGATAGTAAACGTCCTTCATGTTGGTTGAGTCTATCCGAAAGACGCGAAAGCCAATATCAAGATCGCCTGTCGTCAAAGGAGATTCTTCCCTGATTTTCTTTCCAGCGCGGCGAATGCGCTCTTCGCCAATATCGCAGATGGTATCTAAACCTATACTTTTTGCGCCGGGATTGTCTTCAACTGGTTCTTCAACCTGAATTAGAATAAATTTTCTATGCGAACCAGTTTCGTTGTTAAGCTCCATAATGGACTGGGCAGTTGTTGCTGAACCAGAAAAGAAATCCAAAATAATATCGTTATCATTACTCCCTAAGATTGAGAGCATTTTAATAAGTTTTACAGGCTTGGGCGTATCAAAGGGAACCTTCTCCAAATCCTGAAAGAGTTTGATAAGGTCTTTTTTCGCCATATCAGTATGACCATAGTCCTCATATAAGAGAAGACTTGATGGTCTACGTCCTGTAACTTCCGACAAGAACTGCTTTACTGCTGGAAAAGAATTTCCATCTTTACCAAACCAAATGCGATTATCTGCAATAAGCTTTTTCATTGTCTCTGGAGCATAAACCCAATGCTTTCCTTGGGGAACATTAAAAACTTTTCCGCTAATAGGACTGACAACGTCATAGTAACCCTGCGAACGCACTCCGCTACCTACGCAATCACCAGGTTTCCAATCACCACGTGGATCATTGTCTGGGTTCTTGTACCTTGCATTCATGGCTTCCGTTCTCGGAAGCATATTCAATACAAAATGAGCTATATTTTTACAATAACAAAGAACAAACTCATAGTCATTAGAAAAATAACGAGCTTGGTTTTTAGGGGAATAAACTTTTTGCCATCCTAATTGAGAAATAAAATTCCATGTTCCAAAAATCTCATCACAGATTTTTCTCATATTTTGAATTTCATTCTCATCAATACTGATAAAGATAACTCCGTCCTTTGAAAGAAAATCTTTAGCCAATCGCAACCGCGGATACAGCATGTTCAGCCAGTCCGTATGAAAACGTCCGTTACTCTCCATGTTTTGAACAAGACGATTTCCTTCTTCGTCGTATTGTCCGCTTCCCGCAAGATATTCTCCCGTTTCCTGCGAGAAATCGTCATCGTAGATAAAGTCGCTGCCCGTATTGTACGGCGGATCGATGTATATCATCTTGACTTTTCCCAGATACGTTTCCTGAAGCAGTTTGAGGACGTCGAGGTTGTCGCCTTCGATGTAGATATTTTCGGTGTCGATGCTGCCGGGGGTTCCGTCTCTGCCGACGGATTTCTCCCGAACAAGACGCAGAGTCTTGGCAATGGGCTGGTTTGCCAAAACGACAGACCGCTTTTTATCCGGCCATGTAAACTGATATCGTTCCTGCATCCCTTCTACGACTTCGGCTGAAATCTCCTGCCGCAGAACGTCGGCGTCTATAGCGCGGACGACTTCGCCGTTCTCGTTGATAGTTTCTGTAACGGCGTTGGGAAACAGCTCTGCCAGTTTTCTGAAATTTTCCGCTGTCAAGTCCGGCGTGTGCATTTTAAGTTTGTCCACGTATTAAATCCTCCAGTTGTCTGCGGGGTGAAATATTCGATTCTTTACAATTAATATATCAGACTCTAATACAAAATACAAGGGGGCGCGGTGGAAAACACAAAAAACTTGAGAAACGTTTTTTCATAATAAGATAGATAAAAACTACCGTGGGTGAAATCCCACGGCTACTATTATGAACCGCCTACGCGGTTCTTTGCGGGCTTCGCCCAACTTGAAAAAACTTAGGTCGCCAGCAAGCTGGCTCCCTTTTAGAGAAGTTTTTTCAAGTTTAATTAAGAGGGGAAAACCTTTTTTGAAAAAAAGGTTCTTCCCCTCAAACTCCCCTTTCCAAAAAACTTTAGTAAGGGGAGAA
>JAZMZV010000238.1:0-25131 GCA_045586185.1 Thermoguttaceae bacterium | reverse complement strand
TCAAGCTGGGCTTCCGGCAGCGGATACGTTCCTTCCTGTTCGATGGGGTTTTGAGTCGCAATCGTAAAGAACGGGGCGGGCAGCTCGTACGTCGTCTGACCGACGGTTACTTCCCGTTCTTGCATCGCTTGAAGCAAAGCCGCCTGGGTTTTGGGCGGGGTTCGGTTGATTTCGTCCGCCAAGAGAATGTTGGTAAACACGGGACCTTCGACAAAGCGGAAGTTGCGGCGACCGTTTTCGTCTTCGTCGAGAACGTTTGTCCCGGTAATATCCGTTGGCATGAGGTCAGGCGTGAACTGGATTCGCTTGAATTTGACGTCCAGAATCTTCGCCAGGGTCGAAACCATGAGCGTTTTTGCCAGTCCCGGCACGCCTTCGAGAAGGCAATGCCCGCGAGTAAAAATCGCTGCGAACAGCTGCTCGATAACTTCGTTTTGACCAATAATGACTTTTTGCAATTCGTCCTGCATGCGCTTCCGCTGAACGGCGAAATCCTGCAGCAGTTCGACTAACGTTTTCGGTTTTCCAGTTGACATGATTGGGAATAATTTGGGGTGAGGAATCAGGATTTTGCGCTGTTTTCCTTGACGCTGTCTTTCATAACGCTTTGGATTTCCTGTTTGCTGCTAAAATAATATACGATGCCGAACGTGGATGTCAGCAGTTGGATAATTCTATACGTCAAAGCGACTACCAGCCCGGAACCGACGAGCATTGTTTCGCCTGTTGCCAGAGGAATAGCGGAATAGAATATATCCAGAACCATTTCAAACGGTCCGACGCTTAATGGAATCGCCCCGGTTGACAATCCCAGCGGCGTAATAACCAAATGCGTTTCCAGCGGGAGGGAATTCCCGCCAAAAAGCGACGCGGAAATCAGGAAAACGCATGCGGCAAGAAAGAAATGCACCGCCAGTCCCAAGACTGTAACAGCGCCCAGCGTTTTGATGTGTTTCTGAAACAGACGAATGGACTCGACGGTTCGTTTCAGTCCCGGACCGACGTAGGGAATTCGTCCCAACGCTTCGGTGGATTTGCCGTTGGTGTAGTCCGGTCCGAGAATGATTCCGATCAAAACCGTCCACGCAACGGCTATAATATACGTCGCGTAACAGATCTTCTGAATGACGGCGTTGTCTGTTGTCCTGTCGATTCCGGAAAAGAAAATCGCAAACGCAGCCAGCAGGAACAGCGCGTACAATCCAAACAGACGGTCTGTAAAGACGGTTGCCAGCGCGTCTGGAATGCGCGACTGCAACACCTTGACGCCGGTGGAGTTTTTGTCGATAGTTTCCTGTTCTTTGGCAAGAATCCACGCCTTGAGCAGGTCGCCGCCGACGATTCCGCCGACAGGCGCCAGGTTGACAAGGTATCCGATAAACCCGATGCGAACGGAGTCCAGCCAATGAACCTGAAATCCAACCGCCCGGTTGAGCAGATGCCAGCGAACAAACGTAATAACCGCCGCCGCCATACAGCACAGAAAAGCCAAAAGCATAAACGTCCAATTCTTTTCCGTTTCCATCAGAACGTTAAACACGTTCTTTCCGTTGGCGTCTGTCGTGTTAATCGCCATGTAAAACAGGAACGCCAAAATGCCGACCGACGCTAAAATCTTAACCGCGTTGATTAAAAAATTCTTCATAAAAACGATTGTGTATAAATGTATTTTAATACTGGACAGCGCCAACGCCGTCCAGCATGTATTATATATATGTTCTATAGAAGATATTATTACTCATTTTTAAAAAGATTGCAATAGGAATATTCGCTTGGGGCGGGGAGGGACGTTCATTTTTGCGAAGAATAAAAATACGCAATCGAGACGTCAAGAAACGATTATCGTCCGCAAAGAGAGGAAAAGCGGTTGAACAAACCGTCAAACGCTTTTCAACTCAATACGGACGAAAAAGGTTGATAGCAATATCTCTATCGACCTTTTAACGATTATTTTTCTAATTTGTCAAGATCGCCCTTGGCTGATTTAGCTTTGACGTTACTCAAAATTCTCTCTAAAACATTTGCAGCGCTTTTGACTTTCGGATCGGAGGCATTGGATAACGCTTTGCAATATTTTTCCAAGCGACCTTCAGGAGCTGTATAATTGGGAATCGCCATGCCTGCCTGGATAACTGTTAACATATTTTGAGCCAGTATGAGGTTGATATCTTTCCCAACCTTTTCGACTTTTTTATCGATTTTTGCGGCGACCTTGGCAAATTCTTTAACATCGCCCCTACTGATATAAAGATTGATTTTAAACTGGAAGACAATATCTTCGGCTTCATCTGCGGCTTTCTCTTTATCCATTTTACGAAGCTGCTCTACGAACGCTTCCATTTTGCCGATAAGAGTTTTTACGTCTTCGGGATTATTCCCCGCTGACAATGCAATGAGTCGAAGTTTCCCGACTGCCAGTTCTGAAAGATCTTCATCTGTAATATCTTTGGCATTAATAGCTTTTGATATCGCCATGTTGTATTTCTTCATGCGTTGCGCTAGAAATACGGCATCTTGCAGCGCCCCAACAATTACCGCTGCCTTCTTCGCCAAAACAGGGGAAATGTTTTCTCCTGCGTTGTCAATTTGTTCGTCGATTTCGGCTGCAATTTTAGCTAATGTTTTGACATCGCGTTTTGCCTTGCATTTATAAACTCTTGTTTGAATGAAATGAAAATCAACGATATCTGCTAATTTTGCTTTGTTCGTTTTGCGAAGCTGATCTATGAAAGCTGCCGCTTTGGCGATCGTTTTATCGTCGTCATTAATCATTACAAGTCGAACTTTTTCAATTGCCAAATCTTCAAATTGCTCATCCGTGAGATCTTTAAGAAGAAGAGCTTTGTCAAGAGCTTGTTCAATACGGCTGAAGTATTTTTGGGACATCGCTTCTATAGCATTGCCAAACTCTTTCGATTGCGAATCTACGCCGTCCTCGTGCGCCTGACGAGCCATTTTTCTGCCTTGAGCGCTGTACATATCGTAAAGCTCTTTGACATACTCTTTATATCTCTCGTATGTCAGATTTTCCGGTACTTCCGGAATGGCGTCGTCGTCCTCTGCTTGATCAAATTTGGCGGCAAGACGAGCGGCGTTGAGTCTTTGTTCTAAAACCTTCGTCAGTGGTTTGACGTCAGGGTTAGAGGATTCTGATAAAACTTTGAAATACTTCTCCAGACGTCCTTCGGGGGCTTTGTATTCTGGCAGCTCGCTGGCGCCCATAACAGTCAGTATTGCCGTCTGAGCCAAGTCCGGCGTGATGTCTTTACCGGCGTTTTTGACTCTTTCGTCAACCTCAAGCGCCGCTTTAGCGAATTCTTCGACGTTCTTTGACTCGACGTACTCATGCATTTTAACTCTAAGGATTATGACTTCGAGATCCTTAGCCAGTTCCTCTTTGCCCATTTTGCGAAGCTGATCGACTAAAGCCTGCGTTTTGGCTTTAAAAGTGTCAACCTTTTTGTTGCTAAGCTGGGTTAAGATCTGGATAAGCTGAAGCTTCATTACGTACAATGCATCAAACTCTTCATCGGAGATATCTTTGAGAAGAATCGCCTTATCGACCGCCTTTTCCATGAGGCTGTAATATTTTGTTCCCATTTCATTCCAGGAATTGGCGTATTCTTCAGACAGGGGGTCTACGCCGTTCTTTTTTGCTTGACGCTCCAGGCGATTCGCTTTTTTATCGAGCATGCCGTTTACCTTTTTGACATACTCTCTGTAATCTGCCAGAGTTCCGTTTTCGGGAACGTCCGGAATGGCTTCGTCAGCGGCTTGATCGTCTTCGTCATCAGCGTCCTCGTCGTCATCGTCAAGACCTTCTACTTTGCCGTAGATTTTGACGAGCTGTTCTTTGAGTTCAATGTCGCGAGCGTTAAGGGAAATAACCTTGCCGTCTTTTCCAATGAGAATGGGGCAGGGAATTGAGTTAATTGCATAGTATTCGGAAACCGTAACCGGTTTGCCGTCTTTGTTCTTTTCTCCAGGAACGACCGCCTTTTTATCATACATCTGTTTCCAGGGAATGTCGTTAAATTTGAGGAATGTATTTAAATTCTTTTCCGCTTTGTCGGGATCGTCGAGGGAAACGCCAATGACTTCAAAGCCCTTGTCGTGATAGGCTTTGTACATCTTTTTGACGTTCGACAGTTCATCGCAGCACGGACCGCACCATGTCGCCCAGAAGTCAATCAGAACGACTTTGCCGGCGTAATCTTCGGCTTTGTATTCGGAACCGTCGGTAAACGTTCCGCCGAATTTGAATTCATTGCCCAGGACTTCTTTGAATCTCTTTTCGCCTTCAGCGCGGCGAATGGCGCTTTCCAATTGGAAAGCCAGCTTTTGGACTTCCGAATCTGAGGCTTCCGAGAGCGCTTTGAGGTACTTGGCTTGACGATCTTCAGGAGCTTTGTACTCTTTCAGATCTTTGGCGCCCAAAACGATTATCATTGCTTGTACAGCCAACGGAGGCGTGATATCCTTTCCCGCTTTTTCGACTTTTTCGTCGATTTCAGCGGCGATTTTTGAGAATTTTTTGACGTCGCCAGAACGGACATAACCAATGATCTTATTCTGGAGAAGCTTTCCTTCAATATTTTCGGCAAGCTTTGTTTTGCCTATCTTGCGAAGCTGAGCTGCAAGGGCTTCCAATTCGGCAGTAAAAGCGTCTTCGCCATCGTTGTTAATCTGAGACAATGCTTGAAGAAGCTGAATTTTCCTGTTAACCAATTCTTCACAATCTTTGTCGGAGACGTCTTTGAGAAGCAGCGCTTTGTCGGTTGCCTGGAAAATGCGATCCATGTATTCCTTTGCCATGCTGTTAAATGGCTTGGAAAACTCTTCAGATCGGAAACTGACGTGATTCGCCTGCGCGACGTTAATCATAATTCTGGCTTTATTTCGGAACGCCTCGTTAAGTTTTTCGATATACTCTTTGTATTCTTCCAGAGTTCCGTTTTCCGGTACTTCCGGAATGGCGTCGGCTGCTGCCGCAGCGGTTTCTTTTTGTGAATCTGCAGCTTTTTCTTTCGCATTAACAGATGCACACAACCCCAGCAAAAAAATCAAACACAAAGACAATACAAAGAAACGAGATTTCATAATAACCTCCTTTAGACTTACTATAAATAAAGAGTAATATGGTTACGAAATTGTATTAATCAGTCGCCATATTACTCTTAAAACATCAACTATGTTTTGACGATTATTCTTCGTCTTTTTGATTGATAACCGTTTTCAGAACGTCGACAAACTTTTGAACTTCCGGGTTGGAGGCTTCCGAAAGGGCTTTGAGATAATCGTCGTTGCGTCCTTCGGGAGCTTTGTATTCTTTCAGCTCTTTGGAACCCATAACAATCAAAATCGCCATTTGAGCCAAATCGGGCGTAATGTCTTTCCCGGCTTTTTTGACCTTTTCGTCAATTTCAGCCGCCGCTTTGGCAAACTCTTCCACTTTGCCGGTCTGGATGTAAGTTACAACTTTATTACGAAAGAGCGCGTTTTCGATATCGTCAGCAATTTCCGCTTTTCCCATTTTGCGAAGTTGAGCGGCGAACGCTTCAATTTTAGCGAAAGCGGCGCTTGCGTCTTCGTTGTTGAGGTCGGTCATAATCTGGATAAGCTGGATTTTAGTTTCAACCATTTCTCCAAAATCTTCATCGGAGACGTCTTTAAGAACCAAAGCCTTGTCGGTCGCCTTATCCATGTGGATGAAATAGTCTTTTGATATTTCCTTCAAAGAATTGGCAAATTTTTCTGACTCAGGATCTACGCCGTCCTTTTTCGCCTGACGGGTAAAGCTGCGTACTTTTTTATTGAGCATGCCGTTTACTTTTTTGAAATACCCTTTATAGTCCGCCAGTGTTCCGTTTTCGGGAACGTCCGGAATGGCTTCGTCAGCGGCTTGATCCTCTTCGTCCAGGTCGTCGACGTCGTCTTCCTCTTCGTCAACAATGTCCAGTTCTTCCTCGACTTCTTCGTCGTCAGCAGCATCGAGTCCCTCAACTTCGCCGTAGATTTTGACGAGTTGTTCTTTGAGTTCATTGCCGCGAGCGTTAAGAGAGATTACCTTGCCGTCTTTTCCAATGAGAACAGGGCAGGGGATTCCGTTAATTCCGTAGTATTCTGAAACCGGAACCGGTTTGCCGTCTTTGGTTTCCATATCGGGAACGACTGCCTTGTTGTCAAACATCTGTTTCCAGGGAATGTCTTTCTCTTTGAGGAATTTATTGAAATCTTCTTCCTCTTCGGGATCGTCACAGGTAACGCCGATAACTTCAAATCCTTTGTCGTGGAAAGCTTTGTACATCTTTTTGACGTTCGGCAGTTCAGCGCAGCACGGACCGCACCACGTTGCCCAGAAGTCAATCAAAACGACTTTGCCGGCGTAGTCTTTGGCGTTGTATTCAGAACCATCGGTAAACGTTCCGCCGAATTTGAATTCTTTGCCAAGCGCGTCGTTGAATCTCTTTTCGGCTTCAGCGCGGAGCAGGGAACGTTCCAATTGGAGAGCGTATTTTTGGACAATCGGATCGGATGCTTCCGAAAGAGCTTTGAGGTATTTGTCTTGACGATCTTCCGGAGCTTTGTACTCAGCCAGATCTTTGGCGCCCAAAACAATTAACAATGCTTTTATAGCTAAAGGAGGCGTGATGTCTTTTCCCGCTTTTTCGATTTCTTCGTCAGTTTCAGCGGCGATTTTTGAGAATTCTTCGACGTTGCCGCTTCGGATATAACCAATAATTTTATTCTGGAGAAGCTTTCCTTCGATATTATCGGCAAGTTTTGCTTTTCCCATTTTGCGAAGCTGGGCTGCGAACTCTTCCAATTTGGCGTTGACAGCGCTTTCGTCTTCCTCGCCGATCTGAGCCAACATTTGAATAATCTGGAGCTTATTGCCAGCCAGCTCTTCAAAATCGTCGTCGGAGACGTCTTTGAGAAGCATCGCCTTGTCAGCCGCCTGTTCAATGCGAACGAGGTATTCTTTAGCCGTTCCTTTTAAGGATTTGGAAAACTCTTCAGATTGCGGATTGACGCCGTCTTTTTGAGCTTGGGCGATCATGCTTTGAACTTTTTGCTGCATTCCTTCCTTGAGGGCGGTAATACAATCCTGATAGTCTTCCAGAGTTCCGCTTTCCGGAACGGCGGGAATAGCTTCTTCAACAGCCGGGGCGGATTGCTTATCGGAATCCTCCGCTTTTTCCTCCGCGCGGACTGACGTGTATGACGCCAGAGCGAAAACGAGTAACAATGTCAATAAAAAGAATCGTGATTTCATAATAATCTTTCCTTTTGGGTTATATAAAAAAGAGTAATATGCTGTGATACTGTTCTGGTTAGACAGCATATTACTCAAAGGATAACTTTTGCTTTAACGATTATTTAGCTTCTTCAGCAGGAGCGGCTTCTTCAGCTGGAGCGGCTTCTTCAGCAGGAGCGGGTTCTTCGGCGGGAGCGGCTTCTTCAGCAGGAGCGGCTTCTTCAGCGGGAGCGGCTTCTTCCGCGGGAGCGGCTTCTTCCGCGGGAGCGGCTTCTTCCGCGGGAGCGGCTTCTTCAGCAGGAGCGGCTTCTTCGGCAGGAGCGGCTTCTTCGGCGGGAGCGGTTTCTTCGGCGGGAGCGGCTTCTTCAGCGGGAGCGGCTTCTTCAGCAGGAGCGGCTTCTTCAGCAGGAGCGGCTTCAGCCGGGGTTTCTTCAGCCGGGGCGCCTTCCTTTACTTCGCCGTAAATCTTGGCGAGCTGTTCTTCGAGTTCTTCGCCGCGAGCGTTGAGGGAAAGAACTTTTCCGTCTGCGCCGATGAGAACCGGGCAGGGGATGCCGTTAATTCCATAGTAAACGGAAACCGGAATCGGTTTGCCGTCTTTGGTTTGCTGATTTGGAACGACAGCCTTTTCGTCAAACATCTGTTTCCAGGGAATCTCGTTTTCCTTGAGGAATTCTTTGAATTCGTCTTCTTTGGCGGGATCGTCACAGGAAACGCCGATGACCTCAAATCCCTTGTCGTGATAGGCGGCGTACGCCTTTTTGACGTTTGGAAGTTCGCGGCAGCACGGTCCACACCAGGTTGCCCAGAAGTCAATCAGAACGACTTTGCCGGCATAGTCTTCGGCTTTGTATTCGGAACCGTCAATGAACGTTCCGCCGAATGCAAATTCTTTGCCCAGGGAGTCGTTGAATCTCTTTTCGCCTTCAGCGCGGAAAAGCATTTCTTCCAGCTCGTTAGCCATATCATTGACTTCCGGGTCGGACGCTTCCGCAAAAGCTTTCTTGATTTTCTCCAAACGTCCTTCCGGAGCTTCGTAATTGGGCAATTCGTTAGAAGCCAAAACGATCAACATTGCCTGCTGAGCCAGAGCCGGGGTGATGTCCTTTCCGGCTTTTTCGACGTTTTCGTCAACTGTCGCCGCAGCCTTGGCAAATTCTTTGACGTCGCCGCTTCTGACGTAGGTCAAAATTTTGCTCTGGAATAATTGGGCTTCGATTTCGTCAGCGTATTTCGCTTTGTCCATCGAACGAAGCTGAGCGGCAAACGCTTCCATCTTGGCGGTAACAGCGTCTTCATCGTCCTCGTTTACCTGAGACAACAGCATCATGCCCTGAATTTTGGCGGTAATAAGTTCTTCAAATTCCTCGTCCTTAAGGTCTTTAAGAAGCATTGCTTTGTCGGTAGCCTGGACAATGCGATTAAGGTACTGGTTTGCCATGTCTTTAAAGGAATTGGTGAATTCTTCAGATCCGGGAGTCAATCCTTTTTTCTGAGCTTCAGCAATCATGTCCTTCGCTTTCGTATTAAGCGAGTTGTTAAGCGTGGCGATGTAATCTTTGTAGTCTTTCAGAGTTCCGTTTTCTGGAACTTCGTGAATGGCGTCGTCCGAAGCGGCGGGAGCGGCTTCTTCTGCCGTGGCAGTTTCTTTTGCCGTTTCAGCAGGCTGGTCTTCAGCTGGAACAACGGCTTCGTCGACTGCGGCGTCGGTTGTTGCTGTTTGATTTGCGTTTTCTTCAAACGTGTTGGTCGGCGTGCAGGAAGCCAATGGCAATACCAGGCACAATGTCAATAAAAAGAGACGTGATTTCATGAAGGCGCTTCCTTTCAATGGGGTAATGGGGGAATTTGCCGACTACCAACGCGGTCGTGTCGGCGAACTATTAATAATTTATATTATACGTCTATATAAAAAACGTCAATAAGGGACACAGGGTTAAAATATAATAATTTTGTTTTTTATTCTAAATATGAATAATCTATAAATACGAAAAGACGGAACAGAAAGTTCTGTCCCGTCTGATTTGCTGCAAATTTTGTTATATCAGAAATGGATTTTTATTTCTCTGAATCGTCTCCGTAAATCTCTTTCAGACGGCGTTCCAGTTCCGGACCGCGAGCGTTGACGGTTACGACTTTGCCGTCTTTCCCGATGAGAATCGGGCGCGGAACCTTGTAAATGCCGTAGTATTTGTTGAACGGAACAGGCTGACCGGTTACGGTTTTCATTCCGGGGATGACGGCTTTGTTTTCAAACATCTGTTTCCACGTGAACTTGTATGTATTGAGGAATTCCTTGAACCCGTCCAGGTCGTTTTCGTCGTCGCAGGAAATGCCGATGACTTCAAAGCCCTTGTCGTGATACTTCGCGTAGGCGTCTCGGACTACGGTTTGTTCCTCGCAGCAGGGCGGGCACCAGGTCGCCCAAACTTCGATTAAAAGAACCTTCCCCTTGTAATCTTCCGGGTTGAATTTTGTCCCGTCAATGAACGTTCCGGAAAAGAGGATTTCATTTCCGGGCAGATTGAACATCTTTTCCTCGCCGGCGTCAAAGAGGATTTGCAGTTCCATTTGCGTGGAAATGTACTGAACGTTCGAGTCGGAAGAGGAAGCGAACTGCTCGACGTACTTTTTCAGCAATCCGTCTTCGAGCTTGTATCCTTTTACCTCTCGCGCCGCCAAGGCAATTTTGGCTGCCTTGAACGCCAGTTCGGGAGAAATGTCTTTTCCCGCCTTTTGGACTTGTTCGTTGACGACGGCAAACAGCTTGCTGAACGTTTCCGCGTCATTTGCCTGTATGCTCTTTTGAACTTTAACGTTGAAAATGCTTTCATCCAGCGCGTCCGCGACGTCCGGTCTGCCGATTTTACGAAGCTGATCTGACATTGTTGACAGTTCGTCTTCCTCTTTAGTTCCGGTTATCTGGCAGTAAGCGGGAATGAGCTTTTTCTTCTCAATAATGAGTTTTGCCAGTTCCTCGTCTGAGACGTTTTTGAGTTCCAGCCCTTTGTTGAGCGCGTCCATTGCCTTGAGCGAGAATCGGGATATCAGATCGCTCAGCCCGGCGGCGTACTGGTCAGAATTGGAATCGACGCTGTCCTTTTGCGCGGCGTCGACCAGATTGCGGACAGCTTCGTCAAGAGCCTGTTCGTTCTGGTTGAGATATTTGAGATAGTCGGCTGCGGAATCGGACTGGGGAACCGCCGGAGCTTGAACCGCCGCCGCGGATTTAAACGCGTCCTGAGCGGTTGCCGCCGGAATGAACAGCGCTGATGTAACAGCCAAACAGACAGCAAGCAGCAATAATCTGAATTTCATAGTAATTCTCCTTGATTGGGGGGGGGTGGTTCAGAATTAGCAATTGTCAATTAGCAATTAGCAATTAACGCAAGCGTCTTAAATATTTGCTAATTGTAAATTGCTCATTGCTAATTTTCTAAAGGTTCTGAAATGTCGTTTTCGTCTCCCGACGCGACGCGTTCGACAACGGTGTACTTTTTCCAGTCGTCGCTCTGTTCGGGGAAATCGGAACGGGAATGACCGCCGCGGGTTTCCTCTCGAATCAAAGCGCAATGCGCGATAAGCCGGCAGATGGTAAGCATGTTTTGCAGTTCCCAGCCGCGCGGGAATTTGAACTGGTAATCGTTGATAAATTTCTGCCACGACATAAACGTGTCGTTGGCTTCCTGCAAGCCGTCTTTGTCTCTCATAACGCCAACGCAGCGCTGCATGACGCTTTTAAGTGTGTTGCGGATGTCGTCAGTATCGAGCGGCATCCCAGAGTTCGGCACGCACTGGTCTTCCAGAGAGAACACGACGTAATCTTTAGGAGAATTCCTGGCGTCTTTGGACGCTCCTTCGCCTGCGATTTTGCCGAATACGACGGCTTCCAGAAGGCTGTTGGACGCCAGTCGGTTGGCGCCGTGAAGCCCGGTGGACGTAACCTCGCCGACGGCTCGCAGTCCTTCGATGTTGGTTTTGGCGTCCAGGTCGACTTCGATTCCGCCCATCATGTAGTGAGCGCCCGGGCGAATAGGAATGTTGTCTTTCGCCAGATCGAGGTCAAACTGATGGCAAATGCTTTCGATGCCGGGAAAACGTCTGTGAACGAATGCGGTATCGAGATGTTTGAGCGTTAAATAGACGCACGAGGAGTTCGTTTTCGCCATTTGGGCGACGATGGATCGGCTGACGATGTCACGCGGAGCGAGTTCCGCTCGCGGGTCGTAGTCGGGCATGAACCGATACCCGTTTTTGTCGATTAAATGAGCGCCTTCGCCGCGAACCGCTTCGGAAATGAGGCTTCTCGCCCCGCCTGCCAGATACAGCACCGTGGGATGGAACTGGACGAATTCCAAGCCGCGCAGACGCGCTCCGGCGCGATACGCCATCGCCATGCCGTCTGCGGTGGTAACTTCCGGGTTGGTCGTTTCTCGATAAAGCTGTCCGGAACCGCCGGTGGCGAGAATGACCTGTTTCGCCCAAACGATTTTCATGCCGGTTTGCGGGCTGTACAGAATCGCGCCGTAACAGACGTTGTCTGCGGTGATGAGGTCAATGGCGAACGTGTTAGTACAAATATGGATGTTGGGGCGGGATTTAATCTGAACGAACAGCGCCCGCATGATCTCTTTGCCGGTGGAGTCGCCCAGAGCGTGAGCGATACGGTTGAATCCGTGCCCGCCTTCGCGAGTTAAGTCGAGATGGAAATTGTCGTCGAGGTCAAAATGGGTGCCCCAGTCGATCAGTTCATGAATTCTGGCGGGACCGTGTTCAATAACAAAACGGACGACGCGTTCGTCGCAAAGCCCTGCGCCGGCGGTGAGCGTGTCAGCGATGTGGTCTTCAAATTTATCCAGCGGGTCGAGAACGGACGCGATTCCGCCCTGAGCGCGGGTTGAGGAGCAGATTTCCAGCTCTGCGCCTTTGGTAACGATGGCAACGGACAGCGATTCGTCAACCGCCAGAGCCGCTCGAACGCCAGCCAGACCGCTGCCCAAAATTAAAACGTCTGTAAAATAATGCGCGATAGATTTGTAATCTACCGGAACCAAATATCGTGGAACTTTCATGTTGAATGTTACAAAAAATTTTAGTTGCGAGTTGCGAGTAGCGAGTTGCGAGAGGACATTGTACCGCTAACTCTCTACGTCAACTTGCTGGACTACCAATAATTTATAGATTTTATCCCAAAGACTTGATTTAGTCAATCCTGTTTAGCGGGATTTTGAGAAAAAAAAGAAAAAATAGGGAGTAGGGAGTGGGGAATAGGGAATAGTTTATAAATTCGCCGAAGGCGAAACTCTACTGCCTACTGCCTCCACTACCGGCATCGCGCTCGAATGGACTGCTCGATTTCAGCTAACAGCCGCTGTTCCAGAAGCGGATCGCGGCCGATGCAAACCCATCGATTGGAACTTTGATTTTCAGCAGTAAATAACGGGTCGGTAAAGGTTCGTCTGGAATCGGAAAGGAAATAGTTGTCCTGACCGTTTCGGGACATGCTGTACGGAATGGCGTTTTCAATATCCTTGTTGACGACGACCTCGATAATATAAGAGTTTTGTTCGTTTGGCCAAACGCGAATAACCGCTCTTCTGGCGATTGTATGCAGAGTCGCTTCCCATCGCTGACGCGCTCCGACGGAGTCCCCTCGCCACGGCTCGAAAACAGTGGCGCCGATGGTTCTGCCTGTAATCAAATTGCCCGGGTTAATAACGCAGTTGATCTGTCGGCACGGTTCTTCCTTCAGAATCGGGAAGTATCTGCGAACCGGTATGACCATCGCTTCCCATAACGCGGTCGGATTGCAGCAGG
This sequence comes from Thermoguttaceae bacterium, assembly GCA_045586185.1. Taxonomy (GTDB): domain Bacteria; phylum Planctomycetota; class Planctomycetia; order Pirellulales; family Thermoguttaceae; genus RUG11551. The sequence goes on along the minus strand of JAZMZV010000238.1, from coordinate 12,056 downwards.
AGACGGTAATAGAGTTTCTGTACATCCCTCCGCTGCACTGAGATACTGTAGACGTCGGGCAGGTTTGACAGGGCGTCTGACCGCGAAAATCGGAATGCTGAGAACAGGCTTGGCATGAATTCGCCTGCTGAACGCTGCAAATGGAACGCGGAGCGGCTTCAGGCGCAACGCATCCGGCGGCAAGCCCTGTTACAAAGAGAAACAGAATGGCAAAAAGCGTTCGTCCGGACAAAGCCGCCGCGGAATCGGGACAGACGGCTTCCGCATAGCGCCAGACTCTGCTTGAGGGCGTCTGTTGACCGCGATTTGACATCCTGATTTTCTGGTTCATTTTGACAGCGCCTTACTCGTTGCTCATTGATAGGTTGCCGGGGTAACCTCAGCCGTTGACGCGGCGGGTTGAGTAACCGGGGTTGTGGGTTGGCAAGCCGGCTGGCTGACAGGCGCGCAGACGGTTTGGCATACGGGTCTGACGGGGCAGGCGGGCTGGCAGACGGAATCGCATGTCGGTCTGACGATGGGGCAGGCGGGAGCGCAGGACGGCGCGGTTGTACAGGGAACCGCGCAGGGCGGAGGCGTACACGGAGACGCGCAAGGCGAAGCGCACGGAGAACACGGAGGAGGACAGCAGTCGTCATAGGCGCAGCCGATAAACGCCGACGCCAGTAAAAGCGTTACTGATAACAAACCCCATCGAATTGTATTGTTCATAAAATCACCTTTGAATAATGGATTGAACAGTTGGCATTGAGCGATTGACGATCGGCAAATCAGCTTGAAAAATAACCGTTTGCCGGTTGTTGTTGACTATGATTTTCTATTACACATTTTTCCAAAACAACGCAAGAGCGGTTTCGAAAAAAATATGAAAATTTACGATTTTTTTGAATATTTCCGGAAACGTCTGACAAACCCTCTGCGTCGAATCAAATCTGATCCGTTGTAAACAAATCCTCGTCGGGATCGATGCTCAGAGCGAGGGCTTTGTGGAAGTTGTTACATCCGGCAACGACCAGAGCGTCTGAACGTTTGGCGATTTCGACTGCGGCTCTGACAGCGACCAGTTTTGTCGGGTAAATCTGAACCCGGTCGCCCAAACGGCGTTCCAGTCCGGCGACGAAGTCCGGGTTGTCGGAACGGTTCCCGACAAGGTAAACTTTGTCACGTTTGGACCGGTAGACTTTCGGATTGAATTCAATCTCGCCCGTCAGCGGCGACCAGACTGGAATGGGCAGGACGTTGAGAACGCGTCCGGAAACGAGGCTTTGAATGGTTTCCAGATTGCGTTCCAGAGGATCGTCGCTGTTGGATAAATCCTGAACCAGATAAATCGGGAAATTGTACGGACTGCGGATTTGCTGCATGCATCCGGGAATGATTGTAACAGATTCGATAATCCGAACGACGTCCGTCAGCGGGATGGACAGCGTCAGCCCAAAGGCGACGGCGCACAAACAGTAGTACAGGTAGTCCTGCCCGACGATTCGCGTTCTCAGCGGGGACGTCTGGCTGCCGGCGGTGATCAGGGCAATCTGTTCGCCCGGGTTCTGTTCGAGAATCGTCCCGTGAACCTGGCAGTTTCCGCCCAGCCCGTAGGTCAGAACCGGACCGCGAATCCGCTGAATGGTATTGCCGGACAGGGGCGCGTCGCCGTTGAGAATGACGCAGCCGTCGAGCTGGTCGATGAGCTTGACTCGCGACGCGGATTCAAACATGGACGCTTTGTCGGGATCGGTCATAGTAACGCAGCCGGAATGAAACGGAATCCCGGCAAGGTTCCATTTATCCAGCGCGGTTTGGGAGACTTCCATCACGGCGCATTCGCAATCGTTTTGAACCATGCGGGAAAGCCAGTACGCGCTCTTTTTCGGAGCCAACCCCGGCATGGACGACGGATGCGATTTGACGATTTCCGACATGATCTGGCAGAATTCGTCCATGTTCCTGGGTGCGCGGGCGGCTTCTATCGAATTAATAATCGACGCTCCGCATTCTGTAAGTATCCCGGTTTTGTGCCCGGTCTGAGAGAGCAGATTGGCGATCAGGTAGCTGACGATGCGTCGTCCGCGGGCGCCGGTTACGCCGACAATCTGGAGCTGTTTGCCGGGGGAGTCGTAAAGCGCCTGACAGATTTCCGCGTAGGCGGCGTGAGGGTTCTCGACGCGGCAGACGGGAATGTCCGCCAGACAGTCGCACGTATCGCAGAACGCGAACTGATTTCGGGCGATAACCGCCGCGGCGCCCTGCTTTCGAGCCAGTTCTACCCCGGACGGGTCAACGGACGGGTCTTCCATGGCGACGTAAACCTCTCCCGGTTCTATACTTGAAGCGTTGTATCGACAGAACTTGATCCGAAAATCGTCGCAGTTCTCAAAAATCGCGTTGGGAAACAGCTTTTTGGCGTACAGGGAGTTAAGGGTTACGTTGGAAGTCAGCATAATTAATTAGGAATTCGGAATGCGGAATTCGGAATTATCGAGGCTCTTGCGAGTAATTGCCAAGAGCGATAGTAATCGAAAATCGTTGGGAAATTGCTTTCAATTTCCATAAAAACCTTATAGAAATTTATGGTTCGTTCGTCAAGAGCATTTTGTAGAGTGCGATGCGTAAATCTGAGCGCCGCATTCCGGATTATTTTCCCCCTAGTTGACGTTTCTCTTATTCTTTGTTATAATTTTAGAATACAAAATAAACTTCTTTATCAGGGAGAATATATACCCATGTCAGGAGCCAATATGAAAAAGCAGGCGCTATTAATTGGGATTAACCAATACCAGTTTTTAACGGAGTTAAAGTACGCCCGGCAGGACGCTGAAGCGGTTGCAGTTTCACTCAAGCAGAACTATTGCTTTTCTGACAATGAGATTATGGTCTTAACCGACTCCCGATCCGGGTTGTTCAAACCCTCAAACCGAATGATTATTCGCAAACATCTTGGTAATTTGGCGAATCAGGAGTTTGACCTGTTTATTTTCGGGTTCTGGGGACACGGCTTGTTCCGAAATGGCGAGCGGTTCTTATGCCCGCAGGACGTCATGGGAGACACTGTCGAAGAGATGGGCATTTCTTTCAAAGATTTGCAGCGTCTTCTTTCTAACGTCAGAGCGAAAAATACGTGTCTTATTCTGGACTGCTGCCAGACGATTCACGATCGGGGCGAGGCGGAAACGCTTACAGCTTCTGACAAAGCGAGCATGGAAAACGGCGCTCGAGAAATCGTTTTATGGAGAAAAGAGCAGATTCCGGACTTTCAGTCCAACGTTGCGATTCTCAACTCCTGCAAGGAAGGACAGAGCGCTTACGAATGGGACGAATGCGAACATGGCATCTTTACGGCGCATTTATTGGACGCCATGGATCGACGCTTAGACAGCGTTTCGTCGTTAATTTCTTATGTTGAAAATCACGTTAAACAAACCGCTATGGAGTTAGGCAAAGAGCAAACTCCGTTCTATACGTCCAACGGAGACTCAGATTTTCCTCTGCCGGTTGCCTCCAGCGCGCGTGCGGCAGCTCCTGGAGACGTATTCATTTCGTATCGAAGTCATCATATAAAGTCAGTGGAACCGATATTAAATGAACTCCGTAAACGAGGAATTACTTATTACATCGATAGAGAAAAATTGAAATCGGGAGATTATGCCAGTAAACTTACAGATGCGCTTAATGCGTGTAAAGTATTATTGTTGTTCTGGACGCAGGATGCAAACGATTCAAAATACGTACCCAATGAAATCTCTTTAGCTTTTGATTTGGGTAAAGAAATCATACCTTATAAGATTGGCGATTTCGATATTTATCAACAGCGTAATCTGATTTTGTATCTTAAAAACAAGCATTTGGTTGAAGATTCTTGCGATACAATAATTGATCTGGTTGACAGTGTTGAACAAGCGCTAACCGGACAACCCACGTCGAGCGGTAATAATCCTGTCAAGCAAACGACTTCTTTTGGTGATGATCAAACAACGTCTGCGACTTCGTCACTGCCGGACGAAAGCGATTCATTTTCAATCTTTATTAAAGAGGAAAAACTGAAAAGGCAAAAACAAATTCAAGATTTGTTAATAGAAGCGCAAAAATCATATAAAAATCAAGAATACAGTAAAGCAATAGCCGCGCTGGACGTCGTTTTGAAACTGGAACAGAATTTAGTGAAAGCCAAAGATCTGAAGGCGCTTTGTCTGTCGGGACTGGAATTGCAGGTCGCAGAGGATGCGCGAAGACGACGAATAACCGAAGAAGCAGAACGCGAGCGCCGCGAAGAAGAAACGAAAATGCATGACTTGTCCGTTCCGGGCGCCAAAGCGGGAGAGAGAAAGACTGTAATCGTTAACGACGTAGAATTCGCCTTCCGATGGTGTCCGGCAGGAACGTTCATAATGGGAGCGCCGAAAGATGAAGAGGGACGCTATGACGACGAAACGCAGCATCAAGTTACTTTGACCAAAGGTTTCTGGATGATGGAAACGCAGGTAACGCAAAAGCAATGGAAAGCTGTTATGTGGAGCAATCCGAGTAATTTCATAGGCGACGATTTACCTGTAGAAAAAGTGTCCTGGAACGATTGCCAGGAGTTCTGTAAGAAATGCGCTCAGCTTGCCTTGACAGTACAGCTTCCAACGGAAGCTCAATGGGAATACGCTTGCCGGGCGGGCAGTACAACGGCGTATTTCTGGGGTAACGCTTTGAATGGAGACAAGGCGAACTGTGATGGCAATTACCCATGTGGAACGATAACCCAAGGTAAATATCAGAAAAAGACAATGCCTGTCGGCAGTTACGAAGCCAACGCCTGGGGTTTGTACGACATGCACGGCAACGTTAGGGAATGGTGCCAGGATTGGTATGGCGATTATCCTGGCGGGAGTGTAACAGATCCGACTGGACCATCGAATGGCTTACGCCGCGTTTACCGCGGCGGCGGCTGGCGCAGCTACGCCAGAAACTGCCGATCGGCGAACCGCAGTTACCGCGTTCCGGAGGTCCAGATCAGCGGCCTTGGCTTCCGCGTTTCAAAGTTAATAACCAGTCCGGAAAATTAGCGAATGCGTCGCGTAGGCGAGCTGCGGAAGTAAAACCGTGGGAAAATAATCGATAATCAACATCAGCGGTCCTGGATTTTACCCCGCTGAGGGAGTGAGGGTAGTTTTATAATCGACAAACGCGAATTAATATTTTCTATTTTCAAAACAATTAATAATTCCTCAAAAAAATTGCAAAAGTTTTCCTCTTATCCCTTGCAGGGAAAAAATTTTTGGTTACAATAGGAGTTTTCAGTGGGAGATGGAGAATTTGCTTAGAATACGGCGAAGCTCCAGTCTCGTTTGGGTTTTTATTTTACCCCCTAACCCCCTAAAATCAGGCAATGAAAAAGAAAACGCTGCTTTTTGCCGGTTTTGCGGTATGCGCGATCGTAACGATCGTTGGCATGCTGTTTTTCTACGACAAGCCCGTCTTTGCACAATCGGACAATTCCCCTTCTGCAAACGCGGACAATCCTGCGTCTGAAAACCAGGATAATGCAACTTCTGAAAAACAAACAAAACCAGTCTCTGAAAAGAAAGACCCCAAAATTATCAGTTCGATCGAACAGCTCAACGACCCTAAATATACGGTTGCTGTTCAAATGGGGACGTCGGGCGTGCCAGCCGCTTTTGAAGTTCTTCCCAAAGCCAATATTAAACAGTTGGAAAGCGACCTGGTCAGCAACTGCATGGAAGTCGAAACCGGCAAGGTGGACGCGTTCCTGGCAGACCGCCCCACTCAGGAATGGTTTGCTATCTCCCATCCCAAAGTAGTCGTCTTGCCGGACGACGCTGCGGAAGGTCATCTGGTTATCGGCGCCGCCAAAGGACGCGAAGCTCTCATTGAACAGGTCAATGAGTTCATTCGTCAAATCAAGGCGGACGGCACGTATCAGGCGATGTACAAACGCTGGCTTTTGACGACCGATCCCGCTCTGCCGGACGACTTGCCCAAGCCGAAAAATCCGACGAAAACGCTCAAAATCGTTACCGAAGGCATCAACCCGCCTTTGACCTATATTAAAGACGGCAAGCTGACCGGGTACGATATTGAATTCGCGCTCCGCTTTGCCGCGTTTGCCAACGTAAACGTTGAGTTTGAAGCGGTTAGCTGGGACGCGATGATTGTCGCAACGCAGCAGGGTCAGTACGACCTGATGGTTTCGGAACTCGACAAGACGCCGGAAAACGCTGAAACGATGGCTCTGTCAGACGACTACCTGCAGTCCGGGCTTTCCGTTATGATTCTTCGCAGCCGTTGTGACGAAGCGATTCTCAAGCGTCTGGAAGAAATTGCTGAAAACGACAAAGACTCCCTGCAGGGCAAAGCCGCGGCGGCTCACAAAAATGCCGACGTTAAAAAGCCGTTCTATACGAGAATTGCGGAAAGCTTCTATCGAAACCTAGTTTACGAGTGCCGCTGGAAGCTGATTCTCAACGGTTTCGGCGTAACGATGCTCATTACCGCCTGCTCCCTCGTTTTGGGCACGCTGTTGGGATTCCTCCTGTGCATGGTCAGACGCAGTCACAACGCCTTTGGCGTCCTTTGCGCCAAGATTCTCATTCGATTCATTCAGGGAACCCCGTTGATGGTTTTGCTGATGTTGATGTACTACGTTATCTTCGTCAACGTCAACGCGATTCTGGTTGCGATTTTCGGCTTCTCGGTCAACCTGGCGGTTTACTTTGCGGAATCGCTCCGCGGCGGCTTGGAAGGCATCGACCCCGGTCAGCTGGAAGCCGCGTCTGCAATGGGATTCACCCGATTCCAGCGGTTCAGACTCATCAAGTTCCCGCAGCTGGTTCAGATTATCATGCCGGTTTACAAGGGCGAAATCGTCTCCCTGTTGAAGGAAACCGCTATCGTCGGTTACATTTCCATTCAGGACTTGACCCGAGCGGGCGTTATCATTCGTTCGTTGACTTACGAACCGTTTTTCCCGCTGGTTTTGACGGCTATCATTTATTTGGTCGTCGCCTATACGTTGATATTCTTACTGACGTTTATTGAACATAAAACAGACCCCAAACTGCGTCCGCGCGTTTTGAAAGGAGTGGTTGAGCAAGAATGAGCGTTTCAGAAAACCCAACTATTATCAGTGTCAAACACCTGAAAAAGTCGTTTGGCAATTTGGAAGTCCTGACCGACGTCAACGCTGAAATCAAAAAGGGCGAAGTCATTTCGGTTATCGGACCGTCCGGCACGGGAAAAAGCACGTTCCTGCGCTGCCTCAACCTGCTGGAAACGCCGGACTCCGGCGAGATCCTCATCGACGGCGAAAACCTGCTCGCTCCCACGACGGACATCAACAAACTCCGTCAGAAGATCGGCATGGTGTTCCAGTCGTTCAACCTGTTTTCGCACCTGATGGTTGTCGAAAACGTTATGCTCGGCCCCATCAAGCTCAAAGGGATGGAACGTCAGGAAGCGTACGATCTGGCGATGGAACATCTGGCTCAGGTCGGTTTGGCAAGCAAGGCGAAAGCGTACCCGGACGAAATCTCCGGCGGACAGAAACAGCGCGTCGCCATTGCCAGAACGCTTGCCATGAAGCCCGAAATTATCCTCTTTGACGAACCGACTTCCGCGCTCGACCCGACGATGATTTCCGAAGTGTTGGGCGTTATTCGCCGCCTGGCGGAAGTGGGGCAGACGTTGATGATCGTTACGCACGAAATGCGATTCGCTCACGACGTTTCCACCCGCGTCTTTTACATGGACGAGGGCGTCATTTACGAAGAGGGTACGCCGGAACAGGTCTTCGACCACCCGACTCGCGAAAAGACGCACGATTTCGTCAACAAGATTCGTTCTCTCGACGTCGTCATGGACAACGAAAACAACGACCTGTTCGAGTTCAATACGCGCCTGTGCGAATTCTGCCGGCATCACTTTATCGAAAACCGATTCCTCGAAGCGATTCAGTACATCACAGAAGAGCTTGTTCGTAAAAACATCTTCTATGATTTCGAGAACCGCCTTCAGCTCAAGATGTCGATTGACTATTCCGAACTGACGAACGAAGTCGACTTTACGATTTGTTACAAAGGCGAGGAAAAAGACTACATGAAAAACCCGGATCCGGACGAAGACGCCGGTCTGATCAAGCTGCCATCGTACATTAACCATTATTCGTACAAGTACGAAAACGGCGAAAACATCGTCATGATTGACGTCTGATTTGAGTTTGAAGATAATTGCAATTGCGCAAGCGGGACGACAGGTCTTTCGCTTGCGCTAATTGCCGATGCGTTATTGTATCAGCGAATCTTTTTTTGCTTCTATTTAAACTCTGAAAGTCTTCTTGTAATTTAACTGTAACTGTAATAGGTTGCAAATTATTTGCAAAATATTTTCAAAAAATTCTTTTATCCCCCTTGTAAATCTTTTGAAGATGATTTATAATATGTACAATGTAATCAAACATTTTTCCAATTCTCATTAGCAACAAGGAGACGCTATGCATATTCCCCCTGAAATGTTAACTGGTCCGATTTGTCCCGTTACGGCAACTGTTGCCGGAATTACGCTTGCCGCAGCGGCTGGCTTGGCGTATAAACGTCGTATCGATTCCATTGTTGAAGCTTCGAAAAAAGTAGCTGGCGACGAGCTTCGCAAGACGGCTTACAGCTCAATCAGACAGGGCGCGTTGAAGTTCCTGGGCGTAACCGCGATTGTTTTCGCCCTTCAGGCTCTCAATTTCCCGATTTGGCAGGGCATTTCCGGACACTTTATCGGCGGCGTTTTGGCGGCGGCGATTCTGGGAATTCCCGGCGGAATTATCAGCATGGCAACCGTGCTGACGATTCAGGCGGTCTTCTTTGGAGACGGCGGCATTGACGCCCTCGGCGCGAACATTATCAACATGGGCATCGTCGGCGCTGGCGTTGGCGGGCTGATTCGTCTGGGACTCAACAAACTCGGAACAAACAACCTCGTTTCGACCGGCATTGCCGCGTTCTGCGGTCTGGTTCTGGCGGTTCTCACTCTGGACGCTGAACTGGCGATTTGCGGAAAGGGAACTATTGACGTCTTCAAGGCGCTTATGTTCGCTCACTTGCCGTTGGCTGTGATTGAAGCGTTCATTGCCGCTGGATTATACGCAATTCTGACAGGCGACCTTCGTCAGCCGTCATTGCGTTTTTCCGTTGCCGCCGCTGTCGTTGTTCTGATCATCGCTGTTATTCTGCTTCAGTATCCTGGAGCCAGCGAACTGCCAGACGGCTTGGAATGGACTATTGAAAAGTGCAATTTGATGTCCAGTTTATAAACTGAATTAACCGAGAACTTGTCATGAAAGCAGCCTGGTTCGACTGTCATTCCGGAATTAGCGGCGATATGACGCTGGGCGCCTTGCTTGACGCGGGCGTTCCCATAGACGTCATACGCTCTGCCGTGCAATCCGTTCTGCCGTCTATTACGATAGACGCTCAAAGCGTTATGCGTCACGGATTCCGGGCGACGCAGGCGCTGGTCGATGAACATCATGACCATGACCATCACGACCATGACCATCACGACCATGAACATCATGACCACGCTCATCATCACGCGCATTGCCATCGAACCATGGCGGATATTTGCGCGATGGTCTTAAACGCCGCCGGGCTGACGGACAAGGTCAAAACGGAAGTCATCGGCGTTTTTGAACTCATAGCTCAGGCGGAAGCGCGAGCGCACGGGTGCGAAGTTGAACAGGTTCACTTTCACGAAGTCGGCGCGGCAGACTCTATTGCTGATATAGTCGGGGCTGTTGCCGGCTTGAACTGGCTGGGCGTGGAAGCCGTCTACGCTTCTGCCGTTCCGACGGGCTGCGGTACGATTCAAATCGCTCACGGCGAGGTTTCCGTTCCCGCTCCGGCAACGGCGCAGCTGTTAACCGGCGTTCCGCTGGCGCCGTCAGACGTCCCGTTTGAGTTGACCACTCCCACCGGAGCGGGGCTTCTCAAATACTACGTCAAAAGCTTTGGGCAAATGCCGCCCATGACGATAGACAAAATCGGCGTCGGCGCCGGCTCGCGAGATTTGCCGCAGCAAGCCAACACGCTTCGTCTGGTTTTGGGAGAATTGTCAGACGCGCCTGCTGACTCTCAGGGCGATTCCGTCTGGCAGATTGAAACCAATTTAGACGACATGCCCGGCGAGTTGATTGGGCGCGCCGTCGAAGAGCTTTGGAAGCTCAATCCGTTGGACGTTTGGACAACGGCTGTCAACATGAAAAAACAGCGCCCCGGCGTTGTCGTGTCGGTTCTGTGCCGGGAAGACCAGATCAAAGCGGTCGAGTCGGCTCTGTTTACCCACACCTCCACGTTAGGCGTCAGAAGATGGAAAGTCGAACGAACCGTGTTACCGCGGGAATCGTGCCAAATTCGGCTGGATAACGGTCAGATGGTAACAGGCAAAAGCGTAATTCTGCCAGACGGCTCGCAGCGAATCGTCCCGGAATACGAAGACGTCTGCCGAATCGCTCAAGAGCTTGGCATTCCCGTTTTGGATTTGTATCGAATGGCGCAAAAATAAGTTCCGCTCCCCCTTTTTAGACCTTAAAAATATTATGACCAACATTACTCGAAAAGAATTTTTACAGACGCTTGCCGCCGCTGGAACAGCCGCAGCGTTTTCCTCCATTGGCGCGGTTGACCTGATGGCTCAAGAAGCCAGTTCAGACAACGTCTATAATCTGGTTGCCGTTATGGGCGGAGAGCCTGAGGATATGTTCAATATGGCTATCGAACAGATGGGCGGAATGAAGCGTTTCGTTAAACCCGGCATGAAAGTTACCATCAAGCCGAACATCGGCTGGGACAAGACTCCGGAACTGTCAGCTAACACCAACCCGAAATTGGTCTCTGCAATTATTAAAGCGTGTCAGGCGGCTGGCGCCAAAGAAATCACCCTGTTTGACCATACCTGTGACGAATGGCGGCGCTGCTATCAGTCCAGCGGAATTGAAAAGGCCGCTAAAGATCTGGGCGCTAATATTGTTCCCGGCAACGACGAAAATTACTATCGCGAAATTCAGCTGCCTCGCGCCAAAAGCATGAAAACCGCCATGGTTCATCAGGCGATTCTCGATTCAGACGTCTGGATTAACTGCCCGGTTATGAAGAATCATTCCGGCGCCCGCATGACGCTGTGCATGAAAAACCACATGGGACTGGTATGGGATAGACGATTCATGCACACTCACGACCTCCAGCAGTGCATTGCAGACATCTGCACGCTCAAACCCGCCGCCGTTTTGAACATTGTCGACGCTTATCGCGCCATGCTCACCAACGGTCCGCGCGGACGTTCCTTAAACGACGTTGTCAATCCCAAAGCCCTGATTATGGGTACGGACATTGTCGCTGTCGATACGCTGGCAACCAAATTCTTCGGACAGTATATCAACATGCCGCTTAACGAAGTCGGACATCTTGCCCACGGCGAAGAACTCGGTCTGGGAACGATGAATCCTGACCCCGCTTCCATCAAGAGAATCAACCTCAAGCGTAAGACGAATTAATTCATCGCTTGTCAGCTAAGGGCGCTGCTTCCAATTCCGCGCCCGCCGATCGCTTGCGTCAGGGAATGCAGAGCTATTCAGTTCTGCTATCCCCGGCGCAAGTTTTTTTATATTCATTTGCTTGAATTCTTTTTGAATTATCTCGCCCCGGGGGTTGCTTTTTGGTTTTGATTGGTATAAACTAATTTATATGTGATTTACGCGGGGGTTAAACGCCCCTATTCCCTATTCCCTACTCCCTATTCCCTAAACAATACCATGAAACAACTGCTATTATCCCTTACCGCGATTGCCGCTTTGATTTCCGCGTCGGCGCAGGCTCAGACAGACCCGGCGGCGGAGCCGGACCCGAGCGTGATGTCAGACGCCTATTATCAGATTTGGAACGAAGACGTTCAGAAAGCTATCGACGAACGTATCGAGAAGTACCGCAAGGCGGACGCGACCGTCGAGCTAACGGACGTCAAGCCGGGTACGGACGTCAAAGTCGAACAGATTTCTCACGAGTTCATTTTCGGAG
>JAZMZV010000237.1:0-27783 GCA_045586185.1 Thermoguttaceae bacterium | reverse complement strand
AAAGCTCCTATTGCAAATAATATTATCTTTAATTATAATAGAAGAACTGGAGTCAGCTTTTAGCTTCTAGCTCCTAGCCATTAGCTTTTGATGTTAGCCTCTGGCTTTATAAGCTCAGCTTAGTTTAAAAAATGCACAAGCAAATAGCTAGTAGCTAACAGCTAGCAGCTTTTTATACATCCCCCCTTTTTCTCCGAAAATATATCATGAAAAACTTTACTCGACGACAATTTCTCGGCGTCAACGCCGGGCTTGCTGCCGCGGCAACCGTTGCTATGCCCGGCAGGATTTCAGCCCAAAACGTCAACGACCGCGTCAACATGGCGGTTATCGGCTGCGGCGTTCGCGGCGGTCAGGACATGGGCGATTTCGAAAGAACATGCCAGAACATCGATTTCACTGGTTTCGCCGACCCGGATATGGGACGCGCTAAAAACACCGGGCGCAAGCATCCCGACGCCACATTTGTAGCGGACTTCCGCAAACTGCTTGACGACGACAATCTCAACGCCGTTATTGTTACAACGCCTGACCACTGGCACTGCCTCGCTGCGATTCTGGCAATGCAGGCGGGAAAAGACGTCTACGTCGAAAAGCCCTTGGCTCATACGCCGTGGGAAGGACGTCAGGTCGTCAACGCAGCTCGCAAGTACGACAAAATCTGCCAGATGGGCGCTCAGCAGTTCAGCGACGTCATTCAGCCCCAGATTCAGAAATTCGTTCACGAAGACAAAGAGCTGGGAGAAATGCTGTCTGTGGCAGTCAACCATTATTCGATTCGTCAGCCGATTGGAAAGCGTGAAACGCCGATGGAAATCCCTGCTGAAATCGACTACGACATGTGGCTCGGACCAGCTCAGGATTTGCCGCTGTATCGAAACAATTTCCATTACGACTGGCACTGGATGTGGAACACCGGAACCGGCGAAATGGGCAACTGGGGCGTTCACGTTTTGGGCGACGCGGTCAACAACACGCTCAACACGATGACTTTCCCGAAATCCATCATGGGCGGCGGCGCCAGACTGTTCTACAACGACGCCGGCGAAACCCCGAACCTGCATTTCGTTTACTTTGAAACGAAAAACGTCCCGATCGTTCTTGGTCTTTCCACAGTTCCAGACGCGCCGGGTTCCAGAAGCGCCGGCAAGCACGTTGGAGCCGGTTCCGGATACGTCATTTACTGCGAAGGCGGACAGCTTCGCGGACAGCGCGGCTCTGCGGTTGCAGTCGACAACGACGGGAAAGTCATTCGCACGTTCAAAGGCAACAGCGGCAACGGAACTCATCAGAAGAACTTCATGGACGCCGTTCGCGCTCACGACCGTTCTTTGCTGAATTTGGAAATCGAAAAGGCGTTCTACTTCGCGACTTGGTGCAACCTCGCCAACATCGCCTTCCTGACAGGCAAACCCTATACGGACGAAGTCGCCGACCAGATCAAGGGTCAGACCGGCGGACGCTGGGAAGAACTCATTGGCAACATGAAAGAACTCGTCGGCGCCTACAACGTTACCCTCGGAGAAACCATGCTCAGCCCGCAGCTGACTATCGACCCGGAAACCGGACGCTTTGTCGGCGACGGCATGGACTTCGCCAACTCGCTGCTCAAGCGCGAATACCGCAAGGGCTTCGAAGTCCCGGATTTGGATTAATTTATAGCTTCTAGCCTCTAGCTGCTAGCTGTTAGCTTTGTTACTTTAGTTTCAGGCTTTAACGCTAAGAACTACGGTAACCGAGCTAATGGCTAGGAGCTAGTAGCTAATAGCTGTTCTCTTATTTCTCTAACTGATACACCGCGACGTCTTCCGGGTCCAGCGTGAGCGTATAAACGCCGGGGGCGTCGGTTGGCGTTAGGTTCATTCCGAGAACGGGTTTTACCGTTTTGAATTCTTTGGGAACCGTAACGCGAACGGTCTGAGGCGTCTTTTCCGGATTAAAGAACGTGATATACGTGTTACGTTCAGACGCGAACCGTTCACAGCAAACCGTGGAACGGGACTCTTTGTCAACGTTTTCAACCTGAACAAGACGTTCCGGCTGCCAGCCTGCCTGAGCGACAGCGAGAATAACAGGCATGTACTTCTTAAACAGCGGACGATCCCGGTTGTACAGTTCCGGCTGCGAGAAGTAATGCCCTGTTGCAGCGTTGGAGCTGAAATAGCCGGGGAACATGCCAAACGCCAGCGAACGCTTCATGAACTTTTCGGAATACTCGTAAGAGAATTTCGTGAAGTCCGTATTCTGGAGGAAACAGAACGGCTTTTCTCCGCACAGAGCGCGTTTTCGTAACAGGTCAGAGGGCGAAGACGGACGCCATTGATCATTCCAGTTCCAGTTCGTTTCCGTGCCGAGGACGTCGCACAGCGGAACGAGCCACGTCAGCTGATGCGGCGTGGAGTTCGCCATCATGGATTTCCCCGACGATCTGACGGTTTGGGAAAGCGCTCGAATGTACTCGAACGAAACCAGCCCTCGATACACCGCCGGGCGTTTGGTAACCGGGTCGAAAGTCAGCGGACGGTCAGCGGCGGACAAATGCGCCGGCGCGAAGTCCAGTTCTGCTGTTACATACCCTTCCGAGGAATCAATATACTCGCCGTCTAGCGACGAAGTTGCGAGTTGCGAGTTGCGAGTTGCGAGAGATGGATAATTCTTTGTAACATGTTCTTCTCGCCAATACAAGGAGAATTGGTTGGGCTTCGGCGCCGTTGGGACGGAGTACATGCTCCAAACGCAGCCGAAGCACCAAGGCGTGTCTTCAAGACGTCCAATCGGGTTGCCGTCGCGGTCGCGCATAACGCAGTTTTCCCACGTCTTCGCCATTTCCGACCCGTTTTCAACCTGACGTTTGACTTCTGCAAGAGCAGAGTCCATCGTTCGCGGCAGGTCTTTCGACATGTGCATCCACCACGTCATCGGTTCCGTGTAACGATAGGTGAGAATTCCATGTTCGTCATCCCACTTTTCGTTTCCCGTCCCTTCCATAAACCGAAACGCGAAGTCTTCCCAGCCCTCAACGGAGCTGATTCTCAGGAACGGCATCCAGTTGCCCTGAATCGGTTCGCCGTTGTCGTTACGCGGCAGATGGCAGTAAAACGCTTTTGGGAACAGACGCATATACTCTGCCCATGCGCTGCGATAGCCCTCTTTGGAACGGTCAGGCGTCAGCGCCCAGTCGACGTCGGACAAAACCCACTGATTCTTCTCTGGCGTAAACGCGAGGTCGTACGCAATGCAAAGCTCTTTTGTATGGTCGTTATAGAAAAATCGATAAACCGCGGGATAATCCGGGTCAATTCCAATCCAGCTCGTTGACCCGTCCTGAAGTCCAACGCCCGCAATGGGAAACCGCGCCAGCCGATTGGCTCCGGCGTTGATATGCTGGGATTTGGAGAATTCAATTTGCAAAGTCGTCTGTTCAACCGTCCCGTCTTGAGCAGTCTTGCGAAGAACCGTCTCCTCGTCCATCGCTCCATACCAGACAAAGGCGTCGGACGTCATCTTTACCGCTCTGATGAGCGTAATCGACCGCGCTTTTCCGCTTTGATTGCTGATTATCGTCTTGCCATTTACTCGTTTTACTTCAATATCAGACGCAGTCCAAACAGAATCGCTATCCGTCGGCGCCAACTGAACAACGTCTCCAACGGCGTTGTCGGGTTGATCAATATTGAATTCCCGAAAATAGTATCTTGAAGACGCGTCGTCTTTAACGGTATTTTGATCCAGAACCAGTTCCTCGTCAAACGGAAAGACGGCAGAGCTTCCGTCCGGCGATTTGAGTGTAACAACTTTAAACGACGGATTTCTGAACCAGACTGTTCCCGTGCGGTTTCTAAACAGAAGATACATCGTCAGGCTTTTAATCGGCTTTTCCGGCATGAATCGGACGCTTGCTAACGACCAGTTTTTCCCCTTCTGACCAACGTTGAACGCCTGAGAGACGCCCCATTGATATGTCCCGTCAGCATAAGCAATATCCATGTAGATGGAATAATCGCCGCTTGACGCGCTCTCGACGCCTTCGCAGCGGCTTTCCGCTGTGGCGATTATCGGCTCCGGAACCGTCTGGTTGAGCTGGATGGGAAACCGCAGCCCAAACGTTTCGCCGTCTGGATTGCAGCACTCATACGAGCCGTTCTCAAGCGCTTCGTATCCTTTGCCGAACCCGTAGGGTTTAACGTCTGCCAGAAGGTTGCGGCTTTCTACGGCAGAGGCGTCAAAATGTTTATATGCAACGTTGTCTGCCAAAGCGGAGACGCTGGCTGCTAACGTCAGCAATAAAAAAAGGAATGAATTCTTGTTCATGGTCGTCTCACAGGTTAGCGATTTATGTTTGAAACGGATTCTAACTAAAAAAACGTTTTTTCTTCGTGGACATGATTTGTCATTTTTGAATCAGAGAAACCCTTCATTTCTCTATAAGCGCCGTAAAATAGAGATAAACGTTAAATAATGAATAAAGGAGCAAATATCGGGAATTTGCGTTAAATGGATTGAATATCCCCAAAATACGTCCAATGAAATCAAATCATAACATGCCGACGCGCCTGGTAATTATTGAACCGCCGAAAACATGGCGCGGAATAAACGAGTTCGACATGCCCAGCGCCGGCATTGTACTGGAAATAATAACCACGCGAGTGCGTCATAAAGAAACGTTTATCAGAAATTTTAACGCTTCGGCATTTGATGCCAGACTATTCAACCGTTGGGCGGCAATAACAATGGATATGCCGACCCAGGGTGAGATTGTTAAAGTTTTGCCAATAAAAAGGCAGTAGGCAGTGGTAAGTGGTTAGTGAGAAGTGGTAAGCAGGATTAACGCTTGCGTCCTTACTACTTACCACTTACCACTCGCAACTAAACTCCGCCGCTAATACCGAGAAAACGCAAGCGACCAACGGGAGCGGTTACAATACGTTTCGCGCGGGTGCGTGCCGCACGGGCAAAAGGACAAAGTTTTTGTTTTGAAATTGCTTTTTTCGGCGCTACTCTTATCCAATCGGGAACCGACCCTGTCGGGCGCGGACTGGGAGCGGCGCCTCGCCGCTCATTTCTCGTCCAGAATTTCGACAGCTTCGAATTTCTTTCCTTCGAGCATTTCCAAAGAAGCGCCGCCGCCGGTGGAGACGTGCGTTACCTTGTCGGCAAAGCCGAGCTTCTTGACAGCCGCCGCGGAGTCGCCGCCGCCGATGATGGAGATGCAGTCTGTATCGGCAATCGCCTGAGCGACAGCAATGGTTCCCTTGGCAAAGGACGGCATTTCAGAAACGCCCATCGGGCCGTTCCAGACAACCGTCTTGGCGCCTTTGATGATGTTGGCGTACAGTTCAGCGGTTTTCGGACCGATGTCCAGTCCTTCATAGCCGTCCGGAATCTGACCGGCGTCAACGGTGAGTTTGTTGCATTCTTCAGCAAACGCGTCGCCGCAGTTGGTGTCAACCGGAAGAACGAGCTTGTCGCCGCCTTTGGCTAAGAGTTCTTTCGCCAGGTCAACTTTGTCAGCTTCAACCAGAGATCCGCCGACTTTGCCGCCTTTAGCCAGTTCGAACGTGTAAGCCATCGCGCCGCCGATGAGAACCTTGTCGCAGATTCCCAGCAGGTTATTGATGACGTTGATTTTGTCGGAAACTTTCGCGCCGCCGAGGATGGCAACGAACGGACGGGTCGGAGCGCTGATAGCGTCAGAGAGGAACTTGATTTCCTTTTCAACCAGGAAGCCGACAACTTTGTCTTTGCCAGGCATGGAGTTGGGAACGCCAACCATGGAGGCGTCGGTGCGGTGGCAGGTGCCGAACGCGTCGTTGCAGTAAGCGTCTGCGAAAGCAGCGAGCTTCTGAGCGAATTCAGCGTCGCCCTTCTTTTCGCCGTCGTTGAAACGAAGGTTTTCCAGAACGAGGGTTTCGCCGGCTTTCAGAGCGGCGGCTTTAGCCTGAGCGTCTTCGCCGATTGTATCGGTTGCAAAGAAGACGGGAGTTCCGAGCAGTTCGCCCAAACGGACAGCTGCCGGTTTGAGTGAGAATTTGGAGTTGTCCTGTCCGGACTTAGGACGTCCGAGATGGCTCATGAGGATCAGCTTGCCGCCGCGGTCCAGAACGGACTTGATCGACGGAAGAGCCATACGGATGCGGAGGTCGTCCGTAATGTTCAGGTTGTCGTCCAACGGAACGTTGAAATCGACGCGCATTAATACTGTTTTGCCCGCTACGTCAATGTCGGCAATTGTCTTTTTCGCCATTGTGTTTATCTCCTAATAGGTTTAAATGTATAAAGCGAACTCGTCCAAAGCAAACTTGCCATGACGATTTCAATTCGCTAATTCTTTACTGATTAAATATTATAGCGCTACGAAACAGATTGTCAAGACGGCAGGGAGAGGAAAGAAACAGAATAGAGAATAAAGAATAAGGAGTGGGAAATTAGAATTGAACGGCGTTGCGTTCATTTCTCGTTTCTCACTCCTCATTCCGAACTATTGAAGATTATTCTTCTGTTTGAGACTATTTTTCGTCTTCGTCGTCAGCGTCGGCTTTGTCGTCAGCTTCTTCCTTGGGCATTGGTCCGTAAATGCTCTCTAATGCATCCTGGAGGGCTTTGCCGCGGGCGTTGATGGTAATAACCTTGCCGTCAGGACCAATGAGAATCATGGTCGGGATGCCGGTAACGCCATAGTAGGAACCCATCGTTTGACCGTCGGCAACCAGAGCTTTGTCTCTCATCATTTGCTTCCAGGGCATTTCGTTCTCTTCGGTGAACTTTTTGAGAGTGTCGACGTCGCGGTCAGAGGAGATGCCGATGATTTCGAAGCCCTTTTCGTGATAGTAGGCGTAGAGCTTTTTCACGTTTGGAATCTCTCCGCGGCACGGTCCGCACCAGGTCGCCCAGAAGTCGATAAGAACGGTTTTGCCAGCGTAATCTTCGGCTTTGTATTCTGTATCGTCGATAAACGTTCCGCCGACGAGCATTTCGTTCCCGGGCAGCTGAGCGCGGCGAAGTTTTCCTTCCAGCGCCTTGCCGGAACGGACAACTTCCTCGTCGTCAGCGTTTTTGAAAAGATTCAGCGCCTTTTCGTAGACCTTGGCAACGTCATCCTTTTCAAGAGCGTACTCAGCATACTGGAGAACGAATCCCAGGCCGTCGGCTAATTCAGAAGTAATCTTTTTTCCTTCCTTTTCTCCTCTCTCAATCATCGAGTCGAGAACCTTTTTCGCATCGGCCTTTTTACCGGTCTGAAGGGCTGTCATGAAATCATCGACAAATTTTTGAACGTCCAGTTTTTCTTGCAATTCTGCAGCAAACTCTTCCAGTCCGTTGTCTTTGCAAAGCTTGATCACGCCGGGAAATTCGTCCTTGTAGGAGGAATCAAATCTCGAAAGACTATTAATGATTTCAACTTTAGCCTTGACGGCTTCGGTAATCTGATCTTTGGTCAGAGAATCTTTCGCGAGAATTTTGTCTGTAGCCGTGTTGCACGCTTTCAAAACAGTAATGACGCGATTCAGAAAATCTCTCTGATTGGTCGGCGTCGGTTTAGCCATGAGATTCTTTCGCTCTTGAACTTTTTTGATAAACGCGAAGTAATCTTCAACAGAGCCGTCTTCGGGAACGTCGGCGTTGAAAACAGGTTCTTCTTTTTCGACCTTTGGAGCGTCAGACGCTTCGTCTTTCGCATCGTCGGCGAAAGAAACGTTGGCAAACGTCATCGCCAGAGCCGCAACCAACATCAAATAAAATGATTTTTTCATGAAATTGCCTTTCAGAAACAAGTGTGAGTTGTTAGAGAGCAGAAAAAGGGATGGTCTTGTTTATTCCATTTTCAAACTCTTATCCATAATACGTTAATCTATATATTACATAAAATTTTCAAGATTTTCAAGAGGGAGGGTTATATTTTTTTTCATTTGGGATATAATATAAAAAAGTAACGAGTGGCGAGTTGCGAGAATTGAACTCCCCACTTCTAATTCCTAACTAACAGGAACTATTATTCAATATGAAAAAAAGAATTTTAGTAACCGGCGGCGCTGGATTTTTAGGTTCGCACTTGTGCGAACGCCTGTGTCAGCAAGGGCACGACGTTATTTGCCTGGACAATTTTTTTACGTCCCAGAAGTCCAACGTCGAACATTTGCTGCCACTGGAAAATTTTGAGTTGATTCGGCACGACGTAACCATGCCGATTTATCTGGAAGTGGACGAGATTTATAATCTCGCCTGTCCAGCAGCGCCGGGGCATTATCAGTACAACCCCATCAAGACGATGAAAACGTCTGTTATGGGAGCGATAAACATGCTTGGCATGGCGAAACGCTGCCGGGCAAAGATTCTGCAGGCGTCAACGTCGGAAGTCTACGGCGACCCGGAAGTTCACCCCCAGGTGGAAACGTACCGCGGCTGCGTCAATACGCTGGGAATTCGCGCCTGTTACGACGAGGGCAAACGCGCGGCGGAAACGCTGTTTATGGACTACCATCGTTCCAACAACGTCAATATCCGCATCGTCCGTATTTTTAACACCTACGGACCGCGAATGCACCCCTTTGACGGTCGAGTCATTTCAAACTTTATTCGTCAAGCCCTTTGGGAAAAGAAAATCACGATTTTCGGAGACGGCTCCCAAACGCGTTCGTTCTGCTATCGAGACGATTTGGTCGAGGCAATGATTCGCATGATGAACGGTCCTGATGAGTTTGTCGGTCCGGTCAATATCGGCAATCCGGGAGAGTTCACGATCAAACAGCTGGCGGAACTGACCCTCAAGTTGACGGGTTCCAAGGCAAAGCTGGAATATCACCCGCTGCCGCAGGACGACCCCATGCAGCGGCGTCCGGACATTTCATTGGCGAAAAAATGGCTCAAATGGGAGCCGACCATTCCGTTGGAAGAAGGACTTCAAAAGACGATCGACTGGTTTAAAACAATCCAGCTGACGGATTATCGTCCGCCAACGCCAAGATACTAGTATAAATTTGCAATTAGCAATTGTCAATTAGCAATTATTGAGGCGCTTGCGTCAATTGCTAATTGCTCATTGCTAATTGATAATTGTGTTCAACCTTTAACCCCATTTAAAAACATGTCTGAAACCATTAACACTGGAGAATACCAGAACAACAAATCGTCCGGCGGCGGTTGCGGCAAAGTTTTGCTGTGGCTGTTTTTTATCGCGCTTATTTTGAGTTGTTTATGCTGTGCAGGACTTGTAGGAACAGGTTCTTACATGGTAAAATCTCTGAAAGACGGATTTGTAGAAGATCCCGTTGTAACTCAAGAAAAGGCAGTGGAAACTTTTGGTGAATTGAATTTGCCGGAATATATTAAACCTCGAGCGTTCCTTGACGTGAAAATGTTTGGCAAATATTTTGGTTTTGCCTGTATGTACAGTTGGAAGATTGACAACCCCGCAGCTCCAGCCGAACTTGCTCAGATCCCGGAAGAAACGGCAGAAGAAGCGTCGACAGACAGCGAGGAAGAGATTCAAGGTTTGATTGCATTCTATTCGCTTTCCACGGAAGTCTTCAAAGGATACGATGATTCGATCATTCAAGGCATTTCTGAAAAATTGGCAAAACCTGATAATCAAGACTTGACTGTTAAACGCACTGAAACAGTTTCTGTTACGATCAATGGTCAACCCAGAGAATTCACGTTTTCCTGGATGGAAAACAGTGACAAAGACGCGTTCTTAATGGTTTCTGGCAACTTTAAATCCGTTAAAGAAAAGCCTTGCAACATTTTTATTATTTTGCCTGGCGAACCGTCACAGGAATCCGTTATTAAAGTTTTGGAGAATATCCAATAGCAGCGTATAAAAAGCGGCAAGCTTTAAGTGGTAAGGGCGCGCGCTCTTACCACTTTTTCGTAGCGCTATGCAAATAACACAATGAACGAAAGACGCAGGCGAGCCAGGGCGCTTAAGCCCCCGGTAAGCGAGGGCTTGCCGTCGCGCCCAAGAGCGCCAGTGGTTGAATATTTGTATCCGTGGGGTTTAACTCACGGAATTGGTAATTGCGCTTCGCGTTCACCTTCGTTTTATTGAAGCGCTTGCGTAATTGATATTTGATAATTTTTTTATCCTTTATCCCCCTTATTCAAGATTATGTCAGAAACTTTTAACGGCGAAACATACCAGAACAATTCGTCTGGCGGCGGCTGCGGCAAAGTTCTGCTGTGGCTGTTCTTCATTGCTTTTATCCTGAGTTGTTTATGCTGTGCTGGACTTATCGGCTCTGCCTATTATATTGGAAACGCTTTACAAAAGGGATTTGTTGAAGATCCTGTCGTTGCCGAAGAGAAGACGGTAGAAGCTTTTGGCGAATTTAATCTGCCGGAAAACATCAAACCGCAAGCGTTCCTTTCAGTTAATCTCTTTGGCAGAGATTTTGGTTTTGCGGGTCTTTACAACTGGGAACTTGCCGGTAGCGAGTTACCCACTGCGGCTGAAAAACCGGAAGAAGCGCCAGATGAGTCTGCAATCCCGTCCAAAGAGTTTGCTCCCATTGACGTTTCAGCAGAGGTCTCCGTCGACGTCAAAGGAAACAACAATGGAACCATTATTTTCTATTCGCTTTCAGACATTTTAAAAGGAAACGAAAAAGACGTTGTTAACGGATTTACCGAAGGATTGACCAACCCAAACAATGACAAACACTTAACTGTAAAACGGTCAGAATCGATTCCGATTACTTTTAAAGGAGAACCTTGCGATTTCAAATTTTCCTGGATGGAAGAAAGCAGAGGCGTAAACAAAAAGACCTTCTTAATGGTTTCTGGCAGCTTTACTTCAAATAAAGAAACTCAGTGCCATGTTCTGATTATTTTGCCGGGCGAAACTTCGCAGGAAACTGTCATTGACGTTTTGGAGAATATCCAGAAATAGCATCGTAAAATAAACGGCAAACAAAAAGTGGTAAGAACTTCGCGCTCTTGCCGCTTTTTTATTGTACTATGCAAAGAACGCAATGAACGAAAGACGCAGGCGAGCCGGGACGCGTAAGCTCCCGGATAGCGATGGCTTGTTTAACGCCCAATCGCGCCGCCGGCGAATAATAATAGCCCGTTGTTGAAACTAACGAAAATCTTCTGCAGCATGAACGCTTCGCAGTGTGTTATCCTTTATAATTTAAGGTGTTATGTTTTTGATCTGTTGATGTTGTAACCGTTTTGTATTGTTAAAACAACGAGTATCTAAATTTTTTGTAAAAAAACGTAAAAGAACGATCTTTCCCCTTGATAAAAACGTAGCAATATCAATAATAAGGATTGTATGGGTTATACCGACGCTGCAAAGGTTTTCACGAGTTTATTGTCGTATAAAATATCACAAAACAGTCTGAAAAATTAGATTAATATCTAATTTAAAAAATATTTCAAAATTTTTTGTAACGAATCGGTCAAAAGATCAGTTTATATTGTGCAGGAAACGTTTGATAGTCGATTCGATGTTGAATCAACTTGTTATCATTACTTTTATTCATTGCTGAGAATTATGAAAAACAGAACTTCCTTGACGTTGGTTATTTCGTTGTTGGTTTGCTCTTTAACGGCTGGCGCTTTTGCTCAATCGAATCCCTCGGAGCCTAAACCTGAGGACAGTGCGTTGGGAGTTAGCCCCGGCGACGTTCCCGCGCAGGAAGAAAACGCGAACGATCAATGTCCGTATAAGGTCGTTCCCGGCGACAAGGTTTACCTTCAGATTAATAACGTCAAGTTGAGATCGGAAAATCTGCCGCTCAAACCATATTTCAATGTTTATGGAAAGAATGGAGATGGAGACGATTGGAAAAAAGTCTCCGGAACGTGGTCGCAAGACGGAAATCAGATTTGCGAGAAGGTTGCAAAGCCGTCGGATTTTGAATTTTATATTGAGAATGATTATCAGGATTATAAAATAGACGTTCATTCTAAATGGTTTAATGGCAACCAGTTGGTTGCTGAAGGAACTTCGTTTAATGCTGAAAATTTGTTCCAATGGGCAGATAATCTGCAAGATGCAGACCAGACGTATAATTTGAAGATTTCTAATGGAAATACTCTGGAACTTAAAAAGGTTAGAATTCAGAAGAACCGTTATTATTTTGAGATTGTTAAGTATAATTTTGAGATAATCGATAATGCATACAAAAAATATCTTTACGAACATTATGATATAAGGCTGGCGGCCAGTCAAGAAGGCTCAGCGGCAGCTGATCAATGGCTGAAATATAATAAAGAAGAGGATAAAGAGTATAATTCAGCAACCGAGAGTTCTCCAGATTATGTGGAAATAACTCAAGACAGGTACGATAAAACCCAACGTGAGATTCTGTTTCCTTGTACCGAGAATAATAAGATAACGTTTACATTCTCTGTTGATAATAATACCAACACGCTTGATGCCATAGAGTTGACAACTGATGACGTTGTTAAGCAGTTAAACGAATGCATGCAGAAATACCCGGATGACTATACCCAGTGGGTCGTAAAGCGCGTTAGCAAGCAAAATTCTGAAATTGAATTGATTTTTGCCGGGTTCGACAATCCGACAGAGGATTCCGATGTTAATACCCAGGAGAATATCTCTGTGGCAGATGATAATCCGGATTCAACTGTTACGCCGACAGATTCTGAAGAAGCTGCTCCAACAGAAGGGCCAGAAGAATCTTCGCGCCCATACAAGGTAACAAATAATGACAATGTTTATCTTCAGATATCGAAAGTGAATTTACGGTCTGACAATCTGCCGCTGAAGCCGTTTTTTCAAATTTATGCAAAAGACGGGGATGAATGGAAAAGAGTCTCTGATACGTGGTCGCAAGATGGAAATCAGATTTGCAAGGATGTTCAAAAACCGTCAAGTTTTAAATTTTACATTGATAAAGCTTATGAGGATTACAAAATTGACGTTCATTCCAAATGGTTTAAGGACGATAATTTACAAGTAGCCCAGGGAACCCCGTTTAATGTTGAACAATTGCTCAAATGGACAGACCATCCATATAATAGAGGGAGAACCTTTTATCTTAAAATATCAAATGGAAATGTTGTCGGTCTTAAAAATGTTGAAATCAAACAGGAACGATACTATTATGAGATTGTCTCGTATGAGATAACGTCAATTGACGACAACTATAAGAAATATTTTTATGAATCGTACGAATCCTGGGTTGAAACAAAACAGGAAGACGTTGTAGTGAATAAGCATAAATACTATAAGGGCGACAAAACATTTAAACCTGCGGCCCAAAACGCTCCGGATCATGCGGAAATGTTTCTGAACAATTATGAAAAAAACAAACGAGAAGTATTGCTGTCTTGCGCGGCAAATAAAAAGGTTTCTTTTTCATTTGCGAACGATAAGGGAGCGCTCGATTCCATAGAACTGTCAACAAACGACATCGTTAAGCAATTAAACGATTGCATGAAGAAATACCCTGACGACTATACCAAATGGGTGGTAAAAGGCTTCAGTAAACAAAATTCCGATATTGAATTGTGTTTTGGCGGCATACAACGTAAATACCGTCCTGTAAGAATTCTTATTCCCAAAGGCAATCCGATACGTTCCAAGACTAAATATGCAAAAGGGGATGCGCCTAAATTCAGGTTTTATATTGAAAGAGACGGGCAAAGTGTAGAGTGGTATCAATGGGGTAAAAAAGGATGGGATATTTCAAATGATGAAAATGATTATTTTGAAATTCGGGAAGGAATTCCGAATAAATATTCAATCAGATTATATGATCACGATACCTTTTGGTTTACCCCGCAGCTTCATTTGACGGATTTCTCTGAAATTACCGATCTTGATTTCAAGAAAGGCGTGGTTACTGAATTTGTACCTAAAAATCGTCTTGGAAACACCGCTGCTACGCTATATTTCGAGCTCTCGGAATCCTCCGAAGCTAACAAAAAATAGAATTTTTCATGGAGCGCTTCGCTCGCTTGTAAATAATAAAGTCGGTTATTTGATAAATGTCGTCGTTTATCATAAAAATATACGTTAATTTCAAACTTTAGGAAACTGGAATGATGAATAAAAAAACTGGTTTTGTAATAGCAGTTCTTTTTGTTGTGGCTGCAGTTTATTGCATTTATTCAGGATTTGGCAAATCTGCCATTTCCTCAGCCAAGGCGCAAAACGTTGAAAATCAGGATAAGGCGCCTGCCGTACAGATGTTAATCAACGGATTGAATGAATCTGACGATGAAAAAGGACAGGCGTTGTTTTTGTGCGCGTTGTCGAGAATGAGCGATCAACCGGATCTGATTGCTGACGGGTGGAATGAGCTGGAAGCGTATCTGAAAAGTCCGCATCAATCAGAATTGCCGCTGGAAGAACAGATTGAACTGATTTCAGTCTTTCAGAAAGCAGCGGCTTTAGAAGCGTTGTTGGCTTCACCGACCCCTAAAACATTTGATTCCGTTTGGGAAACGAATCAATCCATTATTAAAACTCGAGACCGTTTAATAATAGAGAAGTTAAATGGGGTTGTTTCAGAACTTGCCAAATTGATTGAGGATAAAGACATCCTCTCCTTTGATTCTGCCAGACCCTTTGCGGGCGGCATTGTCAATGATAATGTTACAACAAAGGTATATGAACTGATTGATATATCGGCGATTACATCTGATATCTCGGATGGATCTCAAGAGTTGATTGATGCGATCAAAAATTCAAAAGAGAAGTGTACGGCTATTGCAGAAAAATTGTCAAAACAGATCGAAGATAAATGCGTTTTATTAACTAACCGGTTAAAAGCCGGAAAAGACAAGGATGTCAGCGCTTCTGGAAACATGACATTTATACCTGAGTATGACAGAACTGCCAAAGAGTGGAAAAATGGAGAATATTATCTGCTGATTAAAGACGTCCAGGCGTTGTTAGACACCGTTCAACTTCCTGTAGTTGACAGATTGTTAACATTGTTGGACGAGTCTCAGAGCGATGTTCAACAGGCTAATAATTCGGAACGACAGAATAATTATGCGCTTAAATTGCAGGTTATGCAAAAAGAGATTACCGAACGAATGCAGATTCGTTATAATTTGTATGCTAATGCAATTATCCTTAATTGTTCCGAAGCCGGCATTGACAATTCTGAACGAATGGATGCGATTAGTGATTTAAATGCTTTGGATATGGGCTTGCTTTTTCCTCTTGTCAGTAATGAAGTTTCCGCTTTCATCGGTAAAACATTGAATCCGGACAACCGCATCTCGAGTGAAAGCAGAGCGGAAATTATCGAAGGCTCTTTCCTGGATGAAAAGATCCCGTTGACAGCATTTTAGCGATTAGACTTTTTAACTAATTCCAGTAATAAAATGATTGAAGTATTAAAGAAACCGTTATTGATTTCAGTTTCGTGTTTTTTGTCGCTCCTTTTGTCGTCTGCAGAGCTTTATGCGGAATTGACGTCAAATTACGTATTGCCTTTTAAGGGCGATTATAAAGTCAGGAAGGCCGCGTCAAATAAAATGTTTGACGCTGCTGTAACAAAAACCGAGAAAAACCGCGTCCTTAATGACATCTTTCATAGTAAGTACGGCAATAAAGGTTTGAAAAACATGACTGGCAGCGTTAAAGGATTTAAATTCAGCAATCCGGATACGCCAGGTTTGAAACAGGCTTTTCAATTGTCAACTTCTGCGAATGTCAACCAGGCCAAGGGGTATAGACGCGCGCTTTTATATGCACGCAGAATTGATCGCAGTAAATCCTTTGACTTATTGGCGCTGGATCAGGTTACTAAAACAAGTCTCGGAAAAACAGATAAAGATATTGTATTCAGACACAGAAAAACAGGCCTTGTTGTTCGAGCAGAAATAAAAAATATCCGTGAATCAACGCAGATCAGGAATCTTGCTAAATATAAGCTTCAAATTGATAAGATGCACGAATCTTTTATCAGAACAGGAGAAATTCAAGCTTATATTAATCGCAATCCTATAATACCTGAACTTCGAAAATATGCAGAACAAAAAGGAGTGCTTGTGTTTGACAATGTATCTTCTGTAAAAGGTATTAGCAAAATGCCAGATGATGTTAAAATCGGTAAAGTTCTTCAAGAAATCAATCATTATTGTAATGGTATTGATGCCGTACCAAATCCCAATTATGTCCGTACTTTTGCTTCTGCAGCAGAGAACTCGGTAAAAAATGTTGCTGGAAAAGCAGCAAATGCGATTGTCTATACAGAAAAAGAAGGTATCCAGGTTATTCGTTCTTCAGCAGCTATCCGGTTTAAGAGCTTTCTAAATACCGGAGGTAAAGTTCTTGGTTTTGCTGGAGCCGCATTTGATATTGGGTTATCCATGTATCTTATATATGATACAAATGTTGCCTATAGTCAATATGAATTAGATACCGATATTTATGCGTGGAAAATGGTTGTTGAAACGGTACAGTTGAGCGCTGGCGTCGTTTGTTTTGCAGCGCTGTTGGCGCCAGAGGCTTTTTCAAAAATTGCAGTTCCTATTGCAGCAGTTGTTGCTATTGGCGCTGCCATTATTGATAGCTGGTTAACTTCCATTCAGGAACAACGCAATCGGAATATTCGTCGTATGATTGAATACAGCGATCTTGACACTCACCATGCCTGTATTGCAGAAATCTTGCGAAGAATGGCTCTTGCGTTATAAGGCGTTTGTCGATTGGCAAAAGTCGTAAGCCCCAATAAAAAGAGGAGAGCCTTTGGCAAGGTTCTCCTCTAATGAATTAATTCTCTTGTCCTCCCGACTCTTTGTAGTTCAGCGCGTTCATGAGCTGGAAGAAGGATTCCTGGCTCGAGACGCCGATGTCAAAGTCTTCCGCGTTGTGGGCTGTTACAACGTGGTCTTCTCTCTTAACAATCTTCCAGCAGGACTGCGGGATGTTATTGATAATATACGGGTGATGGCTGGTAACGATAAATTGCATATCTTTGCGGCTGGAGACGATTTCGTCCACGACGCTGTCGATGCAGTTGACGCCCAGCGAGTTTTCCAGCTCGTCAATCAGAAGCACCGATTCCAGCGGCAGAATCTGGATGTTGACGATGTGCGCCAGCGTCTTAAGCATGCCGTAAGAAATCTCGTTTTGCGGAATCCAGCGGTCGGCTTCCCGAATTTCCAGCATGACAAAGTCGCCGATGATGTCCGCCCGCAAGTCCTGAACGGTTGGGAAAATGCGGATGTAATGCTCTTTAACCCGGTCGACGATTTCCGGGAAGACGTAATACAGAATCGCCAGTTTGGATAGGATGTTAAACGTCGTGTCGTTGACAAACCACGTATAGTTGGCGGAGACGTAGTCCTTAAGCGAATCGAGCGAGCTGGCGGGCAGATAGTTGTTCAAGTCCGGCTCCGCCTCAAACATAAACACCTGTTTGAGCTGCTCGTTGACGTGAATGATATTCGGCTCGCTTTTGAAAATCGACAGAGCGCTGCGGTCAGGCGAAATCTTGGGCATCTTGCCAAATCCCGCCATGACAATTTCGTCGTCGGCGCGGCGGAAGATTTCCTCCCCGTTGATGTGCAGCGTCTCTTCCGAAATAGACAGCTGAGAAATGGGCGAATTCGTCCAGCCGACCGGCTTCGTCTTGAACGACCAGCGGCAGTGCTGAATCTCCTCTTCCGGCTCGCCCGCCCCGATGGAATGGAACGAGCGTTTGGGCGCGACGTCCGGGCGGATGTCAAACTTCATGGTAAAATGAGCGTTGGTCGAGAACTTGTCTCCCCACGCGTCCAGACCGCGCAGTTTGTGGTCTGCCATGCATTGAATCATCTTGTACAGACTTTTCAAAATCATGGTTTTTCCCATGCCGGAAGCGCCGACAAGGAGCGTCAGCTTGTCAAACGTCGTTTTTGAAACGTGAAGTCCGGAAACGCTGTTGGAATATTCGATTGATCTAATAAGCATGATTGTAGTTGCGAAAAATGAAAGGCGGTAACGAAGCGACCAGCGGGAGCGTAGTTACGCTTTCGTCGCCAGGCGAACAAACTGAAATCAGGAGTAACGCTTAAAGTTTTTTCAAAAAATCGGCGAGGGCGGCGGCGTATTCGTCGGGATGTTCCAGCGGGGCGAGGTGTCCGCCGGGGACGGTGGCGCGAACGGCGTTGGGCATGGCGGCGGCGAGGGCGTCAAGCGATTCCGGCGTGGAAAGAACGTCGTCTTTTCCGCCGATAACCAAAGCGGGAGTTTGGATTTCGCCCAGTCGAGCGGAGTAGTCTTTACGTTGAGCCATGCCGCGAGCCGCTGCTGCGACGTCGGGCGGATTATTGCGTGAAACCATATTATAATACGTTGTTAAAGCGTCCGGGCAACGTTCCTGCGAGTCAGGAGCGAAAAGTTTGTCTTTCATCGCGTCCGCCAGAAAAGCGCAGGAATCTTCCTGTTCAATTCTGTCGGCGGTTTTCAGACGTTTTGCGGCTCCTTCCGGCGAGTCCGCTTTGGCGTTTGTATCGGAAACAATTAATCCCAAAAGCCGATCCGGACAGCGATTCCAGATCTCCCAGCCCACGTATCCGCCCATCGACAAACCGCAGTAGACGAACTTGGACGAGAAAAGCGCGTCGGCAATCCGGATAATCTGATCCGCCATGTCCGTCATGGTTGTAACAGACCCGGCGGGGACGTCCGACAAGTCCTCGCCGTCTCTGAAAATATCGCCAAACCCGATAAAGTTGGGGAAGATGAGCGCGTAATGGTTCAATATATACTCGTCATTAATCAAACGCGCTACAACGTCCTTCCACATTTCAGACGTGAACGGGAATCCATGTCCGAAAAAGACGGGGATCAGGGCGCTTTCGGGGTGAAAACAGTCGTGTGACATACTTAGCTCCTGGCTATTAGCTGCTAGCTTTCAGCTTGAATATCTTAATTCTTACTGCAATCGATAAAAGCGAAGAATCTCGAGTTGACAAGCTAAGGGCTAGAAGCTAGCGGCTAACAGCTTCTTTATTTCTTCGGGGTAATAACCATCTCGTACCAGACGGTTTTGTATTTCGGGTCGAGTTCAATAACAACGCCTTTGCCTTCACGGCGGACGGGGACGCTTTGCACGCGGCTTCCGGTTCCGTCGAGGGCGTAGACGGTAACCGAGTCAGCGTCGCTTACGCTGTCAATTATAAGGGACGCGGGAACGCCTTCACACAGCGTCGGGCCTTGTCCCCAGCGACTGCCGCACGTCCAGCGGCCGTCGCCCAAGTCTTCCAGATCCATGTCTGTATTGACGACCAGCGCGGTGGCGGCGATGAGGTAACGATTTGGCTTCGCCTCAACCATCGTAAACGTAATCCAGTCCTGCCGCGTTTTCTCCGGTTTGAGTGTAACCTTGCCGAACCCGGACAGGGCGCCCAGGTCAAACGTTCTGCCGTTGACGAACCCGGTAAACGCTTTCGCTTTGGGCGCGCTGACGGTAAAGAACCCCTTGTCGGGAACCTGGAAATCGCAGTACAGCTCGCCCGTCTCGGAACGAATCCATTTGACGTCCATGCCGCCCAGTCGTTCTGGAATGGCGTTGATGTTTTGCGTCATATTGTTTTGACCGTAAATCGCGCCAGCGGTGTCCGGCAGAACGACGCCGGTGCGAACTGCCCACGGCAAAGAGTAGTTCAGTTCCAGGGCGTCCAGGACGCGATGGTATTTGGACAGACAGTTGGTCATGACTTTCTTTTCTTTATCTATTGTCATTATCGGCGCCTGAACGAGATTGTAGCCGGCGGCTTTGACGTCCCCGCGGGCGAAAATCGCGTTACACGCCGGCAGATGCGCCGTCTTTCCGAGGTTGGACGCCATGTCGAAGAATGCGTTGCAAATGGGCGGGTCGTAGTCGTTGTTGTGTTTCCATGCAAACTGGAAAACGCCTGACCAGTCCTGGAACGCCGCCATCGAAAACGCCATCAGGTTGCCTTCGGCGCAGTACGGGTTCGGGAACGGGTGATCGTATTCGCTGACCGTCAGCGGCTTGTTCATAACGCGAACGGCGGCAAGACGGTTGAGCGTTGAAGAATTAGCAGCCGGCGAGTTGACCAGAGCGAGATTTCTGACATACCAGTTGTTCCCGTCCCACGGACGGCCGGGGAAGACCGGGTGGTTCCAGTAGGCGTGAATGTCACAGTAGTCCAGCTGCGCCTGAGCGTTCCAGTATCCGTACTGAAGCTGTGTTCCTGAAACGGGCTGTTTCGCGCCCAGCGATTTAATATAGTCGTACATGCCGACCCAGTACGTCTTTTCGACGTCGTAGAGGAAGTCAGCGAAGTCCTGTCGGGCGACGTCGTTCGAGAATCCCACCCCGTTCTTTTTCGGAACGGAAACGGTTCCCTCTTCAAGCGATTCGGAATCCGAGATTCCAAACGTCCCGCCGGGAACGAGAGAGACGTCGGTAATCCAGTACGTAATGCCCGCCTTGAATCCGCCAAAGGAAATGCGGGCTTTGTCGTCGTCTCTGTCGGCGACAAACGTGAATTCGTACGTCTTCCAGTTGGTTTCCGTTTTGAAATGCTGACGGAAAGCAATCGTACTCCACGGGTCGTGCTGTTCCACCATGCCAACGCTCATTTCTGTCATAGCGCTGGTTTTGCATTTGAATTTGAGCGTGTACGGCATTCCGTCTTTCGAGGACAAGCCGTTGCGGTGAAGCTGGGGAACCCAGGAGACTTCGCCCATCTTGTTGACCTGAATTTTCAGAGCTTTTCCGTTAGCTGCCGCCGCATCGTCGACAACTTCAGCCGGGACGTCGCAGACCTCGTCGCGCTGAACTTCCCAATGATGGTCGCCGCGTTTCGAGAACTGTTCCATGGTAAATCCGCCGTCGGGAATCATATTCTCGCCGAAGGGAATTGTCTTGCATGCCCAGGCGGCTTTCAGAGCGTCGGTCGACTTGTATTTCTTTTTCAGCCAGTCGTTCCAGATCTTTCGGAAATCGGACGCGTACGGTTCCGGGAGGTTGTCCAGATGTCCGCACGCCCAGGAGCAGAAAACGCTGTTTTCGTTGTTGATCTCGATCATCGCAACGCCGGGGTCGTCAACGTAGGCTTTTTTCGTGTACGGATTGAAGTGCGTCAGCAGGTCTTTGGCGTACTTTTTCTGATATTCAATCATTTGCGGCTGGAAGTTGTCCAAGCCTTTGTCGTACTTCGGGACGTTTTCGTCGTTGTACATGCCGTCGCGCTGGTCAAGCTGACGCCCGACGTGAAGGTTTATATTGATGTAAACGCCGTAGCGTTCCAGCTGATAAATCAGATAGTCGAGCTTTTCCATCTGCGTTTCAGACAGATCGAGATGGTTTTTGCAGTTTTCCCCGCCCCAGATAACGCGAGAATCCATGTGATGAAGCCGGACGGCGTTGATTCCAAACCGGGCTAACGTCTGCGCCAAGCGTTCCGCGTCTTCGTGACATTCAGGGAACTCGGCAGTAAAGCACAGGTTCGTTCCGACAAACCGGACGGGACCTTTGTCTGAAACGAAATGGTCGCCTTCAATCCGCAAAAAGCCGTCCGCCCCGGCGGGAGTGGGCGTTGACCACGTCCGGACGTTGGTAATGTTGTCCGGCGCCCCTTTGGTTATGGAAAAGGGAAACATCGGGGCGAATCCCTCGCTGTTGAATACGACTTTTTCTCCGGCAAAAACTGACGATGCTGTCAGAATAACGGTTAAAATTGCGATGTGTAGGCGTTGCATGATAGTAATAAAAGGCAGTAGGCAATAGGCAATAGGCAGTAGAGAGGCGCTTCGCGCCAATTACGCATTACGCATTACGAATTACGCATTAAAAAACTCCTCACTCCTCACTCCTAATTCCTAACTAATATCAACTCTGTGTTCACTATACCCTATGAGCCTCGAGCGCCTGTCGGTATTCCGGCGTCAGGGGCATGGGGTGTTTGGTTTGATGGTCAATGAAGACCAGGACGGTTCGGCAGCATGCGGTTTTTGCGCCCTGCTGCCAGCATTCCTGATAAATCGTAAATGAGGTGTTTCCGATTCGCTCGATGGTCGAGCGGATTTCGACTTCGTACGACAGGCGCGTCTCGCCGAAGTAGTCGCATTCTGTATGCGCCAGAATCAAATTCCACTTGTCGGCAGAGCAGTCCGGGTTGAAAATCTTGTAAAAATGCATTCGTCCGCGTTCGAACCAACGAATGATCGCGGCGTAATGAATGTGCTGCCACATGTCCGTGTCGCCAAATTGTGGCTCAATTTTAATAATATCCATTGATTTTAAAATCTTTCTTGGTATAATAACCTCTAAAGGCAGGGAAGCTGTCGGCAGCGAGATGGAAACTCTCAATACAACAAACTGCTTTCAGCTTTACTATATTATTACATATTTCAATAAAAAATCAAGCAAGCGCCGCAAGTTTTTTTTGACGGGGGAAAAATCCCCCTCAACTTCCCGGCGTCCACTTTGTACAACTACAGGAAGACCTTAGTTATGCCACAGCCTTTTATTTTGGCAAGTCGTTCCCCGCGGCGAAAGAAAATGCTTACCGCCGCCGGGTATAAATTTGAAGTCGTTCATCCGGACGAAAAAGTCGAAACGCCTCGACGCAAAAACGAGACGGCGCTTCAGTACGCCATGCGAATGGCTCAGGCGAAAGTTCTCAACGTTTACGCCGCCAAACGAGCTGAAGACCCGCAATGCACGCCCACAATCGTTGGGTGCGACACCGTCGCAGTCGTCCCGCTGAGGTTTAAGGACGAAGTCTACGGCGGAGAGATTATCCGCGACGAAGTTTTCGGCAAGCCGAAAGACGCCGAGGACGCCAAGCGAATGCTTCAAACCCTTCGAGGAAAAGAACATACGGTTATCAGCTGTCTGTGCATCCTGCAAGCCGGGATTCTCAAAACGCGAATCTCCAAAACCCAGCTTAAAATGGACAACATTTCCGACGAAGAGATTGACGAGTACATCGCCACTAAAAAATGGAAAGGCAAAGCGGGCGCGTTCGGCTATCAGGACGGAAATGATTGGCTCCATATTATCGAAGGGTCAGAAAGCAACGTCGTCGGCATGCCGATGGAACAGCTGGCAAACACGTTACAATAGGGAACAGGCGCGAAGCGCCTCACTACTGCCTACTGCCTATTGCCTACTGCCTTCCCAAATTTCGCACTAACAACCAATGTTCCTGAACATCCTCTACCTGCTGGCTCTGCTTCTGGCGTCGCCGTGGCTGATTTTTCGCGCTCTGACAACCGGACGCTATCGGGAAGGCTGGGGAGAGAAAGCGCTCGGATGCGTTCCGATTCTGCCGGACAACCCCGACGCGCCGACGCTGTGGCTGCATGCTGTCAGCGTTGGGGAAGTCAACCTGCTGCCGATGCTGGTTTCCCGGCTGGAACAGGCGATTCCCGGGGTTCGGTGCGTCATTTCCACGACAACCAAAACCGGCATGGAAGTCGCCAGAAAGCGGTTTCCCAACCATACGGTTTTCTATTATCCTCTCGACTTTACCTGGGCGGTGAAAACCGCGCTGAAACGAATCCGCCCAACGGTGCTTATTCTGGCGGAGCTGGAAGTCTGGCCTAACATGACGCGTCTGTCGAAAAAGAACGGCGTGAAAGTCGTCGTCTTTAACGGCAGAATCAGCGATAAGAGCTTTCCGTCCTATCGGCGCTTTTCCTGCTTTTTGCGACCGGCGTTCCAGCGCGTTGACAAAGTCGTGTCTCAAAGCGACGTCTATTCCCAGCGGTTTATTGAACTGGGCGTTCCCACCGACCGCGTTGTAACAGTCGGATCGATTAAATTTGACGGCGCGAAAACCGACCGCGCCATTCCAGCCGTCGCTCGGGTTCGCTCTCTGACCGGAACGAGCAAAACCGGCGCGTTCTGGGAAGGCGTAACAGACGCTGACGTCGTCTTTCTGGCGGGCAGTACGCAAGACCCGGAAGAGGAAATGGCGCTCAACGTCTTTGACCGCTTTAGCAAGCAGTTCGACTCTCTCAAGCTGATTCTCGTCCCGCGACATCCCGAACGCTTTGACGCCGTCGCCAAGATGCTGGAAAGCCGCAGCGCTGAGTTTATTCGTAGAACCGAGCTGACAGAGCAAGGCAGGGAAAACGCTGACGGCGCGGAACGCTGCCGAATCCTGCTGGTCGACACCGTTGGCGAACTGGGCGCGTGGTGGGGAACGGCGCAAATCGCGTTTGTCGGCGGAAGCATGGGCAGCCGCGGCGGACAGAACATGATCGAGCCGGCGGGATACGGCTCTGCGGTCTCTTTTGGACCCAATACAACCAACTTCCGGGACGTCGTTGCGCTTCTGCTTGGCGCCAACGCCGCCGTCGTCGTCAAAGACGAACAGGAAATGTTACACTTCGTCGAGAAATGCCTAACCAACCCAGCCTGGCGAGAAGAGCTTGGCGCTCGCGCCAGAGAACTCGTACTATCTCAAACCGGCACCGCCGACAAAACCGTAGGGATTATTAAAGAGGCAGTAGGGAACGTCGATTGATTGAAAGGCGGTAATGAAGTTCGCGAAGCGAACGGAATTACGCATTCGCCGATAGGCGAACAAAACGTTGGAAGTGTACAAACCAAATCGACGCAGCCGAAAACCTTCTTGGATGGCGCCTGTCTCGGGCGCCTTGCCGATACAAGAAAAATCTCTTTCGCAGAATACTCGCTCCGCCCCGCTGGATCGCGGCTGTCTCAGCCGCCGAAGAAAATTTTAGCCGCAAAGAACGCAAAGTTCGCAAAGGAATGAAAGGCGGTAACGGAGCGACCATCGGGAGCGGAATTACGCAGTTCGCCAACGGCGAACCGAAACGCTGGAATTATGACACCGTTAGAGTTTACCAACTATTGAAAGGCGGTAACGGAGTTCGCGAAGCGAACGTAGTTACGCTTTGTTCGAAGTGTGCAAACCAAATCGACGCTGCCGAAAACCTTCCCCGGATGGACTCCGCCCACGGAGTCCTGCTTGACGGCGTTGCCGTCAAGAAATGCGGAAGCTTCCAAAAATCTCTTTCGTAGAATTGCCAGACAGTCCTGCTGGTTCGCGGGCGTCTTCGCCCGCAGAAGAAAAAATAATTATTTCTGAAAAAATGATATTCTTATTGACATCTACATAATATGTTGTTATAATATTATTAAAGTTCAAGTTATAGAGATTCTTTCCAAGAATACTGTGCTTGGGTATTTGACATGATAACTTAAAGAGTTACATTTGTTATTGGTTTTTACCTTTTAGGAGAGCGTAGATGTTTAAGTTTCGGTTCCTGTTATATTTATTAGGTCTTGTCGCTGCTTTTTTCATAGGATATTCGTTAAAAGCATTTTTCTCAAATGCTGTAACAATATCGTCTGTCGATTCAGATCTTTTTTCTTACGATCGACGTTTTGATATTGAAGGTTTTACTCTTTTCACAAATAATGACAATACAGATTTTTTATTTGTGCGACAGATTAAACAAGATTCGCAAACGTCCTATAGATGGATTGTATCAGAAGAAAAAACAGATGATGGTAGTATTCTTTCCAATTACTATGGTCCTAATAGTAAAGTTATAACAAAAGATCCAAAAGTTGGTCCAGTTTCTGATTCAATATGTACAGTTGTTAAGAAGCCTCAAAATGACAACTATTCGATTTTTTGCCAGCTCGGCAAATTCCCTAAAGGCAATCTGTTCATAGACAGGGATAATGATGGAATGTGGGATACTTGGCATGACCAAAATTCCAACATTAGATATAAATACAATAAGGATGAACTAAGATGGTATTCGGAAACTTTAGATGAATGAAATCATCAGTTTGTTTTCATTTTCCCCTTTTGTTCAAATCGCCAACATTCCGAGATAAATCAATAAAAACACTCTGGGTCTTCAGGTAAATAGGAGCCTACCGTTTACGTAGATCAGTCCGTATTCGCGCCGATTGTTTCTTTGCGTTCTTTGTGGCTAAATTTCTTCGGCGGACTTACGTCCGCGATCCAGTAAGGTTTTCGGCTGCGGCGGAAGGGAGTTCGGCGGGACGGAGAGCGGCAGGGGACTGCCGAGCGCCGGTTGTACAGGCGGGCTTTCCACGTTCTCAAGATTATCGGAGGCTTCCGCATTTCTTGACGGCTTTCGCCGCCAAGTTGTAGCCCGGGGACGGGCTACATCCAAGGGAGGTTTTCGGCTGAGTCGTTTTGAAATGCACGCTTCGAACAAAGCGTAACTACGTTCGCTTCACGAACTCCGTTACCGCCTTCCAACGGTTAGTAAACTCAAACGGTATCGAAATTCCGGCGTTTTGGTTCGCCGTTGGCGAACTGCGTAATTCCGTTCGCTTCGCTCCGTAGGTTAAAACCCACGGCTAGAGATTTTGAACCGCTACGCGGTTCTAGCGGAAGATTTTTTTCATTACCATTACCGCCTTCCATTAATCAATCGTTGCGAATCCGTTTAATCCGTAAAATCCGTGAACGGACTGACCTGCGAACAACCAGCGAATGCGGCAGGGGACTGCCGCGATCCGGGCGCCGCCAAAATTAATCCAGCCGATATTCGCCGCGATACTGCGGTTTGACCAGCAGTTCCATGGCTTCTTTGCCTTTCGGATTGTTCGTAATCTTCATGTTGGCAGCGTCCCATTCGACCAGTTCCCCTCTGACGCCAGCTTCCGGCGCGCCGTAGACAGCGAGGTTGCCCAAGAGAATTGTTTCGGTCAGTTTGCCAGCGTAGGTAATGAAATTGGAGTGCGCCGGTTTGGAATCAAAACCGCCTTTGATGTGATTGACCCATTCCTGGAAATGTCCCGGAGAGGCTTCCCATACCAGGTCTTTCGGCATTTCGACCTTTTCTTTCGTGTCGGCTTTGTACATCTCAATATGATCGCTGTGGTCGCCGCCAGCAACCATAATGACCTTCGTTCCGAAAATACAGGAACCGGTGTTGGGCAGCTGAGCAAACCCCGCAAGCTTTTCAGCCGGCATCTTCTTTCCGCCGTCGTACCAGAACGCCTTGACAGCTTTGCGTTCTGACGTTTCCGGGAACTGGAATTCAATAATGCTCCATTGCGGGAACGTTTCGTAATTGTGACCCGAGGTGGTGGCGACAACGGAAGACGGGTCAGCCAGCTTGCAAGCTGAATAGGGCATATTGAACGTGTGACAAGCCATGTCGCCCAGAGCGCCGGTGCCGAAATCCCAATAACCGCGCCATGAGAACGGATGATAGCCGTCGCCATAGGGTCGTTCCGGAGCAACGCCCAGCCATCTTTCCCAATCGAGGAATTCCGGAACCGGTTTGGTCGCCGGACGTCCGCCGCCTTGCGGCCAAATCGGACGGTTCGTCCAAACGTGAGCTTCGAGCAGATCGCCAAGGAATCCGGTTTTACAAAGCGCTTCGCAAATGCGAAGGCTGTTGTAGGCGGTTCCATGGTTGCCCATCTGAGTGCAGCATCTGTTTTCAGCCGCGACTTTCGCCATCAAACGAGCCTCATAGATCGTGCGAGTCAGCGGTTTCTGGCAGAAACAGTGTTTGCCAAGACGCATGCCCATCAGGCAGGCGGGGGCGTGCATGTGGTCGGGAGTCGAGCAGGTGAACGCGTCAATCTTGTCGCCCATCTTGTCGAACATTTCGCGGAAGTCGGCGAATTCGGCAGCGTTTGTGTAACGTTTCAGAGCGCCGCGGCGTTTATTGGCGTCTGTATCGCAAATGGCAACCAGATTGCCGGAGTTGGCGGCGTCTGCTGTATCAGAAGCTCCTTTGCCGGAAACGCCAATAGCGGCGAAGTTAATCTTTTCGTTTGGCGATTCGCCAGATGCGAGATTGTGCATCAAAATGACGCCCGCGCCTGCAACGGACGTGGACTTCAAAAAGTTACG
>JAZMZV010000236.1:0-25442 GCA_045586185.1 Thermoguttaceae bacterium | reverse complement strand
CGGGAGCGGATATTGGCAGGCGCGCGGCAGCGCGGATCGGGAGCGGCGCCTCGCCGCCGACCAACGGGAGCGGATATTGGCAGGCGCGCGGCAGCGCGGATTGGGAGCGGCGCCTCGCCGCCTCCTCACTCCTCATTCCTAACTCGCTGTTCTTTTTTAGAAAATTTCTCAAAAATGCCCCCTTGTCGCTTGCATTTTCATTTTGATTCTGTTAGAATTATCTCCATAAGATTGTGTATATTACGAAACAATTCACCTATAACAAGAAGGAGAGTTTTTATGAAACGTCGCGATTTCTTTGCCGCGTCCGTTGCCGCCGCAGCCGCCGTAACGGCGTCTTCCCTCGTCAAGGCTGACTGCACCACCGACGAATGGGACGGCAAAAGCCCGAACCAGTCCAGCAAAGCCAAGCTTCGCATTTCCAGCCAGATTGGCATCATCCCCGGAGGTAAAGATGAAGAAAAATTCGAAAGAATGAGGAAATGGGGCATTGAAGGCGTCGAACTCGGCGGATGGCATACCAACGACCCGGATTACTGGAAGAGGGTTATTACCGACAACGGCTTGACCCCGTCTGCGGTTTGCTGGGGATCTCACAACGGCGACCTCTGCTCCGACGTTGTCGAAAAGCGTCAGCAGGGCGTTGACGACCTCAAGAAGGCTCTCGAAGGAGCTGGAAAAATCGGCTGCACCGGCGTTATTTACGTCCCAGCGTTCAACGGACAGACGAAACTGACCAACCAGGAAATTCGCAATGTCCTCATGGACACGTTCCCGGCTCTGGCGGAATTCGCAGCTGAATGCGGCACGAACATCATTCTCGAACCGCTCAACAGAGGCGAAGCGTACTTCCTGCGTCAGGTTGCCGACGGCGCGGCTATCGCACGAGACGTCAACAACGGCAAAGGCATCGGCGTCATGGGAGACTTCTATCACATGTCCATTGAAGAAACCGACATGATGGGCGCGTTCATTTCCGCCGGTTCTTATCTCAAGCACGTTCACCTGGCTGGCGGCGTTACCGACCCGCGCCGTACCATTCCCGGACAGAACAAGACCCGTTTCGTCGAAGGGTTCCGCGGCTTGAAGTACATCGGATACGACAAGTTCTGCTCGTTTGAATGCGGCGTCCGCGGCGACAAAGAAGTCGAAATCCCGAAAGCATGCGAATTCCTCCGCAGAGAATGGGAACTCGCGGTTATCTGAGATTAGTTGCGAGTTGCGAGTGGCGAGTTGCGAGACATCGCCACTCAGCTCTTTTACGTTCTGAAATCAAGACTCTTTAACAAGTTAGTTCCAACGTGCTAGACCATGGGTTATTGATTGTCAATCAGTCCCACACGGATTCCACGGATGGGACGGATTCACACCGATTGTTTTTCTTAATTCTCAGAATTCATTAAAAATCAAAGATTTCTTCAATACTAATAATTATGAGTAAATTTAACCAATCGGTGAAAATCCGTTTAATCCGTCAAATCCGTGAACGGACTGTCACATGTTAACGCTGGTACTTTTCAATTCTCCAGCATCTGTTTGCAGATATTACTGCATTCCCAAAGCATTCTCGGCAGGTGGAAACAGCCTTTGAAGATGTTGCCTTTCTGCGTTGTGGAAATCGTGCCGTCGCGGTGCAGGTATCCGTACCAGTCGCCGTACTCGCTGTCGGTAAAGTGCGAGAACGCCCAGTCGTGAACCTGTTTGTGCATGTCGGCGTACTTGTCGTCGCCGGTAAGCTGGTACGCCAGCAGCGTCGCGATAATCGTTTCGTTGTGGTTCCACCAGAATTTCATGTCGTGCCAGTACTCGACAGACGGTTTGTCGAACACGTCGCGGAAATAGAGCATGCCGCCGTACTGTTTGTCCCAGCCGCGCTCCCACATCCAGTCGAGAATGTCGAGCCCGGTTTGGATGTAGTCCTGACGGTTTCTCCGTTTCCCTTCGTCCATGATAAACCAGGCGCCTTCGATGGCGTGCCCCGGGTTGAGGGTTCGCCCTTCGCAGGAATCGACAATGTCGCCGTTGGGCGCAACGGATTCCATGACGC
Source organism: Thermoguttaceae bacterium (assembly GCA_045586185.1). GTDB lineage: Bacteria > Planctomycetota > Planctomycetia > Pirellulales > Thermoguttaceae > RUG11551. The sequence continues at coordinate 23,395 of JAZMZV010000236.1, read as the reverse complement.
AGCGAATGTCCGGCTTCATGAAGTACTTTTGAACCATCTCGATGCACTCGTTGATCTTCGCGTCGGCGCCTTCCAGCTGAATGGAATCGCGCAGCTGCTGAATGGTCGCAATGAGAATCGCATAGTAGCCCAGGGCGATCATGGGTCGGACGTCTGTGAACTTGGGCGGATACGGAACGTGGTTGGCAAAAATGTTGTAACATTTAAGCGCCAGTTCCTTCGCGTGGTCGGAGCCGTCCGCCTTTGCCAGTTCGCCGAAGGAAATCGCCCCGAACGACTCGCTGAACGCGTAGCGGCGTTTGCGAATCGGGCGGCCGTCTCGGGTAAGCTGGAAGAACATTCTCCCGTCTTCGTCGAAGGCGTACTTCTCGACAAAGTCCAGCGTCTGCCGGCATTGATCCAGCCAGACGGGGTTCTTCGTTTCGCAGTTGTTGTACAGATGCCCCATCACCCAGGCGAAACGCCCTTGCTGCCAGACGCCCTTGTCGGTGTCGAACAGCTTGCCCTCCCGGTCGACGCAGGTCATAATCCCGCCCTGCTCGGCGTCGACAGCGTGGTTGAGCCAAAATGGAATGGAGTCGTTAAACAGCGTATTGGAATAAAGCTGATACAGTTCGTTGATGTGGTCTTTTGTGTAGGTCATAGCTAGGGAAAAGGGAGTAGGGAATAGGGAGTGGTAAGTTGCGAGTTGCGAGTGGCGAGTTGCGAGAAAAAACAATCGCTGCTCCGTATCGCCGCTTACCACCGTTGAGCGCTTTGCGTAATTCCGCATTCCGAATTACGCATTCTGAATTATTCTTCAATCACTCCAAGCGCTTCGATTCGTGACAAAATGTCCTTCTTTCCTTCCGGGGAGATGGACTTGAGCGGAAGTCGAACGTCGCCCATGTCGAGACCGTGAGCGGACATCATGACTTTGCCCGCCGCAACGCCGCCGTACTGAACGAGGATGTCAACGACCTGGCAGACTTTTCGCATGGATTGCTGAACTGCAGCGAAGTCGCCGGCTTCCAAATCGCGGAGGATTCTCAGATACGTTGGAGCCATGTAGTTGTACGTGCTTCCGATTGCGGACTTTGCGCCGAGGACAACCGCGCCGGCAAAGAACTCGTCAACGCCAAAGGTGATGTCGTATTTCCCGTCGACAGCCGCCAGACAGTTTTGGTACTCGTACAGGTCAACGCTGTTGAACTTGATTCCCGCCAGCTGAGGCAGTCGTTTGTCGGCGCATTCGAGGAACTTGACCATCGACAGGTTAATGCCCGACATGCCGGTGTGATAATAGTAGAACGGGAGATCCGGCGCCGTTTTGAGCGCTTCGCAGCAATAGTCAACCAGCGTTTCGACATTGCCCGGTTTGAAGTAGTTGGCGGGCACAACGCTCAAAGCGTCACATCCGATTTTCTGGGCGTACGCCGCCAGATTCTGAACGTCCGTCAGAGCCAGCGCGCCAACGTGAGCGATAATCGTCAGCTTGCCCTTCGCGGCTTTAACCCATTCGTCCATGACGGCTTTGCGTTCCTCAACGGAACAGGAAATTCCTTCGCCCGTCGTCCCGCAAATGTAGACGCCCATGACGCCCTGACGCTGTAACAGTTCCGCCTGCTGACCGATAACGCTGTAATTGACGCTCCCGTCGGCGTTAAACGCCGTATGAGTCGCGGCGATAAGTCCCGATAATTTGTTCATATTGAAATCTCCTTGGTTAAAGTGGTTTATCTGGAAAACGAAATTAATTATAGTCAAGTTGCGAGTTGCGAGTTGCGAGTTGCGAGAAGAATGAACTCTCTGAACAGTCCGCCTCGCAAATTCATTAATCAACCTCTTTGGGCATGTATTTCATCGTCAAGCCGTCCAGCTGTTCCATGGTCGGTTTGCCGGTAAAGAGGGAAACGACGTATCCGACGACAACGCACGCCAGCAGTCCAGCAACGCTGTAAAGCAGGAAGTGCGGTTTGACGGGTACGATATTTGTATAAATCAAAACGATGTTGACAACGTACGACGCCGCCAAGCCAGCAACCGCGCCTGCCCCGTTGATTCTCGGGATAAACAATCCCATGACGAACAAGCCCGCCAACCCGCTGGTGAGAATTCCAATGACTTTTTGGAATTCCATAAACAGCGATTTGATGTCAATCGTGGCAATGAGCAGCGCGAAGGCAATCGCCGCCGTTCCGGAAATGAACGACGCCCATTTGGCAACCTTGAACGCTGCGGCTTGATCGTTGCGAATGAACCGGCAGTAGAAGTCGGACACGAACGCCGTCGACGCGGAATTGAAGTTGGCGGACAGGGTCGACATAGCCGCGGCGAAAATAGCGGCAATCAACAATCCGGAAACGCCCGTCGGCAGGCTCGAAACGATGTACGTGGGGAACACCGCGTCGTTTTGGTACAACGACCAGTCGAACAAAGCGGCGTTGGATTTATAGTACGCGTAAAGCGTCGTCCCGATAAAGTAGAACAGGGTCGAGCAAATCACCGACAGAATCCCGTTAAACCAAATCGAATGAGCCGCCGCCTTTTCGTCTTTGGTGGTCATGTACTTCTGTACAATCGTCTGGTCGGACGTGTACGAGCTGAGGTTTGTTACAATCCCGCCGATAAACGTTACCCAAAAGACGGGTTCCACCCAAGACCAGCTGAAGTCGAACGGATGGAATTTGTCGTTGGCAAGAGCCGTCTGAATGACTCCTGATGCGCCGCCGTCGGTTCCCATAATCAGCAGCGCAACGGCAATAAGCGCCCCGCCGACCAGCACAACCGCCTGAATGAACTCTGACCAGATAACCGCGCTCACGCCGCCGATGGTCGAATAAATGACTGTTACAGTCCCTACCAGAATAATAGACGCAAACAGGTTCATGCCGATAATTACCGACAGCGCCAGCGCCGGCAGATAAACGACAATCGCCGAGCGGACAACCATAAATATAATAAACGCCGCCGACGCGAACACCCGGGAGAAAACGTTAAAGCGCTTTTCCAGGTACTCGTAAGCGGACGTGATTTTCAGTCTCCGATAGAACGGCAAGTACAGATAGATGACAATCGGAACGAGAATGAAAATCGCAATCGTCATCGGGTACAGCCGCCAGGACGAGCTAAACGTCATGGCGGGAACGGTCATGAACGTAATCGACGACAGCATCGCAGCAAAAATCGCAACGCCGTTGACCCACCACGGAATTCGACCGCCGCCTTTGCAGTAGTCGTCTATGCCCTTGTTCTTCCGCATGAAGAAGTACCCAAAGGGAAGCATCAAACCCAGGTACGTCAAAAAGACAATCCAGTTCACCGTTCCAAACGAACGGTTAAGAGCCAGATTGAGAACCTGCAATCCTTTCCATCTTTGCGCCGGTTTGACTTCCCCGCCAACGATGAGAAGCTGATTGTTGAAGTTCATTACCGCCGCGCCGCAGACAGGCGTGGGGATTGTTACATTTCCTTTTTCAAAGAACGTTCCCTCTTCAATTACCGTATGATAGACGAACATTCTCTTTTCCCAGTTGAACGACTCCGGCGTTCTGGCGTAATACTCAGCCAAATAGGCGTCTTTCTCTTCCCCGGTAAGCGTATTGAGTTTTTCGTTGACTTCCGTCCAGACGTCCGCATTGACGCCGCCGACAAGAAGAATCGACTGCGCGCCGACAACGACCGCCGTCGACCCGATGGAACAGAAACGTTCGCCCTTGTATTCCAGGTCTGCCAGACGAGTCCATTTGGATTTCAGCGCGCCCGCCTCGTCGCGAACCGGCTGCATTTTCCAGACGTCGTACAAAGGCTTTCCGTTCGCGCCTTCGGCTTTGTCATACCCGCCGAAAACAAACAGAGCTGTTACATCGTGATTGGAAACGCGAATCGCGCCTGCCGGCTGAGAGCGAACGACGCCGTTTTGAACGTCGTCTGGAATGCCGTCCAGTTCAACCCATTTCTTGTTATCCAGAGCAAACAGCTTCCCGCTGGCGAAGACGTAGGCAACCTTCCCAATCGCGCCGCCGCACCCCATTGAACACGGGGCAGGCAGATCCGGCATGGACGTCAGCTCAACAGAACTGTTTTGAGCGTTGTATTCCGCTTTCCAGACTTTTGTCGATTCCCCGTTTTCGTTCGCTCCGCCGCAGAGCAGCAAATACGAATCGAACGCTATGGTTATTCCCTCCGCTATCGGTTCCGGCAACCCCTCGGGCGATTCCTTGCCGTCGACCAGAACTTTAACCGGCTTTGCTTTCCAAGCTGTTTTCCCATCTACGGTTTCCTGAACGAGCTGGGAAACGGCTCGAGAATACTGTTTCTTCCCACCGTCTGCAACAGGGGCGTCAAAATAAGAGCCGCCCATAACCAGCGCGACTTTCTCCATATCTCCCGGCGCCGCGTTTGTCTTGCCAATAACGCCAAAAAACGGGCGCGCAACCGCTTCGGGAAGGACGTCCTGCTGAACCGTCCATTGCAAAGCAGCGTTGTTCTCCTGCGCCTGCGCTGAAAAGGATGTAACAATTGCAATCGCGGCAAACGCCGCCGTGTAAATAAGTTGTCGAATGTTCATTGAGTCAGTTCTTTTTCAAAAGCGGAAAGGGTCTTGTCGTCAAACAGGACGAAACGAATCAGAGTAATCGAGTCGTGTTTCTGAAGAAAGTCTCGAACGGCTTTCAGGGCAATCGGCGCGGCTTCTCCCAACGGATAGCGATACGCCCCGGTTCCCAAAGACGGAAACGCGACGCTTGTACAGTTATTCCTGACCGCGACGATGAGCGAATTATAATACGCCTTATAGAGCAGTTCAGCGCAGACGGGATTAGACGAGTACCGGGGCGCGACCGCGTGAATAACGCATTTCGCTTTCAGCCGTCCCGCCGTCGACGCCACCGCGGAACCCGTCAGGCACCCCGCCGGATACCGCCGGTCTGTATCCGCCATGATTTCCGGTCCACCGGCAGCGTGAATCGCGCCGTCGACGCCTCCGCCGCCCATTAAATGCGAATTGGCAGCGTTGACAATCGCGTCAATTTCCTGCTTGACAATGTCGCCCTTAACCGCCTCGACAATAGTATTATTGATTTGAATCTGTTTCATAATATCCTTATTGTATCCGATAGAAAAGTCCGGGTCAATAGGGAGGAAGGAAATTTTTGGCGTTATTTTAGAAAGTCGATGTTTGGAAGAAGTTAGGAATGAGAAGTGAGGAGGGAGGAGTTGGCGAGGCATTCCACGTTCTCAAAATTTTGGGAGGCTTCCGCGTTTCCTTGACGGCGGAGCCGTCAAGTTGGCGCCCGAGACAGGCTCCATCCAACGGGCGGGTTTTCGGCTTCGTCGTTTTGGTATGTACGCTTCCATGCGTCTTTGTTTCTTGCTTAAAATTTGTTTAGTTTGCGTATCTTGAATAACCGTTTCTGTTTGACGTTATTATCGGAACTGAAAGCGGGGATTCTTCTACGAATTTTGAACTCCGTCCTCGCCTATTGTTAAAATATCTGGTATAATAATATATTAGTGGCGAGTTGCGAGTAACGAGTAGCGAGATACATGTTAAATCGCATGACCTGCTCACAACGCTCCGACTTCCGCTTTTGTCGTCCGGCGAAAGCGGGCACGACACTCTACGCAATTATTTTAAGGATGCCCCCTATGAAACGGATAATCACAACGATTTTGGCGCTTGGTTTGGTTTGCAGTTTGAACTGTTCGGTTCAGGCGCAGCAACAGCTTTCTGCCGGCGCGTCGGCGGCTCAGGCGGCAGCGATTGAGTCGCTTCAGGCTCTCGAACCGCGGAACATGGACGAGTTCATGGAAAACGCGCTGCTGTTCAGCAAACTGTGGCGCAACGATTTGGCGCAGAAGAATTTCGCCAAGGTTCTGGAATTCAACCCGAAGGAAGAAGACCTGATTCGTCTGCATGAAATGGCGACGCGAATTCTGCCCAATTACATGGACGAACTGGAAGACTCGCCTGACCTTCAGCCGTCGGGAAGCGTCTTGGCAGAAAAGATTCGAGAGGCGGTGAACAATCGCTATCACAGCGAAGAAGCGGTTGCCAACGCAGTCAAAGAATATCTTGCTGCAGAATGGAATTCGGACAAGTCTCGAGAATCGTTCTCCATTCTCAACCGAACGGCGGACGTTGCAGCGGCGTCTTTGCTGGAAGAAATGCATAAAGAAGGCGCGTCAAAAGACGTTAAGAAAAAGGCGGCGACCGCTCTGGCGGCTTTGGACGGCTCAGCGCGAGGTCCGTTGATTGCGGCTTTGGACGCGGGAGAACCCGAGTTCGTTGGTCAGTGCGTTACAATTTTAGGCGCTCGCAAAGATTCTGACGTCTTGCCGTTTATTTATGGGTTTACTTCTGACCAGTGCGCGGACTCCGTTAAAAAGGCGGCTGTGGCGACGTTGAAAAAACGCGGCGCGACCATGTACGACGCCAACGCGGCGGCGAAAATGCTCATTCAGATGGCAAAGCGTTCTCTGGCGGGCGAATCGTTCCCGGAAAACTGCATTGACGATCAGGCGGACGTCTGGAGCTGGAACGACGAAAAGGGCAAGCCGGTTCATACGCTCTACCCGATTCGGCTGGGTCAGCTGCTTCGCGCTGTTCGATTGGCGCGCGGCGCTCATTCCCTCTTGCCGGACAATAAAACCGTTGAAAAAATGTACTGGACGGCAGAAGCGGAATTTCTGGCGGCGTACCCGGACATTGCTCGAGAGATGATGACCAGCGTTTCGCTGGATTCGATTACGGCGGATAAAACGTCGGAGAATATCGTCAAGATTAATTCCCTGCTGGACTTTGCGCTTCAATTCAAGTACGCGTCGACGGCGGTTAGCGCCTGTCAGGCTCTTGGTCAGCTCAAGTCGGCAGAGGCGCTTGCGTCGCATGGCGACGTCTTCTCTCCGCTTGTTTGCGCGCTCAATTCTCCGTATCCGAAAGTACGCTGGGCGGCTTGCGAGGCGATTATGGCAATCAACCCGCAGACCCCGTATTTAGGGTCGTCGGAATTGCCCAAGGCGCTGTCCTGGTTCATGCTTGGCGAGGGCAGAAAGAAGGTTTTGATCGTCGCGCCCAAGTCGGTAGACGCCTTGACTGTCGGCGGGTTCCTGCCGGACGGGTTCGAACCGATTATTGCTACAACCGGTAAACAGGCCCTGGGAATCCTTCAGTACGAGCCGGAGATTTACGCGGTCTTTTATTCCATGGATTTGTACTCCGTCCCGCCGTCCATTTTCCTGGAAAAGATTCGGGAGATTCCCGTCGCGGCAGACGTTCCGGTTGCGATTACCGCCAATTCCAATCGATTTGAAGAAGCGAAAAAAGTCGTGAACGAACGTCCGCTGTGCGTATGGGCGCCGACGCCGACAAACGCCGCAGACATGGACAGAGTCATGGCAATGCTGGACGCGCTCAAGCCGTATCCAATGCCGTCACCGGAACAGACGATATCGTTTGCCGACAAGGCGGCTAAATTTGGGGCAGTTTTGGCGGAACAGTGTTACGGCGACGCCAATATCGCTCTTGTTACCGACAAGACAGAAGACGCGTCCAAGAAAGGTCCCGCCCGTCATGACGTCGTCCGAAGCGCCGAAAACGACGTCTTGCGAAAGATGTACGATTTAGCGCCGTTGGCGGACGCGGCTCAATATCAACTGGCGCAAAACCTGACGGTGGAAGCGTCGCTGAAACTGTTACAGAATATTCCGACGCTGGACGCGCAGACGCAAATAATCGACTATGCGTCCAACAATATCAATTCGGTTGACAATCGTAAAGCGGCTGTCAAGGCGTTTGAATATTCCGTCAGTCAGTTCGGTCTGCTGTTGACCACGCCGCAGCTGACGAAACAGTACGATTTGCTGGAATCGGAACAGAACAAGAGTTCGCAGGAAATTCTCAACTCGCTCCTGGACGTTATTGAAGCGCCGTGGAACAAGGATCACAAACTCCATAAAATGGAAGTTGAGAATTCCGTCAATAAAGACTATGGCGATCAACCGAATTTTAAGGCTTTGTAATGACAGACTCCGATAATCCCAATCGCGCGTTAGCTCAGGCGCTCAACTCATGGCGTCTTGCTGGACTTGACCAGATGTCGCAGTACTCGCCGAGTATGGAGGCAAACCTGGGACAAGCAGAGCAGGGCGCACAAACCCCGTCGCCCGCTGCGGAAACCGCTCCAGGCGCCGCGGCTCAGGCTCCGTCTATAACAGAACCCGTTCCAGATACAACTCAGCCTTCGCTCATAACTCCTGACACCCAAACCACTCCTATCATATCAAACATGACTGATAATAATTTGATTGAATCGTCCGACCCGGTCGAAGCGCTGGCAATGTTACAGAAACGGGTTGCTCAATGTCGTCTTTGCAAGGTGTTGCCGGAAACGCGAACGCAAACGGTTTTTGGGGTTGGCAACCCGCGGGCGCGTCTTTTGTTTTTGGGAGAAGCGCCGGGCGCAGACGAAGACGCTCAGGGAATTCCCTTTGTCGGGCGGTCGGGACGCCTTCTGACCGACATGATAGAAAAGGGCATGAAGATTTCTCGAGACGAAGTGTACATCTGCAACGTTTTACGGTGTCGTCCGCCGCAGAACCGCAATCCGCTGCCGGAAGAAGCGGCGTTTTGCCGTCCGTTTATGGAAGCGCAGATTAAAATCGTCAACCCGGAGTTTATTTGCTGTCTGGGCGCGGTCGCCGCAAAAAATCTGTTACAAACTGACACGTCTATCGGCAAACTGCGCGGCACGATTCACAACTGGCAGGGATACAAAGTCGTTTGCACGTATCACCCGTCGTATCTGCTGAGAAACCCGCCGGCAAAGAAAGACGCCTGGATTGACCTGCAGCTGCTCATGCGCGCCATGGGACTGATGTAGCTTAGGGAATGGGGAATAGGGAATGGGGAATAGGGAATAGAAAAAACTACTCCCTACTCCCTATTCCCTACTCCCTATCTAGTGTACTGATTTCTAAAAACTCTCTCGACCCTTTACTTTTCCCGTTACGTTCTGTACAATAAGCATTATATGAAACGTTTGGATTAGCAAATCCTTTTCAAAAGAACGCTGAATTATGATAAACGGAAAGAGTTTGACTTTTGCTCTTGTACTGACGCTGATTGCATTTATCCCCCTCAACGCGGCTGAGAATTCTGTGTGGGAAAGAAGCATTGAAGACGCAGAGGACGCTTTTGGCAAATCTGCCGTAGACCGTTTTGAACAGATGTTTCAGTCTGGCGATTTCGATTTCAAGACGTACGGATATCGCGGCGTTACAGTTTTGCATTACGCTGTTTTTATGAATGATCTGGAACGAGTTAAACTGCTAATCGAAAAAGGAGCCGACGTCAACGTCAGGGATAATAGCGATATAACGCCGTTAATTGTCGCCGCTGATAACAACAATTTTGAATTAGTAAAATTTTTTGTTGAAAATGGAGCAGAAGTCAACGTCCAAGATGAAGACGGCTTTACAGCGGTATTCTATGCGGCGCTGCACGGTAATTTGGAAATGGTTCAATATCTCATTGAAAAAGGCGCTGACATTACTATTAATAGTAGGAATAGACTGGATTATACCGTTTTACATTGTGCAGCCCATAGTGGAAATCTAAAGTTGGTTCAATGGCTTGTAAATCAAGGAGTTAGCGTATCTGAATCTAATGGCGTATTGCATCGAGCAGTGAAGAGCGGGAATTTGGAGTTGGTTCAATGGCTTGTCGCGCAGGGGGCGGACGTCAACAGTTATTTTTTAAATGATTCCGTTTTGGCGTATGCTGTCGATAGTTGTAACATGGATATTATGCGTTATCTTGTCGAACAGGAGGGGGTAGACGTCAATGAATCCGTTAATAGAAAGATTTACTACCCAGCTCTGGAATGCGCTGTCAAACGCAACAATTTTGATTCCGTGAAATTTCTCGTTGAGCATGGCGCCAATATCAACCCTCCCTACATATTGGGAAAATTCCCCGCGCCCGGTTGGTATTTTCTGTGCAATGCCGATCCAAAGATTGTGCAATACCTTAGAGAGCGCGATACGGTTCTTAAAGGGCTTTCCATCGCGGTATCGCTGGCGGTAATTTCAGCAATTATCTATTTCGTCTACAGAATGCTTCGACCTAAAAAGCTTGTTGAGGTTGAATTGGAAAAATAGAGAAACCGTTAGGGAAGAAAAAACAATACTGACAGACAAAAACAGCCTATGTTGTAACCAATTCCAGATTGCCTGTTTGTATGTAAAATAGACAAAGTAGGTGATTTTATAGTATTCTTTTCCTATTTACAAATATAGAGAAAACGCTATAATATAATAGAATCGGAGCAGGAAATTGACGGTGCGTTCAGTATTCCTGTTTTTAGTTTTTTATTAAGTTTATCCAAACTTTCAATCATCCAATGAATTCCAATAGCAAATCTTCGGCGTCGAATAACGCTCAAAATACGTCTGAAACTAAAACGTCGTTTCAAGTTATCCGCGAAACGATAGAATCCATCGTAATTGCTTTTGTTTTGGCGTTAACGTTTAGAACGTACATTGCCGAAGCGTTTATGATTCCAACTGGAAGTATGGCAAACGAGTTGATGGGCCGCCACAAGGACATTTACTGTCCGGGATGCGGGTATCGATTCAAGGTCGGGGCGACGGAAGAAGTCGATCGCAGCAGCGGACGTCAAATTCGCGGCGCCTATATTACCGGCGTTGTTTGTCCTAACTGCCGAGTCGGAATAGATTTAATGCGAGAAGAAATCAGAGGGCAGAAGACCCCTTCTTACAGCGGCGACCGAATTGTTGTCGGGAAATATCCCTATCGAATGTCTAAACCGGATCGTTGGGACGTGTTCGTTTTTATGTTTCCTGGCAACACTCAAACCAACTATATCAAACGATTGGTTGGGATGCCGAATGAGACGATGCGCGTTCAGCACGGAGACGTCTTTACCAGACCGCTTGACAGTACAGAGGAATCCGACTTCCAAATTGCTCGCAAGCCGGCGGATAAAGTTCTGGCTGTCATGCAAAACGTCTACGACGACGATAAACGCAATCTCGATTTTTATTCCAAAACGAACTGGCCGCGGCGTTGGGTTGGCGCTCAGGGAAGCGTCTGGGAAAGCGAACAAGACCGGTCGGAATACCGCTGCCAGGCGTCTTCAAACGACAAAATCAACTGGCTGATGTATCAGCACGTTGTTCCAACTTACGACGTCTTGCTGAATTACTATCAGGGCGTCAAACCGACGCGAACGCCTGACGTCCGCCCGTCTTTGATTACCGATATGAACGCGTATAATTTTAATCGATTAAAGACCGGAAGTTCAGACCCGCGTCAGTTTTCTCCCACTGCTGACCAGGTGGGAATGCACTGGACGGGCGATTTAATCGTCGAATGCGATATTGCACCTGCGGCGAAGGCAGGAAAAGCGTATTTGCAGCTTATCAAAGGCGGCGTCGTGTTTACCGCAACAATCAACTTGGCAAATCAAACTGCTCAGCTGTCTATTTCCGGAGAAAACAATTGGCAGCCGAAAGCGTCTGTTAAAATTGAGCCGGGAAAGAAGACGTCCCTGCGTTTTGCCAACGTCGATCAGGCTTTGTATTTATGGGTTGACGGGAAGCTGGTAAGCTTCGACTCTCCAACTCAATACAACGCGCTGGACAATTCTCTGCCTACCAAAGACGATCTCAATCCCGCCCGTATTGGTTTGGAAGGCGTTGCGGCAACGGTTGAACACATCAAGCTGTTTCGAGACTTGTACTACATCGCGGCGCAGCGTCCGATTTATCGACATATTACCGACTACGAAGATGGAATGTTGCCCTATGACGAAGATTCGGCAGAAGACATGGAAGACTTCTTCCGCAATCCGACGCGTTGGGGGCGTATGGCGTCCCGTCGTACAATTCAGTTTGATTTGCACGACGGACAGTATTTTGCCATGGGAGACAACTGCACTCACAGTGAAGACAGCCGTTTGTGGGGACGTCCGGAAGAAGGCATTGATTTCTTCGTTTCGGAAGATCTTTTAATCGGCAAAGCGCAGTTCGTCTTTTGGCCACACGCCTATAACGGATTTATTCCCAACGTATTTGATATGAGAAAGGTGAAATAAGGGTAAGGACAATGGACAACAACGTTTTGCTGGAAGCAAAATCGCTGAAAAAGACTCTGTATCGATTCAAAAACTTCAAATGGGAACACAATCAGTCCGTTAAGGACGTTTCTCTCTATGTGAACGAGGGAGAAATTGTCGGTTTACTGGGTCCAAACGGAGCGGGTAAATCAACCAGCCTGAAAATGATTTCCGGAGATCTTACACCGGATGAAGGGCGCGTTTTTTTCGATGGAAAGGATATCACCACCTGGCCGATGTATAGACGCTGCAGCGCCGGTCTGGGTTACATGGCTCAGGAAAATACGCTTTTCAAGCAGATGACGGTTGAAAACAACCTTATCGGCATTATGCAGATGCAGGGGTTTGAAAAGAAGGAATGTCACAACCGCTGCGAGGAACTGATGGAGCTGTTCAATCTCAAGGACATACGCAACAACCTGGCTATAAATATTTCCGGCGGTGAAAAACGCCGTCTGGAAGTGGCAAGAGCGTTAACCCAACGTCCTAAAATGCTTATTCTCGACGAACCTTTTGCCGGCGTTGACCCGAAAGTTACGCAATCGGTTATCGATCTGGTTTTGGACTTGTGGCGAAGATGGAAGATTGCAATTCTCATTACAGACCATGATTATTTGCACATCATTCAGATGGTTCAGCGCTGCTATGTTATTTCCAGCGGAGAGGTCGTTTTCGAAGGGAATGTTAACGATCTGATTAACGACCCTGTTGTTCAGCGAGATTATCTCGGAAACGTTGAACAGCAGATTATTACAGTTGACGAATACGGTCACAGAAGAGTCAATAGCCGGCACAGTTATTTCCAAAACGAAAACGGTTCGAGTTTGCAGACGTCAACTCATCAGGCGTTTATTCAAAGCGCTCCCTCAGTCTCAACGACTGCGCCCGGCGCCAATATCAACCAGGGACGCGTTCCGCCGTCAGAGGATTCCATTTCAGAACAGTTCTCTTCACCAGACGGTTCTGAATCGTTAAATCAGACGGGTTCAGCAACTGATTCAGAATTGTCTGATCTGTTACAGCCGATTCAAACGAACGAGTTTCAAAGCGACGTGTTGGACAGAGCGCCTTCTCCGCCGCTGTCGGATTTTTTCCAGAACGCTGAATCGCAGCCTGAATTTCAGCCTGAAGAAACGACAAATCAGACAAACGGTCAACCGCGTCAACGCAAAGTTCCGCCTTCCGGACCGACAATTAAACCGTTCAGACGGAAAAAGTAGAGCTCCGGCTGATTGGCGGCTGCAGCTGAACGGGCGTTTAACCCATTTACAATCATAAATATTACGATGGAATACGATTTTTTCGACGCCGCAGAAAGCGGCAATTTGGAACAGGTTAAAGAACTCGTTGAACACGGCGCAGACGTCAACGCAAAAGATGATTCCGGCTGGTCGGTCTTGCATTATGCAGCCGGGAGCGGTAATCTGGAACTGGTTCAGTGGCTCGTTGAACACGGCGCAGACGTCAACGCAAAAAACGATTCCGGCTGGACAGTCTTGCATTATGCAGCCGGGGGCGCTAATCTGGAACTAATTCAATGGCTCGTTGAACATGGCGCAGACGTCAACGCAAAAAACGATGATGAAAATACTCCCATGCATCTTGCCGCCTATTTTAAAAAATGGGAAACGGTTAAATGGTTTGTTGAACAAGGCGTGGACGTCAATGCAAAAGGCGAGGATGGAAATACCGTTGTGCTTATTGCCGCCCGATTCCGATTTGACGAATGGGATATGTGGGGAATGATTGAATGGCTCATTGAACATGGCGCAGACGTCAACGCAAGAGACAATGAGGGCTGGACGCTCATGCATGCCGCCGTCCAGAGCGGGGATGTGAATCGGATTCTATGGTTGACTGGAAAAGGTTTTAACCCAAAAGACAAAGATGGAAATCCGAGAGTTCGTCGCATCTTCGATTGGGATTAAAGGGAAACAGTTCAATCGTTAATCCAGATCAAAATTTTCTGTCTGGTTTCCTTTAATCTCAACGGTCAAGGTTGACTGGGAACCGTATTTTTCCGGGACGAAGTCCGTCCAGAACGGGCTTCCGTCTAACATCTTTTGCTTCGGATCGGGTTTGGAACCGGTGATTCTGACGGTCATGATTCCTTTTCTAACCGCCGCTGTGTACTTCCCGTTTTGGATTGACGCTCCCTGCGGAGTCAGTTTCGGATTGTTCGGCACAAAGGAAATCGAGCCGTCTGGAACCAGTTCCCCTTTATAAGATACGGTCCCGCTGACGGTGTAGGTTTTTTCTTTGTTGCTGCAGCCGACAAACAAAGCTGCTGCTGTCAAAAAGGCGAAAAGAAAATATAAAGACGCTTTTTTCATGATTTTTCAAGTTGCTTGCAGGGATGTCTGATATGAGTAATTCCAACGCGTACGGTCTGTTGCGCAAAAATCCTAATCTCCGTCTGAAATAGTCTCTCCGCCATTGCGGCTTCCCATGGCGTGATAAACTTCCAGGTCAACGGTTGCGGGAATAAATGTTACAGATCCATCGCAGTTGGAGGCGGAAACCCCGTCTCCGCTATGATAGGAACGGGCGGATACCAGATTCTTTTGATTGGTGTTTGTACACGGCGCATATATGGTGGAAATACAGTAATGATGCCGATCCGGCTCGGTTGTGTTGGGCGCGTATAAAGTCGAAAACAGCGCGCCTGTGTGACGACAGTTGATAAGCCGTCCGCGAATGTCTTCTTTTCCGGTTCCTTGCGCGCCGTCAGGAACAAGACGAATCTCGCTGAACATGAGCGTGTTCGACGCGCCGTCGATTACGTGCGCCGGTTTGATTCCTCGCAGAGGAGGAAAAATCCCGTTGAGGTCCATGCAGGATTCCTGCTTCCACGTTCCGGCAGCGTCTACGTTGAAATACGTGTTGCCGCCGTTGCCAACGTAATTCCCGTGAAACCCCTGTTGGTTTTGAGCGGAAGAGCCGTTATGAACTTTGGGATTGTTTGGATCGTCCGGACACATCAGGGTTTGAACAATGGTTGTTTTAGCCGGCAGATAGGTGTAATCAAAACTTCCGCGATTTTCTGGATGTCGATAATGGCTATCGTAGACGTCGTACAAAGACGTCTGTTCAATATACGGCAGAATGTGATAGTACCAGCTGCGCCGCATCCACGGTTCAGGGGTGGTTTCATTATCAATGTACCCGTATGAACCGCAGCAATACGTTTTAAAATTGGCTTCGTAGCTCAAGACAGCCAGCGTAATCTGTTTGATATTGTTTTGGCACTGCATTCGCCTTGCAGCTTCTCGAGCAGCCTGAATTGCCGGCAGGAGCAAACCAACCAACACTGCAATTATAGAAATTACAACCAGAAGTTCTACGAGCGTAAAACCGGCTTTTCGACGCATATCTTTCATAATATAACCTTTGACAGTTTATTTTTCTCTAACAAACGGACAATGCAATATGACAGCGTGAATACGGGAAAACGACCGCGAATTGGTTTGAATCATTTAATGCCAATTCGAATCGAGAAACTAATTCCGGCGTTGGCGAATCTTTTTCCATTCTTCAACGGCAAGTTGATCGCATTTTTCATTTTCCGGATGCCCTTTATGTCCGGGAACGTACGTGTATTTAATCTTGTGAGTCTGGTTTAATTCATCCAGAGTCTGCCACAAATCTACATTTTTAACAGGCTTTCCATCGGCGAGTTTCCAACCTTTCTTTTTCCAGGAGGAAATCCATTTTGTCAGACCGTTGCCGACGTAAGAACTGTCAGAAACCAGTTCTACAGAAACAGGACGAGTCAGCGCCTGCAATCCCTGGATAACCGCCATGAGTTCCATGCGATTGTTGGTTGTATTTTCTTCTCCGCCGGAACGAACCTTTTCTCGTCCAGACGCTTTATGACGAAGAATGTACGCCCAGCCGCCCGGTCCGGGATTTCCGCTGCACGCGCCGTCAGTGTATAATATTACTTCACACATAATAAAAATTATAAAAAATTTATAAATAATATCAACCCGGGGTAAAATGAAAAAATAAAACTTTTTTACCCCCCCCTTGATATCGAGCGATTTCGTGATATACTCTAATTCAACACTTGCCGGAGTGGCGGAATGGCAGACGCGATGGATTCAAAATCCATTGTCCGCAAGGATGTGTGGGTTCGACTCCCACCTCCGGTATCGAGTTCCCTCGCTATACCAGCGGGGGATTTTTTTTGCTCTACAAATATCCCTGTTATTGTTCAAATCGCGATAGGGACTTTGACAGTCCTTTCTTCTTTTTAACTCTTCCATCGAAAGTATCGGTTATGACGGTTATATCGATTATATTGGCGTTTTTTTGTTTTTTCAGGATTTTTTCTAAAATTCTGACTTTAATTTTTATTTCTTGACCTATACTCATATACTACATAGAGGAGTAATATATAATGAATAAGACTTATTGCGCATTGTGCGGAATTTTACTCATAGCCGCTGCGATTCTCTTAGGGCTGTCTCTGGCGGGTTATTCCCCGTCGGACTCTCTGATGGGGAACTATTACCCCGCACATAGCCCGGAATCGATTAGCAATCCCTGCGGATACTGGGGCGCCTGGATTTCCGAGCAGCTGTTTTATTACGTGGGCTGGGGCGCTTATATACTCTTGACGTCGCTGATTGCCTACGCCTGGCTGACGATTTCCCGTCAGGCGATAGATCATCATATTTTCCGCGCTTTCGGCTGGTGGATGGGGCTTATCGGAACGTTAATCTGTTTTGCTTTGCTGTTTAACGATTCGATGTTTTCTTCGCTGCCGTACGGTCCCGGCGGGCTGGTCGGCTATCAGGCGAAACAGTTTCTTCACAGTCAGCTGTCCTATCTTGGAACGTTAATTGTTGGCGTAAGTCTGATGCTTTTCGGCGGGATTATGTGCGCTGAAAACATGATGTACTTTTTGTTGAACCTGTTCATTTTGCGCCCGGCGAAGAAGATGTACCGCCTTTGGATTGCCGATGGACGCGAACCGACTCCGCAATTGGCTGTTGAAGGGGCGGGCGCCGCTTTAGTAAACAAAGAGCCAGAAAAGAAACCGGAGCCGGAGAGCAAACACGAAGAAAAAGCGTCCTCCTCGCAACTCGCAACTCGCAACTCGCAACTTTCCTCCAGCATGGACAAAGGAGACAACAAGGGCTGGTTCTGGAATCGAATTCTGCCGAAGTCGAAAACGCCCAAGCCGGAAATCGTTCTTCCTGAACCCGACAAGCAGCTTTCGCTTGTATCGTCAGATGAAATTGATGAGGAACTGGTTGAAGCTCTGATCGGACCAGAGAAGGTCAAAGAGCCGTACAAGCTCCCGCCGATTGATTTGCTCAAGCCGCCGGTGGTGTTTAATCAGGAAGCGTACGAAGAAGAAATTCAGAACACGTCGTCGCTGCTGCAAACGACCATGGCGGACTACGGCGTTAACGTTGAAGTGGTTGACCATCAAACCGGTCCGATTTTGACGATGTACGAAATCAAGCCGGAACGCGGCACGCGTCTGAACAAGATTTCCTGCTTGACGGACGATTTGTCAATCGCCATGAAGACGGGCGGCGGCGTGCGAATTGTCGCGCCTTTGCCGGGCAAGAACACGATTGGAATTGAAATTCCCAACAAGAACAAAAAATCCGTTCGGTTCCGGGAAGTCCTTGAGGAATCCATGGAGCAGACGAAGGGCATGAACATCCCGATTTACCTGGGCTGCGACGTTGCTGGCGCGCCAATTTACGCCGACCTCGCCAAACTGCCGCACCTGCTCATCGCCGGTCAGACGGGTTCCGGTAAATCCGTATGCTTGCACTCGATTATCGCGTCCATGCTCATGACGCGGTCGCCGTCGCAGGTTCGCTTGCTGATGATCGACCCGAAGATGGTTGAACTGTCGCAATACAAGAGCATTCCGCACCTGATGCACCCCGTTGTAACGGACATGAAAAAGGCGGAAGCCCTCCTGGCGTGGGCGGTCGAAAAGATGGAAGAACGTTACAATCTGCTGGCGCAGGCGGGCGTTCGTCACATTTCGCAGTACAACAACCTGACTCAGGAAGAGCGTCTGGCGAGAATCAAGCCGCAGACGGAAGAAGAGCGTCAGAAGATTCCGGAAAACATGCCGTTTATCGTTATTATCGCCGACGAAATGGCGGATATGATGATGACCTGTCCGAAGGAAGTGGAATCGCACATTATCCGTTTGGCGCAAAAGAGCCGCGCTGTTGGAATTCACCTGATTCTGGCGACGCAAAAGCCGATTAAACAGGTCGTTACCAGCTTGATTAAATCGAACCTGCCGGCTCGAATTTCGTTCAAGGTTACCAGCAACATCGACAGCCGCGTCGTTTTGGAAATGATTGGCGCGGAAAAGCTGATGGGGTCTGGCGACATGCTCTTTGTCCGCAACGGGCCTGCGTCGCTCATCCGCGGTCAGGGCGCCTTCCTCGACGACGAAGAGATCGAACGTCTGGTTCGTTACGTCGGGAAAGAGGATCAGGAGTTTGAACAGGATCTGGTTCAGTACACCGAAAACGCCGTTCAAGAAAGCGCACCCGGCGGCGCGCCCGGAGAGGACATGTCCGCGAAAGACGAGCTTTACGACGCCGCGGTCGAGATTGTTATCAACGAAGGACGCGGGTCAATTTCCCTCCTTCAGACCCGTATGAGCATCGGCTATGGACGTTCTGCGCGTCTGATCGAGATGATGACCAACGACGGCATCCTCAGCGCTCACAACGGCGGCAAGCCGCGAGAAGTATTGATCTCGCCGGAAGAATGGGAGATTCGAAAATGTCAAAAGCAGATGGCAAAACAGGCTCCGGCAGCGACTGCTCGATTTACCGCGCCGTCGCCAGCGCCGTCACGTCCGCCGGTTACAGACGTCCCGAACATGTACGCGACGTCCACAACGGCGATCGTTCAGCCTGTAGAATCGTATTCAACGCAAAACGTTCCCTTTGAACCGGACGGCGCCGAGGAAGAATACGACTGCGAAGAGGAATACGACGAAGAGTCCCCGTTCTATGAGGACGAAGAACTCATTGAAGGCGAAGAACTCAACGAGGACGAATCCAACTACAGCGAACTGGAAGCGCGTCTGCTTGACAAAATCAGCAAAGCGTCTCAGGCGTATTTGGATAAGAACTCGAACAGTGGGCAAAGCTATTCGAAAAGTTAAGTAGCGAGCGGCGCTTGCGCGGGGAGTGCGGCGCCCATAGGCGCCGCCTTGTCCAACGCCCCGCTGACAAACAGCGACGCAGCCAAAACCTCCTCGGGTCGCGGACGAAGTCCGCTGTGTTTTTTTAAGCCGCAAAGAACGCAAAGTACGCTAAGAAATGGAAAGTGTCTCGGGCGCCAACTTTATTATTCTGATTCTATTGACTTTGATTTTCTCTCTGATTATAATATTGTCATAGACTCAATTCTGATCTGCTAACTCTATCCCGTTTAATAAAATGAAAAGACTCGTCGCGTTATTCCTTATATCGCTGTTTATAGTTGTTAATCCGTCGTATTGCTGCGCTGAAATTAATGAGAAAGATTCTCCCCGCATTCAGGCGGAGTATCATTTTAAACAGTTTCAGTCAAAGCTGAACGAGTTGGCTAACTGGTGTGCAGACAACCAATTGCCTCATTTGGAAAAAATCACTCGCGACTGGACGGATGCATTTCCGTCGAATAAGATTTGTCTGTATGAAGTAACAAGCGATTACGGCTGGGACAAAATCCTTCCGCCGTGCAACAGCGAAAAAGCCAAACAATGGCGCGAGCAGTTTATCGCTCTGAGAACAGAGTATTCAGACAAGTTGTATTTGCTTGCCAGAAAATGTTCTTCTCAAGGCTATGCAACGTATGCCGTTGAACTCTATATGCTGGCTTTGCGAGAGAACCCTCAAAACGTAACTATTCGGAAAATAATCGGCAACGTTCCTTTTCAAAACCGATGGGCAACCCGATTCGAAATAAAAATGATACGCGAGGGTAAAGTTGACCATTCAGATTTCGGCTGGATTCCTCAAAGTCATGTTGCCAAATACGAAAGGGGATATCGATATTATAAAGGCAGATGGATGTCCAAAAGAGAGGAAGCGCGCCTTCGCCGCGAGGGAAACGACCCATGGCTTATAATAACGCCGCATTACAGAATCTATTCTTATCCTTCACTGGAAGAAGGAGTGGAGTTAGGGCGAAAACTGGAAACGCTTGCTATTGTCTGGAATCAGGTTTTTCTGCGCTTTTATGCCACAGATTCGCAGTTAAAGAGCTTTTTCCGCGGTGAAAGCCCGGATTTCATGCAGTATAATCATACGGTCGTCTATTTTCGAGATAACGACCAGTACATTAAAGCGCTTGCTCCAAAATTAGGTTCTGCAGCTTACGAAACTGCAGGTATTTATAAAACTCCAAGTATTTATAAAGGCGTAGCATATTTTTACGCTGAAGAAGATTCAAACCTGCGTACTGTCATTCATGAAGCGACTCATCAATTATTTGCTGAAACTCGCGCCTATACGCTTGTTCCGACGGCAATGAAGAATTGTCCAGCTCAGGGATTGGAATATAATTACTGGGTTATTGAAGGCATTGCGATGTTTATGGAATCCTTGAAAGAATCGCCGGGACTTCATGAACTTGGAGATTTTCGAGATATTAACCTGTACATTGCCAGATATTATTTCTTGAGAAAAAAGTTTTACATCCCCTTTGAACAGTTTACTGCTATGGGATATACTTTATTTCATAATTCTCAATGTGAAAACGAACACTATCGGCAGGCAACCGGCGTTACATGGTTTCTGTTGTTTTACGATAACGGCAAATATCGCGACGCCTTTATACGCTATTTATCTTTAGTCTATTCCGGGCTTGACAAACCGGAAACGCTGTCGGAATTGACAGGCGTTTCGTACAGTCAGCTGGATAAAGAGTACAAGCAATTTATGCTTTCCACCGTTCAGCCGGACGACGAAAAGGCGTTTAGCATTTTGGATGAAATTATCAAAGAGATTGAAATGGAAGATAATGCAGAAAAAGGTAAAGGCGCTGAGGAAGAAGACGCTGACAAATAAGAAACGCGTCGAACAAAATGAAAGGCGGTAATGGAGTTCGCGGAGCGAACGGAATTACGCATTCGCCGGAACGGTGAACAAAAAGTCGGAACAACCATTAACCAATAAGTTTTTGGTAATTCTGACGTTTCGGTTTGATTAAATCAATGCGGTATTGTAATTCCGGCGTTTCGGTTCGCCGTTGGCGAACTGCGTAATTCCGCTCCCGCTGGTCGCTCCATTACCGCCTTTCATTTGGCGGGCGTCTGTACCCACTGAAGGTTTTACAATAAAAAAGCCTTATATTCTCTATTCTATCTATCTTGCGCTTTCTTTCCTCTCCATTTCCCCGTCTGTTTTTGTCTTTGCCCCCCTTGACGAAAAGGCGCGATAGTAGATAATTATATATAGCGTTAAGTTGCGAGTAGCGAGTTGCGAGTAGCGAGAAGATTTATTGAGGCGCTTTGTGTACTAAGCGCTTAAAACTAACAACTTACCACTTAAACTCCTCACTCCTAGCTCCTAACTATTCCCTATTCCCATTACCCCTTACCCCACTTTTACCCATGACATCGCCTTCAGTTAAGCGCGCGTTAATCAGCGTCAGCGATAAAACCGGATTAGCCGAATTCGCCAAAGGTTTGGTTGAATGCGGCGTTGAAATTTACTCCACCGGCGGAACGAAAAAGTTCCTTCAGGAAAACGGCTTGAACGTCAACGAAGTTTCCGCCTATACCGGATTCCCTGAGATGATGGACGGGCGTCTGAAGACGCTTCACCCGAAAGTATTCGGCGGAATTCTGTGCCGGCACGACAACCCGTCGGACATGCAAGGTCTGGAAGAACACGGCATTCTGACTTTCGAGCTGGTCGTGGTGAACCTCTATCCGTTCCAAGAAACCGTTGCCAAGCCGGACGTTACGATGGATCAGGCGATTGAAAAGATCGACATCGGCGGGCCGTCGCTGGTTCGAGCGGCGTCTAAAAACCACGCCTTTACGACCATTGCGACCAACGCGTCCCAGTATGCTGGCATTCTGGAAGAGATTCGCGCCAACGGCTGCACGACTTTGGAAACGAGAACCAAGCTGGCGGCTGCCGCGTTTGCTCATACGGCGGAATACGATCGCGCTATTGCCGACTACTTTGCCGGCGTTACGACCGAAGACGGGTTCCCCGGCTCGCTGTCGCTCAACTACACCCGCGCGTCGATTCTTCGTTACGGCGAAAACCCTCACCAGAAAGGCGCGTACTATATCGCTTCCAATGCGGCGGCGACAGGCAACATCGTCAACGCCGTTCAGCTCAACGGAAAAGAGCTGTCCTATAACAACCTCATGGACCTGGACGCCGCTCTGGCGGACGTCAAGTTCTTCAAAAAGCCGGCTGTCTCGGTAATCAAGCACAATAACCCCTGCGGTCTGGCTCAGGCGGACACCGTCGAAGAAGCGACCCGCAAGGCGATGGAAGGCGACCCGCTTTCCGCGTACGGGTCAATTCTGGGCGTCAACCGCGTTCTGGACAAGGCGTCGGCAGAATACCTCGCTCAGCCGGGACGATTCATCGAAGCGATTGCCGCTGTTGACTTCACGCCCGAAGCGCTGGAAATTCTCACGAGCGTTCCGAAGTGGAAGAACAACGTTCGACTTATGAAAGTCGGCCCTCTGACGCAGTCGTCTCAATGGGCGTATCGACCGCTTGACGGCGGCATGCTCATGCAGGAAGCGGACGTTCTAGAAGACGATTCCGCCGACTGGAAAGTTGTAACAGAAGCTCAGCCAACGGACAAACAGCGCGAAGACATGGCGTTCGCCTGGGACGTTTGCCGAATGGTAAAGTCCAACGCGATTACCGTCGCCAAAGACAACATGCTTCTCGGAGCGGGCGCCGGTCAGATGAACCGCGTCGGGTCGGTGGAAATCGCTATCGCCACAGCAGGCGACCGAATCAACGGAGCCGTTTTGGCGTCAGACGCGTTCTTCCCGTTCCCGGACTCCGTCGAACGCATTCACAACGCTGGAATTCAGGCGATTATTCAGCCCGGAGGAAGCATTCGCGACCAGGAAGTCATCGACGCCTGCAACAAGTACGGCATCGCCATGATCTTCACTGGAAAACGTCATTTTAGACACTAATTAGGCGCTAATTTCCAATTATTAGTCAGAAGTTTATTGAGTGAGGAGTTAGGAATTAGGAGTGAGGAGTTAGCGCGAAGCGTCTCCTAGAACCGCATAGCGGTTC
>JAZMZV010000235.1:0-1634 GCA_045586185.1 Thermoguttaceae bacterium | reverse complement strand
TAACACTTCGTTAAAAAATTTCCTCACATCGTCCGTTTCAAAATTCAGCGAAGCGACACCGACCGACGGGAATTTTATAATACCCGATTTATGGTTAAATTTTTACCCTTTTTTAGTCCAAAAAACAATCAATTACCTAAATTAAACGCGCAAATCCCTAACCGCTCCCGCGCCCCCTGTGGGGGCGCGGGGGCGGTTAGGGGGGTAAGCGTTTTGAGGAGCATGTCTGTCCCAATCCCCCAGATAAATCTGGGGGCTACGATATAGGATGCGCCTATTCCCTATTCCCCCGTGGGTTAAAACCCACGGCTATTAATATTGAACCGCTACGCGGTTCTAGCGGATGCGCTTCGCGCCTATTGTCTATTCTTCAACCGCATTCAGCGACAGAATAAACAGCAGCTCCCCTGCTCTGTTAAGATAGGTCATTAAAAGAGGGTTGACAAGCTCCCCGGCGGGGGCGTTTCTAACGACGGACACGACGCATCGTTCCGCTCGTCGGGCGGTGGCGCGGGCGGAAAAGAGCAGCGCGCCGAACTGGTCCCGCGGCGGCTCGACGAACTTCGGTTCCGGTTTGGGGAATCGGGCGACGTCCCGTTCCAGAGCGTCTATCATCTCCTGACACACCCGGGGCACGCCGGCGCGTTTCGGCTGCGGAGCCGCCAGCTCGCCCGACAGAATAAACGTCTCTTTAATCAGCCGGTCGAGAATTTCCATAATTGAAGTTGCGAGTTGCGAGTTGCGAGTTGCGAGATGATTCTGCGGCGCAAACGCTCTAGCGACGCCCAGGGCGGAGGTCAGTTCGTCGACCGCGCCCAACGCTTCAATTCGATAATGATCTTTGCCAACGCGAGGCCCGCCGTTTAACGCGGTCTCGCCCAAATCGCCGGTATGATTCATGGGTGGTTAGGGAATAGGGAATGGGGAATAGGGAATGGGGAATAGTATTGCTTTACCCAATAATATTATACCCCAGTCTAAAAATGAGTCAATTACCAAGTGTAAATAAACCTTAATTTGAGGTGCACGCAAATTTTTCTTGCGTTGATAGACAAGAGGAGAAGCTGAATCGCGTCTCGAAGAGACGCCATTTCTATAACCGTCGACTTTAGTCTACGGACGGCGAAGCCCTCTGCTCCCCTTAATCGAATCCCCCCCTTTTCTTTCCCTTCCGGCGACTTTGTCGCCGGAAGGGAAAGAAAAGGGTATTTGTCGATGTTTCGTTTTATCGATATTCCTTTCCCGGTGGTTGAAAACCGCCGATTATAGAAATGGCGTCCTTTCAGGATGCGGTCCCACATTCATTATTCTGCTTTGCAATCAAAAGCGCCATTTAATTTGATTCCTCTGTAGTTTCAGATACTGAATTGGATTCTATATGAATTCCTCTTTTACGGTCAAACTCTACGAAATAATCATGTATGCGTTTGTAATGTCTTGATTGTATTTCCTTATATGCCATATCATATTCTTCCTTTAATTGTTTATGCTTATTTGCCAACTCGATATCATTCAGCGCTGTCAACGTATTATTATAATCTTCTGTCAGTTTCTCCATCTCCTGTGCGTCTAAATCATTCATTTCATTGAATGTTTTTATTTTTTCGATTATCTGAGGATCTATGGATTTTAAA
>JAZMZV010000234.1:0-15990 GCA_045586185.1 Thermoguttaceae bacterium | reverse complement strand
CGATGAAATTGCCATCAGCGTCTCGAGAGCCGGCGAACCACTGGCTGAAGTCAGCTCCGCTGGCTGCCGCTTCCGCAATTGTATCGACGGTAAACAGTCTGGCGCGGAGGAAGGTTTCGTCTGCGCCGCCTGTCAAAGCAGACGCCGAAACGTTGAACTCATTCTCGCCAACGTAAACTTCCTGCATTGTGAAGAAGTCGCCAGCGGTGTTCCAGTATCCGTCGCCGTTGACGTCAATCCACATGCAGACGTAACCGGCGATTGTGGTCGCGGCGTCTTCTTCAGCAATGGCGTCGTTGCGAACGGTAACGAGAATCGTGTTGTCTTCCTTGCGGCTGAGCATGGCGTCCTTGAACTTGAATTCAAGACCGTCGTCGTCAGCGGAAGAGCTAGCGTCTTTATTGACAATCGCGTCGGCTGTCGCCAAAACCGTTTCACCCAGGCTGAAGCCCGGAACAATCACGTGAGCAGGACCGTCGTTCGCCAGGAACGTCTGGTAGTTGTAGTCCGCAAACATGGGCTTGTCCGGAGCGTCGCCGAAGTTCATGCCGGAGAGCGAAATGTTGAATATCGTTCTGCCAACCTGAGTTCCGGACGTGCGGTTGGGCTGAAGCTCGTTGCCCGCCAAATCGTAAATGCAGAACGGGCTGGCGGAGTTGCAATCGATTTCAATCTGGTACGTGTAGCCCAGAGTCCACGAACCCGTTACCGGGATGAATGTTACTCTGTCCAAAGTGGCATTGTAACGGAACAGGTAATCGTAGGTCAGCTTGAGCTTTTCAACGTACGGCGAACCGTTTTCGAATTCAGCCTTGGCGTCAATGTAATTGCCGTTTTCGTCTTTTTCGTATCCGTTGAGAATGCGATAGACCGTGAACGATTTTTCTGTAACAGTGTCGTCGTCAATGCCAACGCCTTCGTCGATGAAGTCGAGGATGAAGTTGGACAGCGAAACGCCAGTCAGAACGACGTCGTTGCGATTCAAATCGGAATCATCCGTCAGTTTGGTAGACGGGGCCGTATTGTAAAGGTCAACCGGATTGATAATTGTAGCAACCGGTCCAACCCAGTCAATGCGTTCGACAGCGCCGCGATCTTTGTAGACGTTAGCGCCAACGCCGGAAGAATTCTGAACGTTAGGATCGTCCGCACGGAGCTGACCGTAAATGTCGGTTTCCGGCGCCTGAATCGGAGACGTGCTGATTCCGAGGCGATCGTACAGTTTGTCCATTTCAGCGCGCTGCGCCAAAACGTTAGCGGATGCGTCGATGATTCTCGAATCGGCTTCCGGATAGAAGTTCAACTTGTCCGGATTGACGAACAGAGGTTCGCCGGAACGAAGCAGAATCGCGTTCGAGCCGAGAGCCGCGCCGCCGCTGGTGTTGACGTTGTTGGAGTAGTAGGCGTTGTAACCGCTGACAATCGAGCTGCTGGCGGTGCCGTCCATGGAGATGCCCGCGCCGCAGTTGGCGACAACGTTGTTCAAAACGGTTGCCGTCGCGTTGCTGCCGACCAAAATACCAGTGTCGCCTTCTTTCGTACCCCAAATCGTGTTGTTGACAATACGTCCGTAAGGAACCGTGCCAATGACTTCCTCAGCGTTGGAGTTGCCGGCGAAGTAAATGCCGCCTGTTTCGTTAAACGCCAGGATGTTGTTGTACGCAACGGTTGACGGCACCCAGCGTTCATCGTTGATCGTGGAGAACGGAACGATGAATCCGGGGAAGATGGCGTCAGGCGCGTCCGCATTGACTGTAACGTCCGTAGCCGGAACCTGAATGCTGATTGTATAGGATCCCAAGCTGGCGTAGTCAGAGTAATTGCCTGTCGAACCCGTGGTGATGGAGTCTCCAGTGGTTGCCTGGCTGCTTCCCGTGCCTTCGACGCTCAAGCGGAAGGTGGCAACGCCGTCTTCAAACATGCCTGCCTGAGAAATAACCAGCTGATCCAGATTGATGATGTACTTCAAACCGGATTCCTGAATAACCGTCGGGTCGGTAATCTCAGCGCCGTTGTTGTTGTAAAGACGAACGCCAGTGTCGAGGTTGGTAATCAGGTCAAGACCGCCAATGGTAACCTTCTGAGTGCAATTTTCAGAAACGGTGAACACGAACCAGTCGACATCGTCTTTGGTGGTAATAATGCCAGCTGCGATGTCGCCGGATGTCGCCTGTTCAATGTCTCCCAGATCGGTAGCGTTGCCAGCGTTGTTGCCGTGATCGTCCGGACGAACGCCAATTCTGCTGGTGGCTTCCGGATCTGTTCTCTGCAGGCCGATAATAACGTCGGTGATAATCTTGACGTCGTCCTGCTTGTTAGTAGCGCCTGGGTATTCGCCTTTGCTCCATTGAGTCAGTACCTGAGAATATCCAACGCCCATAATCGGAGCCCAGCCGTTCGCGCCGCCGTAGTATTCGTTGGTCGGGTCGCCGTCGTGGCTCAATCCAAACGTGTGACCGATTTCATGTGACGCAGCTTCAGCAATGCTCTTCGCGCTGCCGAGGTTGTCGGCGAAGACGTAAGCCGGAGTGTCGCTGTCCCAGGTAAACGAACCAAGGAACGCAACGCCGCCGGCGGACTTGCCGTACCAGTCAGACCACGATCCGCCAATGCAGACGCGCAGAACGCCCGCCTGAGCGCAGGAATCATCTTCCGGTTCAATCGTCGTAACGTTGACATCCCACGGCATGAAGTCTTCAGCAACGCGCTGCCAGACTTCGTAAATTAAATCGTAATTGGAATCGTAAGTCGGCGTAACGACTTCCGCTCCGCCGTTCCACGACGTTCCAACTGCGGTGTGACCCGTGAAGTCCAGATAAATCGTGTACTTGGAATCAGGATTGCTTGCCAGCTGGAACACTTCGCTCTGATGTCCGGATGAATCAACCGCCTTGTTGCCGGCAGAGTAAATGCCGTAGCCGGAGCTGTACGCAACGAGGTTGTTGCTCAGAACAATCTGACCCTGACCCGTTGTAACGTTAGCGTCTCCGTGAAGCAGGGACTTGTCGTTAGCCTGATTCTGACCGTTAACGAATTCCTGATATGTCGCGGTTTCTGCGCCGTAGTTGATATACGACAGAGCCTTCAAGCCGGTGTAGCCTTCAATCTTGCCAGTCATCTGGTTAATAATCGCATCGCCGCAATCGGAATCAACCGCCGTGATGCCCTTAATCCAGGTTGCGCCGTACAGGTCAACGTGATTGCTGCCGTCTGAATGTTTGGCTCTTACCGAGAATGCGCGATACGTCGGATCGTTAATCGTGTACAGATACTGGGTGTTGACGGCTGTTGCAATCACTTCTGCCATATCGTACGAACTGTAGCTGGAATGATACTGGACGTAGAAATCAGACTCGCGAACGGTTTCCTGAGCAACGTTGTAATCCCACCATTCTTCAAAGTCGGCAAACGCGCCAGACGTGATTTCGGTATTTACAATGTCCATGTTGACCATGACAAAGCGCTGTTCGCTGTTGCCGTCGCCAATGCTGAACGTTTGCAGATGGTTGATCGCCCCGCCTTCGGGTGAAACCATCGTCAAACCGCCGTCGAGCCGGTCAGTGGCGCGGAACGTTCGCGTCAAAGACAATGTTTCAGAATCAACGTCGTAAACGCCATAATCAGTTGCAGTTCGGATATTGAGCAGATAGTATCCGGAAGTCGGTCCGGACGGCGTTCCTGAATTGAATGTTGTATTGCCGGTAACGGCTGTGTACATCGTTCCGCGTCCTCCGAGCGAAATGCAGAAGTTGTCTACATACACGCCTTCGTACGCATTATCCTGTCCCTGATGCTTCCTCAGACCGTTATCCTGATGAGTTTCATATCCGCCAATTTCACCCTGAAGCCATCGATAGCTGGCGCGAACGCGAGCGTCGCCCCACTGCATGCTGGCAGCAGACAGGAAGCCCGGAGACGTGATAACATGATTAATCACGTGAAGCTGATCGTTAAATCCGGTGTCCTCGCCGTTGTTATCTACAGAGCCGTTGATCTTGACTACCGTCCAGAGATCGTCTACCTTGGTTGAATAAGATCTATCCGGCTCGTCAATCGTTTCAGACGATGCAAACGCTTCTTCCAAAGCTTCTGCGATTGCGTTTGAAACCTCATGCGACGTCATGGAGTATTCAACGTCAATGGTATGCTCTCCCGCGACGTCGTTGCCGCGTGAAGAAGAGGTTGCCATGCCAGCGCCAATGGTAACGCCAGACGCGCAGCGAACGATCATGCTGTTTTCGCAAATGTAGGCGGAAACGCCGCCGCGGCCGGAAACTTCCGAAACAGCCGTGGCAACGTCGTAGATCGACGCAACTTCAAATTGTTCCGGTTCGTCTTCGCCGGCAGTCAGAGCTTCAACGAAGTAACCTGTTTTACTTTGCTGACTGGGAACAACCGTATATTCAACCTCTTGACCGTAAATGTCTGTAATGGAGAAGGGTCTGTTAATCAAAGAAGTAAAGTTGGTTCCTTCCGGATTATCAGCTCGGGATCCGCCGTTATTGACAACAGCCGTATTGATGGTTGAGAACTCAATCGTATCCGTTCCAACAACAACCAGCAGGTCGTCGCCGCTGGCGGAGAACGTTAATCCCTTGTTCAAACCGACAATGTCTCTGGCGGCGGTGGACTTGTGACCAGGCGTCAAAATATCATCTTCAATCTGCTGAGCGCACGATGCAATATCAGCATATTGATTGTTAAGAGCTTCCGTCAGGTATTCAGCAAATTCAGACGCCGTCGTGGAATCGGTGATGTAAATGTTCATATTTTGAACGCCCGGTTCCTGATAGTCTGTTGCTTTGAAAACGTTAACGTTAATCGTTCCCACTTCAGGAGACTGGAATTGCAGGACGGTCATGTTGCCCGACATGCGCAACGCCGGATTGCTGTATACCAAAACCTTCTCGCCAGCGTTGAACGTAAAGACTTCGTTGTCGATAGCGATCTGGTCGCCGCTGAAGACGTTGAGACCTTCAGTTCCATAGAGCAGTTCGCCTGTCGTGCTCAAATCGCCGACAAAGTCGCTGCTTTGAGTTGTGAAGTCCAGCTTGAGCTGGAGGTTCGACAGACCGGCGTAATCGGACAAATCAATCTTCGCCTGATACCAGCCGCCGCCCAAATCGACAACGTCATAACCAACCTTGGAGGTTGGTCTGTTGCTGTTATAGTAATTATTGTTATTATCAGGCAAATCGTTGTCCAGGTTGGTTCCCAGCATAACCCACTGTCCGTTAGCGGCTGTGAGCATTGCTGCCATGGTATCGTATCCCTGCGGATTTACCTTGCTTCCAATAGTTGTTGCATTCTGACCAACCAACTGGGAAGCCAAAGGATCCGTACTGCGGATATAGATTCGGAACGAGTCGTAAATCTCGCTTGATTCGGAATCAAGATAATATTCGAACGTCATAAACGGCTGGTCGTCAGAAGAAATATTCGTCAGCGAGAATTCATCTGAAACCAGTGAACCATGCGTACCGCCTGCTGCGTTGTACGTACTGTACAAACCTGAATTGGTAACATACGCTTGAAGCGTGTTGGTAACCGAACCCTGATCGTATCCGATATAGATATCGGTATACGGATCTTCCATACCGAAGTAGTAGCTGGCGTTACCGTCTGCATCGTTTGTACGAGCGCGGTCAAAGGTTTTGTTGATCTTGTGTCCCGCCTCATCCTGACGGATGTTGGTGCGGTGCCACATGTTGAAGTCCTGCGTGGTGAAGTCGATTCCGACCGCGCCGCCTCTGCCTGTTTCGACAGAGTACGCGCCGTTGCTGAAAACGCCCTTGTAAGCGCCGGTCGTGTCGAAGCAGTAAACAACGCCGTTGTTGTCCGTTGCAAAGAGCAAATTGGCATACTTCTGACCTTCGACGTTTTCAGGACCGTTGGTCAAACCGGTGAAGTTCTTGCCCAGGCAGGCAATGAGTTCCAGATTGAATTTCTTGTCGCGGTAGGTGTTGTCACACAAAGCGAGATACGTATCATCGCCGTCCTCGCGGGTTTCGTAAATAACGTCCCAATCCGTTTCCGCAGCGTCAATTTCTTCATCGTCTGTACCGAAGCGGAACGTGTCATGGAAATCGTTGCCGTTATTTTCGTCTCGGACGTCGAAGTTCGCCATGGAGCCGCCTTCGTACGTAATGCGATAAAGGTCGCCATTTTCCGAAACGGCGTACAGATCGTTTCCAACCCACGCCAGACCGGTCAGCTTGCCGCCGTTAGCGTTGATGTCGCCGTCAAAGACGAAGACCGCGTCGTCGTTGGCATTAACCTCTTCCAGTTCGCCGGTAAACATGATGTATTTGCCGGTAACGGTCGTTTGAATGGCGTCTTCATATTCGCGATTTTCCAGCTTGAAGTTTTCAATCGCGCGATTGATAAGGCGGGAAATCTGATCAGCCTGATAATCAGCGTCAACGCGAACGCGAATAACGTTCGTTCCTTCTGTAACGCCTGCTCCGCTGAGTCCGCCCAGGACGTTTTCACGATGAGTGAAGACTGTCGTATCGCCAGCGTCGAATTCGTCCGCCGCCAGGTTGTGAATCGTAATTCTGTCGCCAATGGACGGAACGAGGTTGCCGTTTGCGTCTTGAGTTACATCGCGATGGAAGAACGAAGCGTAAACGCCGGAAACGTTTTGATTAATGGCGTCGCAAATCGACTGGTCAAGTTTCGTCAGCCAGGCGTTGACGTCAGACGGTCTTTCGCCAGTCGCCCATTCAGTAAATGGAATTGCGATGTTGCCGTCGGTTACGCCTGTGAAAGCAACCTGAGTAACCCATGGTTGGGAGGTCTGAGACGTATAGGTAAACAGAGAGTTGAAGGAAATACGACCGATTTCCTCGTCGTCCTGAGCCATGTTTTCGTTGGCGTCGTCCCAACCTGCAATAGCGGTAATACCCGCTTTGTTGAGTTGAGCAACAATCTTTCGCATCAACGACATGGACGATTCATCGTTATTGATAACAACCGTATAAGCTCCGTCAGGCGCCTTGGCGCGATCGGCTTCTGGCAATGTACTGTTAGAGAAGAAGATGATTTTGGGAGTTGGATTTTCTTCATCAATGTTGACAAACAGAAGCTGGTCGCCGTCGGTAACTGCCGGATCCTGAGCAATTTCAAGAACCTGTCCGCTGTCAAACTCGAACGTCTTGTCGGCAACGGTGAACGTCTGACCGTCGCGAATCTTCAAGCCGCCCATCGGGTCTACCATCAGGTCAACGCCGGTGTCGAATTCGACAATAACGTCGTCCAGAGCGGTTTCCTCTTCAAACTTGAACGTGAGCTGATGCCCGTCGCGCAGATCAAGCTGCGTAGAATCCGTACTGGGATCAGAAGCGTCTTTCGTCTTGAGCGTAAGTCCGGAAAGCAGGTAAGACAGCGGAACGTCGTTGGTTCCAGCCTTGGCTGCATCGTCCTGACCGCCTTCAAGCGAATGAACTGTACCGTCGTTGTTGACCATGTACAGCAAGTTCTGGTTGAAGTCAACGCCGGCAATTTGACGAGTCAGGTTGCCGATGACGAACATCGGGCGGTTGGTATACTGGTAACTGGTTCCGTTTTCGTGAGCAAAGACAATCGCTTCATAACGAATGCCAGTCGTGTAGTCGTCAATTCTTTCCAGACCGTCTTCACCCATTGAGTACGCAATGGTTCCCAAAACGCCTGCATCGGTTCTTTGACCAGCGTCTTCCAGATTAATAATCTGTCGCGTACCGGTCTTGTTGTCGATGGCGTACATCTGACCGTCGCTTCGCATGACGTAGTCGCCGTAAACGTCGTTGAACGACGGGTTGTCGTTGTCGTGAGTATGGTTTCCGCCCCAGTCAACTTCTCCAGCGCCGGTAAAGCTGTTGTTGGAGTACAGCGTCTTGTTGTTTCCAATATACATGCGAACGTCAGCCAGCGAGTACGCTTCCGGCTTGAAGTTAAGCGTGTACGTTGTGTCAACCGGCAGGTTCGTCCAGCCTCTGCCAGACATATCGTCTTCTACAATGCGTTCGACAGAGTCAACCGATTCCTGACGAAGCAGTTGCTGTGACAACGCGGCAGGCGTCATGTGCTGCGGCGCGACGGCAACGTAATACGTGCCTTCCGGGACGTAGAACGTGCCGATGTAGGGGTCGCCCGTTCCGCCGGAGCCGGATTCCAGATTGCTGGAGTCTGCGCCGGTAAACGGAGTCGCCTGGTCGCCGGTAATATTGCTTCCAGTCGAAGAAGCAATCAGCGTTCCAGAAGCGTCGAAGAGCCACAGATTGACGTTCGCGCGTCCCATGCCGTCGGAGTAGTCAACGTCAATGGTAAGCGGATAGACGCCTTCCCCTGTGTTGGAAACTCCGGGGATGTCCTGCTGGTTCGGAATTTTGACGTCAAACTTGTACCAGTCAATATCGTTCGAGCTGGCAATGTAACCGGTCAGGCTCATGGAACCGTGAGTCGTTTCCAGAACGTTGCCGATGTTCTGCGCGGCGCGGAACGTGTCGTTCTGACCGATTCCGTCCGGCGAGATGTTCTTGCCAGTAATGCCGATTTCGACGTCTGCCATGTCAACCGTCAACGGCGATGAAGACGGCGTGCCAATAACTTCGATGCCGTTGGTCGCATAGAAGATTTGAGCGTACTGAACCGTGCAGCCCGCCTTTTCCTGGGTTTCTCGCAGACGAATCTGAACGGTGTATTCGCCGTAGGTGCGGCCTTCCAGATCGGCAATCGCAGCAGATGTGTTGTCTGACGTGTTGCTGTCATTGACGTTGCTCTTAACGCGCAGATAGTATTGCGTTTCAACGCCGGCAACGCCAGGAAGCGTTACTTTGAAGCCGGAGTCTTTTTCGTTCAGACCGTAATCGTCATTCGAGTTCCGTTCCCAAATGTCGATGTTCATGCTGGAAGCGTAACCGGTTGTTACCAGCGGATCGGGTTCTGCCTGATAGCCGCCAGCGGCGTTGAGGTAGGCGTCTTCGTCCCAGTCGTATCCGGTCAAACGAGAGTACTGCTGTTCAGCGTCCACTCTGGCGTTAGCCAAGCCTTCCAGTTCTCCCGCGTCCTGATAGTACTGGACGTAGAACTGCTGCTGCATGGTCGAAACCAGAGCGTCGCGGAAATTGGATTCCCTCTTATAGCTGGCGGGAATTCTGTCCAGCGTGGTTCCCCACAGGTCAGCCAGATTACGAAGTTCTTCCGAAATCATGGCGGTGTAATCCAGCCACGAATACAGATCTTCGCTGCGGTCGTTGCGAGCAACAACGTTTCCGTTACTGTCGAGCAGTTCGACAATCGTATCCAACGCGTAGCGGGTCAGGTCGACGTCAACCCAAATGTCGGTTCCGGCAATCGCCTTGAAGCTGTAGACGTCGGAATCTGCCTGATCGGCGGAATCGCGGTTGGAATGAATCGTACCGTGAATATCGAATCCAAGGCGATTGTTTTCGTCGCCGCCGTTGATGTTGTTTGCCAAGGCGCCAAGATTCTGAGCGTTCTTAAGCGTGTTGTTGACGTCGTTGGTAATATTGTACGTTCCTTCAGTTTCAACGACAACCGCAACGTTGCGATCGTTGCTGTACTGCTGGAATTTAATGCTGCGCCAATCGCCCGCGCTGGGTTCATACGGTTTGACCGTTCCATCCGGGTCGTCGTCGCTGGCGTGCGGCGTTGCGGTATACGTATTTGTAACGGAATTGCCCCACTGATCGTAACCGGCTCCGTAGGAATTGTCGTACAGAGACGTCAGGATTACCGGATACATAGCGTTGCCCATGACCTGAACCGTGCCGCCGATTCTGTCTTCAACGTCGTTGGGAGCGCCCGCCGCAGTAAAGCCGGCGTTGTTGCCGTACAGTTTGACAACCAGGCTGCCGGTGGTCGAGCTTTGCAGACGAATGCCGCTGTAGGTATGATGGTTGCCAACGACAATTTCGTCCTGCAGAATGTGAACGATGTCGGTATCGTCCCAGATGCTTTCCGTCGTCAGAACTTCGCCGCGGACAACCATGCCGTTGTAGAGGTTGTCGTTGAATTCGTTCTCGCGAACCATCGGACCGAAGTTGCTGGCGTATTCCGGATACAGATTGTCATACTTCGCGCCTTCTTCCTGCTTGATAAGCAGACCTGTCTGGCGACCGTAATCTTTAACGGTGTTCGCCGTCAGCGCGTTGGCGTTAATCGAGATAATCGCCGTTTCGTTTTCAGCAAAGTTGTTGTCAACGATAATCGGCTGAGCGTTGCGGACGTAAATGACAGCCGGATTGGTAACGTTGCCTCGGCCGATACGGTCAGAGGCTTCCGTCGCCGCGGAGTTGTATGCGAAGTAAGAATTTGTTACACGCAGATCCGCCTGAACGACTTCAATCGGCTGGAAGTTGACGAAGTAGCCTTCAATTCGGCTCTGACCGCCGGCGTACATCAACTTGATGTTGTCCAAAGACGCGGTGGACGAATGTCCCAGATAAATGCCGCCCCAGTTGCCGCCCTGAAGATAATCGTTGTTTTCCGGATTGAATTCAGGCGCATTGGGATTGATCTCGGCGTTGAAGCCGTTGTTGGTAACGTCAAACGTGCCGCCGTAGCCGTAAGTGTCGTCGTAAATGGACGTGAAGATAATTTCATCGCCCTTGTCGCCCTCGGCAATCAAATTGGCGTTGTCTTCCAGTTCAATTCTGGAATTGCCCAGCTTGATCAAAACGTTGTCGTCAATGCGGAGAGAACCGCCGGTGCGGCTGTTGACAGACGTATTGCCTCGCGGGTCAATGTAAACTTCAGATCCGCCAGCGGCTGACGCCAGAATCAGGTCTTCCTGAATGACATGGGCAATGTCCCAGTCGTCAAATCGGGCGGTAACGTCCAGCTTGGTAATTGTGGACTGGCTAGGAGTCGTTGTACGAATCGCCAAACCGTTGACAGAGTTGCTGGATGTAACAGTTTCAATCGTGATTTCGCCGGTCGCCTTGTTGATATTTTTAACGTCGTGAGTTTTAACGAGCGTATTGTTGTGAATCGTCGGACCAACGCGATCGTAATCGGCGGTAAACCAGTCGCCGTATTCGTCCTGCCCGTAAATGTGAGACTCTTCGAAGCTGTTCGGGTCGGCAGAAATCGCAGCAGTCATGGAGCTGGTAATCGTGTTCGACAAAATTGTCGGACGCGCTTCGTCCAGATAAACCGGCGCGTAAACGGACTTGAATCCGTTGACGTTGACTTCGCCGCCGCCGTAGGAGATGTCGGCAAAACCGATGTAGTTGATGAAAACGCCTTCGTCTTCGAGAATCGTAACTTTGCCGTAGACCTTGGCGGTTTCGCTTTCGTTGTATTCGTGTTCTTTGACGTTGGTCAAAACGATGCCGCCCCAATCGCCGCTCTTCGGAGTGGTCGTTTGATTGTAGGAGTCGGAACCAATGGTTTCATCCCAGTAAGAGGTCAGGTAAACCTTTTCGTTGGGAGCGCCCAAAAGCTGAATGGTTCCAGCCGGGGTTTGATCCAGAACGTTGTTGACCGGACCAATTGCGCTCTGAGAGCCGGCAGTAATATTGGTGTTAGCCAGCTTGATAACAGCGCCCTGTTCAACGACAATGCTGACGCCCTTCGGAATTTCCAGCGTCGCGCCGTCTTCCAGAGTCGTTGTTGAACCGCCCTGAGTGTACGTACCGATTTCGTACGCCTGACGCTGAGTCAAATCGGCGTTGTCGGTATTGTTAGCCAAAATGCGAACGATAACGCGGTCGGCAGAACCGTCGGCTTTGAACTGTTCAACCATCGCGGCAGCGTCGGCAATCGCTTCGTCAATTTGAGTGTAAACGGTCGTTCCGTTGTCCGGCGTGAATTCTCCGGTCTTGTCAACGTAGAGAATGTTTTCGTCCTTCTGAACGTCAAACCAGAAGTTGAAATCGCCGCCGACTTTGCCGTCCATATCGCCGTCAAAGTTAAGAAGTGTCGACGCCTTTTGAGCCGGCGTGAACGACATCTTGAGCTGGTATTCTCCCTCGGTCGTACCGTTCATACCAGTCTTGATATTAACCGGGTCGTAATCTTCGTTGCCAGCGGAAGAAACGCCGACATAGTATTTACCCGGCTTGAGCGAAACTTCAATCAGGGAGTCTAAACCAAAGTAGTTGTCGTTAGTCGCAATGAGCGTTCCGTTTTCGTCGTACAGGTTGAGGACGGTGTCCAGAGCGCTGCCCATTTCCAGACGGCGGGCAATCGTTTCCAGTTCAAGCGTTCCACTTTGATTGAGCGTGAAGGCGTACATGTCAACGTCCAAACTGTCGTTTCGGAACATATACTGCAGGTGAACGACGTCAGCCGGAGCCGGGAAGACGGATTCTTCCGAACCGGTATAGAATTCTTTTGTGCTGGCGCCCATAATCGTGGAACCGTCGAGGTCGTAGGTGTGTCCCTGCGACAGGCAGTGCATGATTTCGTGCATTGCAACGGAATAGAATCCGGAACCGTATTCGCAGTCGTTCGTGTTGCCAAAGTCGGCAAGGTCGAGGCAGGCTGTCGTTCCGCCGCCCAAACCGGCAACGCTGCCTGGTCCGCTCTCCCCATTCATAAGAGCCAAATCTGAAACGAGGAAACTGATAACCGGAAATTCGGTATCTTTATATGTAACAGAAGTAACGGTAGAGCCGTCGTCCGGAGTCTTCAGTTCAAAGAACTGAATGCCGCAGCTGTCGCCCAAAAGCTGGAAGATTTGTCTGACGGAGTTCTTTTGCTGTTCTGTTACATAGTTGTTATACGTAATTCCCGTCATGGCGTTGACGCTGGTTTTCGGGAAACTGTAGAAATACGTAACAACGCCCGGTTCAGCGTCGTAGACGTCGAAGTCCCAGTTCATGATGTGCTGTTCAACGTTTGCCGTGTTTTCCAGAGACGTAGTTCGCATTTCGTGCCCGGGTTCGTCGTTTCCGCCCGGCCAGCGATTGTCGTAATCGTACATCTGTTCTATCAAGGCTTCGATCTCGTCCATAGACAATCCGCCGCCGAAAATCATCGCCTGAATGGCTTCGTTGGCTTTCTGAACGTCAATATTTCCATTGATAATCAAGGAAGAATAGACGTCGTTTGTAGTGGCAAAATAGCTGGAAACGTCTTTGGAGGTGCGGAATGCGTCGCCCGCTTCAAAATCTTCGCCGTCGACATCGTCAAACTCTTCGGTATCGCTGTAATTGTAGACTTCGCCAACCTTGAGACGATAAGACCCGTAAATGCCAAATATCTTATTAATATCGTCTGAGAACGTCAGCGTGGCGCGCATGACGTTGTGTCCGGCAGCGTCAACAACTGTATCCAGTTCAACGGAATCCGGATTGACGTGATAATCGTCGATGGAAGAAGCGGTGTCTTGCGTTGCAAAGAGCGTATAGTACTGAGGTTCTGTATAGTATGTATTGTCAGTCTTGTCAGCATTGAAGTAAACTTCAATCTGGTCGCCTTTAACTTCGCCGTCGACAACCGGCATCGGAACGACAGCCGTTACCTGAAGCGGCAGCGTCATGGCGAAATCAAACGTATAATCAGAACCCGCGTCCTGTTCCGGATCGTAACGGAATTCAAAGCCCTTGGAATTGAGAAGCGGACTATCGCCAGTTCCAAGAATAATCAGCTCATACAAGCCGTCAAGGAACGTAGACGCCGGGCGAAGAATAACTTCGTTCGCCTGATCGCCAATGCCAACCCAGCCCAGAGAAACTTCTTCCCATTCGGAACCTTCGTTCTGACGGTACATCAGTTTAATGGCGTCGAGCGTGTTGGGGTCAATTTCCTGTCCTTCGGTAAAGCGAATGGTAAGCTGATTCGGCGCGTAGTCCAGAGTCGGCGAATTAATAAGGGAATCGCCTGCGTCCGGGAATACAGAGACAACGTCCGGTCCAACGTGTGCGATGTCGCCCTGATTGCCGTACAGGTTAATCGACCAGTCGTTTAATACGCCTGTTCCCAAATAACCTTTATCAGTAATTCTCAGAGTCCAATCGCCAAGAGCCTGTTCGCCCCAGCAACGTTTGGTTGAGAACGTGTAGTTGTCATATCCGCCGTCAGGGAAATAAACAAATCTGTCTTGAGCCAACACAGAAACCGTGCCGTCTGGCGAAATCAATTCGATGAGCAAATCGCCTTCTTCCGGGTGAGTGATGTTGACTGTAACTTCAACCGTTTCCAAAGAGCTGATGGTCTTGTCGGTAACGGAAATGGTTGAACTGATCTGCTTGCCAATTGTAACAGGCGTATCAATAGAGTAAGCGGTCGTGTGAAGTTCTTCAGGAAGGTTTTCCCAGTTCAAAGCCTTTTCAACAGCCGCCTTGGCGTTGACAAGACCAAAGCCATAATTGTAGCTGATATTGTAGCCCGCGCCGTTGGTAGTCCAATCTTCGTTGGAGGCGTCAACCTGAATGGACGTGTCAACCAGAATCTGCTGAACGTCGCGCCAAGTCAGGCTGGGATTGGCTTCGAGCATCAAAGCGACAACGCCTGAAACAACCGGAGTTGCCGCAGACGTGCCATTGAACGAATTGGTGTAATTCAGATCGTCATAGTCTGGAATGAGCGCCGCAAGATCTTCGTCCGAATCAAGGTTATTGTATCCGTCTGCGCCCATGCGGTCTGTCGTGGTCGTTCCGATAGTCGCGTCGGTCAGAACGTCTTCGTCATCGTATGTTGTATCTCCGCCAGACGGGGCGACTACCAGCAGCGCAGCGCCGGTGTTAGAATATTCGCACTTTGTACCGTCCTGATTGACGGCGCCAACAGTAATGACGTATCGGGAATTGGTGTATCCCATCATGTTGACGTCAATATTGCCCTCGCCCTCGTTGCCAGCGGCAAAGACGTAAATGGAGCCTTTCCCGTCTCGACCTTCAGTAATGCCTTTTTCGATTGCCGCCAGCTCCAATGGGTCCATGGCTACATGCGAATAATACGTTGTACCATACTCATAAAGAGTGGCCCCCCAAGAGTTGTTGTAAATGTCAACCGTGTCCAGAGCGTAAGTCAAAGCGTTGGCATAATCGTTTGCATCAGTGTCGCCGCCAACAATTCTGATGCTTCCAAACGTAGAATCGTACGCAACGCCAACGACGCCCAAACCGTTATTATCGGCAGCAATAATGCCGGAAACCGACGTACCGTGATTTTCATACTCGTCTTCCGGTTCCGGATTAGTATCCTTGTCGATAAAGTCGTAGGAAATCGCGGAGCTGTAATTCCCATACAGATCTTCGTGAGCGTACTCCGTTCCAGTGTCAACAACAGCAATCGAAACGCCAGACCCGGTTGCGTACAGCCACGCGCCCTCAACGCCAATGCCTGCATTGCCGACGCTGAAGTCGCCCAGATTCCACTGGTACTGATACAGCGGATCGTCAATCGCCATCGTCTTGACGGAAAGCGGAACCAACGGGTAGAAGTAATCAACGCCCGTTGCGTTTTGCAGGTAGTTAGCCGCCGTTTCCCAAGCCGTGTTGGTCGAGAATTCCCAAACATAGCTGTTGTTGAGAATTGTCTCGCCCAAGTTGGTGGCTCCGTACTTGCCAGCCATGGCGGAGATGTCAGTGCGATTGGTTACGCCAACGACCCATTTGGTTACGCTGGACATGTCCACCGAATCGTACCTGTCCAGATTGGACGCAGTGATAATCGCCTGACGGATGGCCTCTGAACCGTAGACGTCGTCCAAACCGGTCGGCGACACGCTCAAAAGAACGCGGTCTTCGCACTGTTCAATAAGATGTTTGCGAGGCGAAAGTTCAAGAGCTTTTTTGCCCTTGCGAGAGGAAGTCGAATTGTTGGCGGCAACGCTAAATAACGAACGTAATGAGCTCCAAAGGTTCATGGAGTAACTCCTTTACAAAAATGAGTGTTTTGCGTCATAAGACGCGTGATTAATGTACGTTACGAACGGGTTGACAGTCGATAAGCCTGTCGAATGAAGTGTTTGCCCTGTTGTTAGTCTATATATATTTAGACTTTTAATCTTATACTACTTCATACAGCATAGTA
>JAZMZV010000233.1:0-72350 GCA_045586185.1 Thermoguttaceae bacterium | reverse complement strand
GCTGTTTAATATCCATACGCTCTGTTGGGACGACGAACTGTTACAACTCTTTGACGTTCCCGCGTCCATGCTGCCGGAAGTCTGCGATTCGTCAGGAGAACTGGGCGTTGTGCAGAACTCGGAAATCCCGTTCTCCGCCCCGATTTGCGGCGACGCCGGAGACCAGCAGGCGGCTCTGTTCGGTCAGCTGTGCCTCACGCCGGGCATGGTCAAAACGACCTACGGCACCGGCTGCTTTTTAATGGTCAATACAGGTGACGAGATCGTTCGGTCTGCGTCCAATCTGCTTACCACCGTTGCGTGGCGAAGAAATGGAAAAGTCTGTTACGCGCTGGAAGGGAGCGTTTTTGTCGGCGGCGCGGCTGTGCAGTGGATTCGCGACGGCTTGAAGCTGGAATCCGTCAAAACGTCGGCGGATATCGAGCCGCTGGCGGCAACCGTTCCCAATACCGGCGGGGTTTACTTCGTCCCTGCGTTGACCGGGCTGGGCGCTCCGTGGTGGAATCCCAACGCCCGCGGCGGGATCCTGGGTATAACCCGAGGCACGACAACGGCGCATATCGCCCGCGCCGCATTGGAGGGGATTGCGTTTCAGGTTAACGATTTAACGGAGGCGATTGAATCCGATTTAACCGCCTTGGGCATGACGATTGATCAAATGCGAGTTGACGGCGGCGCGACGGCGGACGACTTGCTGATGCAATTTCAGGCTGACCTGTACGGAAAAGAAATCGTCCGGCCAGCGGTTTTGGAATCGACCGCTTGCGGCGCCGCCTATTTGGCGGGCTTGGGCGCCGGCGCGTGGAGTTCAGAAGAAGAACTCGCTCAAAACTGGACGGCGCAAAAAGTCTTCAAACCGCTAATGAACCCGGACGAAGCGAAACGGAGAATTCAGCAATGGAAAAAAGCCGTCAGTCGATGTCTGGACTGGGAGGAATAGCAATTCGGAATGCGGAATTATTTTCTTCCAGCCTCTTGAAATATTATTTGTTTTGATGTATAAATAGTGGTAAGTGGTTAGTGATAAGTGGCAAGGAAGCTATGATTATCTGAGAAACCGCTTTGCGTTCTAACCACTTACAACTTACCACTATTATCATTGTTGATTAACCCAATAAATCCCAACTATGGAAAAACGCTGTTTAAAATGCGGTAAAATGATTACGATTCCAGAAGATAACGAAGTGAATCGTATTGAATGTCCGAACTGCGGTTGTCCTTTTAAGCTCGTTAATAAAACGCTTATTCGTGAAAAGCAGAACGTTGACCTCGGCATGCCGGAAGAAAATATTGAAAAGCGGGATTACGCCCCGATAACCGGCAAAAACAACGGCGAATTGGTTGACGATAAGCCCAGCGAAGAGCAAACCAAACCCAGTACCGGTCTTTTAGGCGCAATAAAAAAACTTTTTGGCAATTAGCAATAAATATGAAAGGCGGTAGGCGAGCCGGGGTGCGTTAGCCCCCGGAAATTAGCGAACGAAGTTACGCTTCAAAAAATGTTCGCCTGATGACGAAAGCGTAACTGCGCTTCCGACGGTCGCTCCGTTACCGCCTTCCATTATTCGATAATCACAACTAACATAAAGGAGCGCTCATGAACAAGAATCGACTTTCCCGCCGTAACTTTCTTAAATCGTCAGCGGCTATTGCCGCCTTTGTTTCCGCCGGATCTTTGGCATATTCGGAATCCCCGGAAGTCTTTAACAACGCACCGGTCAGCCCTCTGAAAATTCCCGGCTGGCGGCGCGGGCATCTTCATCAGCACTCGTTCTGGTCTGACGGCTCTGCGACGCTGGAAGAGGCTTGCTCTCTGTATCGCGACGCAGGGTACGAATTCGTCGTTCCCTCTGATCACGGCAGATTCCAGGCGGATACCGACAAATGGTTTACTCCGGAAGGTCCGAAAAGAGCGGCTTACGAACGCGGTCAGAGCCGTTACAAGTTCCCCATGCAGACGAAGGAAGAAGGCGGCAAGCTTCAGCTTCGCATGAGAAACTTCGACGAGCTTTCCGCGCTGCTCAATCAGGAAGACCGATTCCTGCTCATTCCCGGACACGAACTGACGACTCACGGAGCCGACGGCGTCCAGGTTCACTCCAATTTGATTAACTCCCGGGCGGAAGTAACGCAGGAACTCGTTGACAAGCTGGACGGTCAGGCGCCGGCAATGTACATGAGCCGAAGAATCGAAGGGGACAAGATGTCGCCCCATTGCTCCGGTTACGAGTCGGTCAGCTGGTCTTTGCGAGCGATTAAGGAAATGATCGGCGATCAACCTCAAGATGAAGTCTTTTTCCAATTTAACCACCCGGACTGGATCTGGTACGACGTTCAGCCGGAATGGCTTTGCGAACAGCCGGAAATTCGGTTCTTTGAACTGATCAACTGCGGTCCAAATTTCCCGGGTCGTCCGGACTTCTGGACAACGGAAAAGTTCTGGGACATCATCAACGCGTTCCGCGCCGACAATAATCAGCCGTTGATCATGGGAACTGCGACAGACGACACGCACAACTATCAGCGCTTCTACACCGATTTCGACACCGCCGCCGG
This sequence comes from Thermoguttaceae bacterium, assembly GCA_045586185.1. GTDB lineage: Bacteria > Planctomycetota > Planctomycetia > Pirellulales > Thermoguttaceae > RUG11551. Next base: position 69,794 of record JAZMZV010000233.1, on the reverse strand, counting down.
CGGCTCGGTCATGGTTCGCAGTGAAACGCTCAACGCTGTCGATTTGATGAAGGCGCTCAATCGCGGCGACTTCTATGCGGCTGTCGGCGTTTGGCTCAACGACGTTCAGTTCGACAAATCAACCGGTACGCTGGCGGTTGACGTCCACGCGGAAAAAGACGTCAATTACAAAATCGACTTTATCGGCACGCGCCGCGGGTTCGACAAGACGTTCAGGACGATTGATTCGCCCAAAGAGGGACGTTACCCGGCGAGAAAGATTAATGTGTATTCCGAGTCCGTCGGCGAGATTTTCAAGACGGTCGAGGGAACTCACGCTGAGTATACCATGACGGACGACGACCTTTACGTCCGCGCTCGAATCACAGCAATGGTTCCTGCCCGCTGCACCATGCGCGGCAAGCCGGATCATCCGACCTGCTGGACTCAGCCGATTCAGAAATAATAATGGCGAGCCGGGGTGCGTAAGCCCCCGGAATATAACAGACTAATTTCATCGTTTCGATCGGTAGCGTAACATCAGTTTGCGTTGCTGACCGAAACGTTCTACAAACGATCCCGTTGACTTTTTTATTCAGCTCTATCTTGCAACAGGAGAAGAATTATCATGAAACCTTTTCAAAATAACGGTTTGTTGTTTACTGCTTTTTTGGTTGTATCCCTGTTTTTACCAAGCTGCGGTTCCAGCGCCGAAAAGCCCGAGCCGGAGTCGTCCCGCCACTGTAGTCAGAAGATATTAACCTTACTGATTTACAATCACGTTGACAAACAAAGCGTTCATCGTTTTGAGCAGATGTTCAAAACGGGAGAATTCGATTTCGATTTTTGTTTAAAAGAAAAACCTTTTATCTGCTTTGGCGGAAACGTTCTTCACTACGCCGCTCTGAAAGGAGATTTGAAACGGGTTAAGGAACTTATCGCTAAAGGCGCTGATATAAACGCAACAGGGGCTTTCAAACAGACTGTTCTGCATTACGCCGCCGAAAGCGGGAATCTGGAATTGGTTCAATGGTTAATAGAGCAGGGCGCAGACAAAAACGCAAAAACTGATTTTAAATGGACCGTGTTACATTCTGCCGCCGTTAGCGGGAACCTGGAGCTGGTTCAATGGCTGGTGAAACAGGGAATGGACGTAAACGCAAGCGCCACATTTGGAACGCCGCTGCATCCCGCCGCGGTAAGCGGGAATCTGGAATTGGTTCAATGGCTGGTCAAACAGGGCGTCAATATAAAAGAAAAAGCCATTTTTGGGAACGCTTTGAATTACGCCGCTGAAAGCGGAAATCTGGAACTGGTTCAATGGCTTGCTCAACAAGGGTTAGACGATAACACAAAACTGGCTTTTGATATGACGGCGCTTCATTTCGCCGCTGAAAGCGGAAATCTGAAATTGGTTGAGTGGCTTGTCAAGCATGGCGCAGACGTCAACGCTGTTTCTGAATCCCGTATAACAGCCTTGCATTTTGCCGCCTTAAGCGGGAATCTTGAAATGGTTCAATGGCTTATCAAACAAGGATTAGACATTGAAGCAAAAAGCGCAAATGGAGATTCAACCATTCATTTTGCCGCCCGGAGCGGGAATACGGAATTGGTTCAATGGTTAATAACTGAAAAAGGATTTGACGTCAATTCCAAGAACAACAGCGGCGATACCGCTTTACATAGCGCTGCTGAAAGCGGAAGTTTAAAAATGGTTCAGTGGCTGGTCGAACATGGCGCTGACGTTTCCGCAAAAGGTACAGGGGGAAGAACGGCTCTGGAATCAGCCATCACGTATTATCAGCCAGATGTGGCTGAGTGGTTTATAAAAAAACAGATAGCGGAAAAGAAGAACGCTGAATAGCTCTGCTCACAGCTTTTGTTTGTTACATATTCATCAATATTTAACTTGGGAGACTTAAATATGAAATCAACTCGACGCGATTTTTTAGGTATGACCGCGGCGGCTGTTGGCGTTCCGCTGTTAATTCCGCGCAGCGTTTTGGCACAAGACGGCAAGCCGGGCGCAAACGACAGAGTTCATATTGCCGGCATCGGCGTCGGACGTCAGGGAACGTACGACATGGATCGAGCGTTTCGCGTTGAAACTGCGAAAGTCGTTGGCTGCGCTGACGTCTATCTGCCTCGCGCTCAGGACAGGGCGAAGAAATGGGGCTGCAATCCCGATACGGACGCGGTTTCAGATTATCGAAAAATCCTTGATCGAAAAGACGTCGACGCGATTCTTACTGCAACGCCGGAACAGTGGCGATCTCTGATTTGCATTCACGCCGCCCAGGCGGGAAAACACATCTATGCGGAAAAACCCATGTCGCTGACCATTGCTGAAGGACGGCTGATGGTTAAAGCGGCGCGAAAGGCGGGCGTTGTTTTCCAGGCTGGCTCGATGATGCGAAGTTTGAAAATCGACTATCGCAGCTGCAAGTTTATTCGCGACGGAGGGTTGGGCAAGATTTCCAAAGTCCTTGCCGCCAATTACGAATCGCCCTGGTTCTACAACATGAAGGGGGTGGAAGTCCCGGCTGGTCTGGACTGGGAACGCTGGTGCGGTCCCGCGCCGCTGGTTCCGTATCACCCGGAACTGTTTATTCCACGCGGAAAGCCAGGCTGGCTGTCGTTCAGACCGTTCTCCGGCGGAGAAATGACGGGCTGGGGAACTCACGGATTGGACAAGATTCAATGGGCGTTGGGAATGCAGCATACCGGACCGGTCGAAATTATTGTAACAGGCGACAAACTCGAGCCGCCAACTTACGATAAACCGGAAACCGCAAAACGCGGAAACGACATTTGCTGTCAGCCGAAGCTGGCGTTCAAGTACGCCAACGGTCTTGTCGTCAAGCTGGGCGACGACGACGGCAAAGAGGGCAACCGCGGCGGCGGAATCTTCTTTGGAGAAAAGGGCAAAATGGAGGTTTGGTTTAACAAGGTTACCGCCAATCCAAATGAACTGGTTGACGAAGCCGGCAAGATCGAAGTTCCGGAGTTGGTTGCCAAAGAGAAGGAACTGGGACACGAAGCCCACATTCGCAACTGGATCGAATGTATCCGCTTTGGCGGAACGCCTCTTGACGACTGCGAGATCGGACATCGCACCGCATCGCTTTGTCACATGCTAAATATCGCCCGATACGTCGGACATTCCATCAAGTGGGACCCGGAAAAAGAAGTTTTCGATTCCGCCGACGCCAACGCTCTGCTTGACCGAGAACGCCGCAAGGGCTATGAACTGCCGGAAGTTTGAGACGTTCCGGATACAGGCGTTTTATACTGAAGCGACTTGAGTTTATCCGATGTTAAGCCTCTAGCTACTAGCTTCTAGCTATTAGCTTGATAAATCTGATTCATGCGTTATCGCAAGAAATAGGGATAACCAAGCTAGTAGCTAGGAGCTAATAGCTCATTTTTCGGAAAATTTCAAGTAGAACAAGTATATTTAGACAATCCAGGGAGACAATCTGGGGAGTTCCCCAGATTGTCAAAGCGTAACTTCGCTCCCGTTGGTCGCTCCGTTACCGCCTTTCATATTTCGTTCGCTTCGCTCACACCCACGGGTTTACACCCGTGGCTCGCCTAAGTTTTCAAACTCCTAGCTATTCTCCGTTTTGTCGTCGAGAATCTTTGCCAGATCTTCCGAATTGATGACCTCTTTTAGCAACAGCGCTTCTGCCAATGCTTCCAGCTTGAACCGGTGATTTTCCAGAACTTTTTTCGTTTCGTTAAACGCCGTTTCCATGATGTATTCGACTTCAGCGTCGATTTTCGCTGCGGTGTTTTCTGACAGGGCAGACGATTTCGTAACCTCTTCGCCGCTGATAAACGACGTCTCTTTCGTTCGAAGGCTCAGGCGTCCCAGTCGGCTCATGCCGTAGTCCATGACCATGCTTCGGGCAAGGTCAGTCGCGCGCTGGAGGTCGTTTTGCGCCCCGGTGGAGATGTCGTTGAAAATCATCTGTTCGGCAATCGTGCCAGCCAGGTATACCATGATTCGGCTTTCCAGCTGAGATTGAGTAACAAGGTATCGATCTTCGTCCGGCCGCTGGAGCGTGTACCCAAGAGCCGCCAGACCGCGGGGAATAATCGAAACCTTGTGAACGGGGTCGGTATTGGGAAGCAGGTGCGCCGCCAACGCGTGAGCGCTTTCGTGATACGCCACTCGACGCTTTTCCTCCGGATGCATAACGCGCTGTTTCTTTTGCAAACCTGCGGTTACGCGTTCGATTCCCTCGTTGAGTTCTTCTTTTGTAACGCAGTCTTTGCCGGCTCGGGCTGCCAGCAAAGCAGCTTCGTTAATCAGGTTGGACAGGTCAGCTCCGGCAAAACCGCTTGTCATGGACGCGATTTCTTTCAGGTCGACGGCCGGATCCAGCTTGATCTTTTTGGCGTAGATTTCCAGAATTGCGATGCGTCCGAGCAGGTCAGGGCGGTCAACCAAAACGTGCCGATCGAATCGTCCAGGACGCAGCAGCGCCGGGTCGAGCGTTTCCGGTCGGTTGGTCGCGCCTAAAACGATAACGCCGTTGTTGTCCGGGAACCCGTCCATTTCCACCAGCAGGGCGTTGAGCGTCTGTTCGCGTTCGTCCTGACCGCCTGTAACGTTTTCAGACCGGGTTTTGCCTAACGCGTCCAACTCGTCAATAAAGACGATGCACGGAGCGCAATCCGCCGCCTGTTCGAACATGTCTCGAACGCGCGCCGCGCCGACGCCGACAAACATCTCGACGAAGTCCGAGCCGGAAATGCTCACAAACGGGACGCCAGCCTCCCCGGCAATCGCTTTGGCAAGAAGCGTTTTCCCCGTTCCGGGAGGGCCGACCAGAAGAACGCCTTTGGGAATGCGTCCGCCGATTTTCTTGTACTTTTCCGGCGTCTTGAGGAACTCGACAATCTCCTGAACTTCTTCAACCGCCTCGTCAATGCCCGCTACGTCTTTGAACGTTACGTTGATTTCGTCCGGCTTGTAAAAACGTCCGCGCGACTGTCCAAAAGCAAACGCGCCGCCTTTGCCCATCATGCGGATAAAGAATATAAGGACTCCGATTAAAATAATCGTAATAATCACTGACGGCAACGAATGCACCCAGGGAGACGCGGACGTCTCGCCGTCGACGTTGTCAAACCCCTTCGATTTGAGAAGATTGAACAGATAGTTCCCATCGTCTGAAAAACCTTGACGATTACTGACAAAATTGCGGTCTTTGTAAAGTTCCCCCTCAACAGGTTTTCCGTCTTCAGAAACCTTGATAAAATCGCCTTTTCCGGTAATTCGCGTTGAACCGACTTTCAATTCCGAAATATTGGAAACCCGGTACTGACACGTTTGCTCGCCGCGCTTTTCCGTATAGACCTGCTGAGCATTCGGGTTCTTTTCCGGCGCGCCCTGTTCGACCAGCTTGACGAAATCCATGTACGGCACGGTAAACGTTCTACGGGCGTCGGACTGAATATAATAAGCGGCGATCGCAATCCCGCCTATAATAACCAAAATCCAAATCGGAAGGGCATAATATCCCCATTTTGACGAATCCTTTTTCGGGTCTTTTGAGTCGTTGTTATTCTTCTGTTTATCGTTTTGGGTTTTGTTCTTATCTGACATGACAGTATGGAAAATTGTTATGAATCGGGAATAAGGGGCGAGGAATCTGAGCAAAAGCGCCTTGCTCGCCCATTCTAAGCTCTTTTGACCTGTTATTATACCACAGAATTCAAGAAAAGGGAGTAGGGAACAAAGATGATTTAGAGAAAGAGGGGCAACTGTCAAGTTTCAATTCATTACGAGTCGCCCAGAATCGTTATAATCGTTACAATCGTTAAATTTGATAAATCCGCTAAAAACGTCATAACCAGAAAAAAAGTTTTATTCGTTTTTAAAAATACATTCGTTTTAATCTTTATTCTTTTCGAATATGAATTAAAATATCCAAAAGAAGTGAAAATGCATTTTCCCGACAAGTATATAATGATTGACGCCATGAGAACGCCCCTTCGATTTATTGCCGCTTTTATGACTGTTGTTGTAACAACTGGCGCATCGTTTGCTCAGACGCACAGCGTACTGGACAAATCGAATCTGGTTGATTACAGAGTCAACCGTCCGATTCCATATTCAACGCAGCCGCAGCCAGAGCGTCTGACCCCTGGTCTGCCGGTTCCAGAAGAACAGTGGCAGGCGTTTGAGCAGATGATTAACGACGCCAAGGTGCGATTCAGAACCATCAACCGTCAGTTCGGTTCTTACGCCTGTATTGTAACAATGCGAGAAACCGTTCGCGGCGAATTGCAGGATATGCGCCGGGCGCAGATGATTTTTCGAGCTGAGCCTTTTAGCGTCTATATGAAATATATCACGCCGGACGACATTGTTGGTCGTGAAATTGTATACGTCGAAGGACAGAACAACGACAGAATTATCGTTACCAAAGGCGGTTATCGCCCTGCTCTGGCCCGTATTACCAGAGCCATCAAAATGGACAGCCAAATGGCTCATTCTGAATCCAATCACTCGTTGAAGGAGTTGGGAATTGCCAGCATGATGAAGCAGCTTCTGGACGTCGCGCATTCAGCAGAACAGTTTCCCGATTGCAAAATCGAGTTCATTGAAAACGCTTCCATTGACAATCGCGCCTGTACGGTTATTCAAATAACGCATGAGCCCAAGTCAAACGTTTTTCCGTTCTATAAAGGACAGGTGTTTATCGATAACCAGTACCAGATTCCCGTCCGGTTTGTTTGTTACAACTGGCCAGACTCGTCCGGAGTTGCAACGATTCGGGAAGAGTTTACGTATACCAATATCATTCCGAATATTACTGTAACAGACGCTGATTTTGACTATCGCAACCCCCGGTATGAATTCAAAAAGAGCCTGACAATTCCTGAATAAAAAACAGGAACCGTTTCAGGACTGACGAAAGCGTTCAACAATTGTTCGTCTAACGCCCCGTATTGTCAGGGACGTTAGACGTTTTTTATCGAGATGGTTCGTTCGCAGAGTTGTCTTCTGTTGTTTTCTTTTCCGGTTCGGTAATATACTTGTACTGATCCAGCCCGCCGCGAACGACGATTCGACCGTCGAGAACAGGGGCGATCGGCTGAGCAGACTGCTTTAGCGCATCAATAACGGCGTCAGTAACAAGGACATTGATATCAGCGGCTTTTATTGCGCGCTGTTTGAGAATGTCGTACCCGTCGCCGCCATTGTACATATAGCTGTTGACGGCAAATCTATAAACTCTTTCCGGATCGACGGGCTTGGAATCAATCGTCAAATCGGAAATCTTGCCGTTGACTCCGTTGTCATACGTGATTGTATATCGCACCTGTTTGGAAACCTGTCCGAACGCGCCGTTGGTTTGGTAGACGGAAGCGACGAACTTAAACAGATTGAGAACGTCTGAACCCTTCATATCAATCAAAACCAGCGTGTTGTCGTATGGCAGACAGGCTTTGATATTCTCCTTTGTAATATCGCCTTGAGGCAGCCCGGCGCGAAAGACGCCGCCGTTGCTGAGAACGAAATCGACGGGCGTTTTGTTCTGAATGAGAAACTCGTATATGGCGTCGCAGATGAGATTGCATACCGCGCATTCGCCCACACGAGATTCTTTCTCGCCCAGCGGGAATGGCGCGGACGAATGAGCAATGACGGTCTTTAAATCGGCTGACGCTTTTTGAATGTACGGTTCCATCGCCTTTGTGATAACTGGGTCCGGCTCGGTATCAGCGGTAACGGGAATTGCCGTCCAGGAGTCCAACGTTACCTTTCCGTTCTGAATTTTAAATATCGCCTTGCCGACATAGCGGCCGTATGCGTTTGCTGTAACCACCGGCGCGTTTTGAGTTGGCTTGGGTTGGGTGAAATACGAATGGGCGTGCCCGTCTACAATCAGATCAATTCCTTCAACGGCGTTTCCCAAATCGACGGACGTAACGTGCCCGTCAAAGAGCTTGACGTCGCCCATGTGAGTCAGGGCGATTATAAAGTCCGTCTTTTCGATTTCGCGAAGCGTCTTGACTGTATTTTTAGCCGTTTCAATTTCGTTGTCAATGGTAATATAGCTTGAAGCGTCCAAGAGGCTGGGCTGGTTAATTAGTACGCCAAATACGCCAACGCGAATTCCTGCTATCTGTTTGACAACGTACGGCGGCAAGACGAGTTCTCCGTTGGATTTATAATGAACGTTGGCATTAACCAGAGAAATTGAGGCGTTCTCATCATTAGACGTTAAGAAATCTACCTGCTCCTGATAGATTTCTTTGGACTGATCGAATTCGTGATTGCCAATCGTCATCACGTCGTATTTCATGAGTTTATAAGCAAGCAAATCCGGCTTGGCGTAAAACTCGTTTGAAATCGGCTGACCGGTATTGTAATCGCCGGAATCGACCAGCAGGACGTTTTTGTATTTGGCGCGTTCGCGATTGATTATTGTTGATCGAATCGCCAGCCCTCCCTGACCGTTTGTAGGAACAATTGCTCCGTGATGGTCGTTTGTATGAAGAACGACCAGTTCAATCGGCTCGTCCGCAAACGCGGGTAAACAGAATAACTCTGTCAGAGTTAAAGCGGAAACCTTCAGAAAATCGCGTCTGGTTGGGAATGTCATAATGCTTGTTTTGTGATAGAGATTAACGATAAAAACGGCTCGACAAATTCGTCGAGCCGCGTATCTGTTGACAGAATTTTATTCAATCAAGAACAGCCATATCGTTACTTTTCAAACGGAGCCGAGGGTTGCGGAGCCGCCTTCTTGCCCTTGAAAAATGGCATGAGCAGGAAGACAATAGCTGCAATCAAAATCGGGACGCCAATGAGCGGTCGATATGCCAGCCAGCCGATGGAAATCGTCAGCAGGCTGAATCCAGCCGCCAAAACGAAGGCGACAAATCCTGTTCCCATTCCAACAATCGAACCAATAAACGGCACAACGGCGGCAATGACTCGCAACGGTTCAAAGATCATCTTCAAACCGATGAACATCATCATAAATCCAGCCAGACGAAGCGCCCAGCAAATCATCGAGTTGGCGTTGTGAGCGTGCTTGAACATGGCGTCTGCGGAAACAACGCCCTTTTCAACCAGTTCAATCTGATTGTATTTGGTTTGATAAGGCGCGAAGGTGTCACCCTGCTGACCGGAAATAAGGCTTATCGTTTCAGTCGCCGGCATGTATTCAAACGAAACGCGAACGTCGCCAATCGCAAGCTTTTTGGGATCGCCCTTATAAAAACCGTCTTTGTAGTAAATGTATCCTTCTGGAACGCCGTTAGCGGCGGCAATCGCTTCCGGAGTTTGCGGCGCAACGGGCGTTTCAGCGGTTGATTCGCCAGCTGTTGTTTCACTGGGAAGCGCCGGAAGCTCGTCAACAGCCGGAGCGTCTTCAAGAGTCGGGAGTTCGTCAATAGCCGGAGCGTCTTCAAGGGTCGGGAGTTCATCAACAGCCGGCGTTTCGGGAACTGCCGGAGTCTCGGGAACAGAAGGAGTCTCGGGAACGTCGTCAATAGCAGGAACGTCTTCAAGAGTCGTGAGTTCCGGCATTTCGGGAACCGATTCCGTTGGCGTTTGAACCGCTGGCGTTTCAGACGCAGTCGGGACTTCAACTTTGAACGGTTCATACCAGTTCATTTTGCTGATAATGCTGTCTGTCAAAGTAAAAGCGCCGATCGCGCCGGTCTTCGCTACAATTTCGCCGCCCTCAAAATCCCAAGCGGGGTTTTCGTGTTCAGCAGACTGCTTGAATTGTCCGGAGTCAATTGGGCTGTCGCTCCATTCCTTGGTATACGTATAGGTGGTAACGGTTTGTTCGCCGCCGCCAAGTTTCTCTTTTGTTTCAGATTTTTCGTGTTCAACCCACTGATACATTTCAACGTTGCGTTTGAGTTTAAATCCGTTGACAGTAACCGGGAAGATATCGTCGGAAAGAGTTTCCTCTGTTTTGGCGTCGCCTGTCATATAAACCGGCTTGCCTTCGTAATCCTGATTGACTTCATCGCATTTGGCAATGACAAGCCCAGCTTCCGTCTCTTTAAGAGATTTGGTTTGTTTGATCGTTCTGCCTTCATTCCAAAATAAAAGCGGAAAAGCAGCAATGAACAAAACAAAACCAACGACAATCCCCTTAAAGGATTTGCCAATTCGGCTAAACCATGACGTGTTCGTTGTTTCAGTAAATGAATCTGACATTTTTTGTTTTCCTGTACGTTAAAGGATTAAAACAATCGTTGACAGACGTTTGCAAAATGAGGATTGTATACATCCGCAATTAATTGCAAGATTCGCCCATCAGCCCATTTTCAATACTATAACGTTTTTTTCATTCTTATACAACATTGATCTTGAAAAAAACAGGTAAATTGTTAAAATAATTCTTATGAACACGAAAAATCGATGGCTTGAAATTCTGCTGATATTTGTTTTATTCTTTCTGGAAGGAGCGTATCTCGTTCCAGACGTCAACGAGGCGCATTACCTCGGCAAGGCGGCTCGATTCTGGAATCCCTCCTACGCGCCGGGCGATTTTCTCCTTTCCACGCCAGACGCTCACGGCGTTTTCGTCTGGACGTTTGGCTGGCTGACGACGATTATGCCGCTGTCAGCGTGCGCCTGGATTGGGCGAATCGTCTGCTGGTTTGCCATGGCGTTTTTCTGGCAGAGGTTGTCGTGGAATGTCGTTCCCCGTCAATGGTTTGCGGTTCTTTCAGCGGGAATGTTTGCCTTCCTTCAGTCGTATTGTCAGATGGCGGGAGAATGGGTTTTCGGCGGCATGGAGGCGAAAACAATCGCGTACGTCTTCGTCTTTTGGGGGTTGGAACGCATAACCGCTCAAAAATGGGGGCAGGCGTGGATTGTATTGGGAATCGCGTCCATGTTTCACGTGTTGGTTGGCGGCTGGACGGTTTTGGCGGCGCTGATTGCGTATTTCCTTTGCGTATTGAAAAAACAAATCGCTTTTCGATGGCAAGATGTTTGGACGCTTCCCATCGGCGGTCTGCTGTCTTTACCGGGATTGATTCCCTCTTTGCTTCTCAATTACGGAGAGTTTCCTGACGCCGTAAAAGCGGCTGAACGCGTGTACGTCTATTTCCGATTGCCGCACCATCTGCTTTTTACATCGTTCCCTGCCGTTTTTGTTTGGCGGTTTTTTGCCCTGTGTATTGTCTGGTTCATTACGTTTATTATTCTGTGCTGGTTTACCCGTTACGCAAAAAAACTCAATCGGGACCAAAACGATGAATCCAAACGAATTAACGCTGGCTGTAATTTTTTATTGCTTTTTGGCGCCACTGCGCTAATCATTGCCTCAATTGGAATTATTTTGTCGTTCTGGTCAGCTTCTTACCCCAACGACTGCGTCGGCTTGCTGCGGTTTTACTGGTTCCGTCTTTCTGACGTTGCCATTCCGTTAACGTTCTCGTTACTGGCTTGTTTAGTTATATGCTGCGCGAAACTCTATCGTTTTACACATTTTTATATCATAGCGCTTTGCCTGTGTTTGTTCTGCGGGGCTGCGGGCGTTTATAAAAATATCTACCGATTGGCGCATCCGGTTCCTCCGCGACAGTGCCACATGGCGGAAATAAACTATTATCAATGGATTGACGTTTGCTCCTGGATTGACAAAAACACGCCTCAAGACGCCGTGTTTATCGTACCGAAAATGACCCGAACGTTCACTTGGTATTCTCATCGGGGAACGGGCGTTAACTGGAAAGACGTTCCGCAAAACGCCGCGGGGCTGGTAGAATGGTACAGACGGCTTATGTATTTGTATACAGTCGAAGACGAATCTTCGCCAAGTGGATACGTCTGGAATGACTCGATGGCAAGGCAGTCGCCCAATAAGCTCAAGCGTTTGGGTAAAGAGTACGGCGCGGACTATCTTGTTACAAACGCTCGAACGCCCATCGCGCTGCCGATGTTGTACCAGAATAGTCAGTTCACCGTGTATAAATTGTCTGAAAAATAATCGCGAAGCGTCAGTTCCGAATCACGCTTTGTCCGCCGACGCGTTTGATTAGTCGGCGGATTTCCAATGCGGTAATCACCGCCAGAAGATTTCCCGTTGGCAGCCCGGTTTGACGAATCAATTCGTCGATAGGCGTTGGTCCGGTATGAGCGCAAACGACGTCGTAGACTTTGCGTTCCATCTCGTTGAGCTTGAGTTCCGCCGGCTTGGGCGGATTCTTGTCTGTAACGCCTGTTGACCGCTGAATCGGCTTCGTCAGCGGACCGAGATTGTCGAGAATGTCGTCTACGGACTGAACCAGCCTCGCGCCGTCTTTGATAAGCCGATTGGAACCACGGGACATGCGGCTGTCGATCTGACCAGGCACGGCAAAGACTTCTCTGTTTTGCTCCATGGCGTGACGCGCCGTAATCAACGCGCCGCTGGCGACGTCCGCTTCAACGACAAGCGTTCCCAAAGACAGACCGCTGATAATCCGGTTGCGCTGCGGGAACATGCCTTTTCGAGGAACGGAGCCGGGCAGGGCTTCCGTAACCAGCGCGCCGCCGGATTCGACAATCGCGTTTGCCAGTTTCTCGTTTTCCGGCGGATATATCTTTTCCTGACCAGACGCCAAAACGGCAATCGTTCTGCCGTGAGCGTCCAGAGCGCCGATATGCGCCTGCGTGTCGATTCCTCGCGCCAATCCGCTGATAATTGTAACGCCCGCCTGCGCCAGGGCAAAGCTGAGATTGTGCGCCGCCCGGTTGCCGTAATGCGTAGAATGTCGCGTTCCAACAACGCCGATAGAAATGCTGTCTTCCGGAAGAAGCGTCCCGCGAACGAAGAGAATCCCCGGCGCGTCAGGAATGGACGTCAGCTGCTGAGGGTAGTTTTTGTCGCCCAGCGGAATGAGGTCAATGTGATGAATCTTGCAGAACGCGAGAAATTTATCGAGCTTTTCGTCCGTCGAACTCTGTAACGACTCAATCCTCTGAGCGCCGATGCCGGGTATCGCCGCCCAGTCCTTTTCCGACGCCTGAAAGACCGCGGCGGGAGAACCGAACGCGTCGAGTAAATTCTGACGCATCAGCGGTCCGATTCCTTCCGCTAAAGCGAGGCGAAGAAGCGCGCGATGATCTTCGTTGTTGATGTCGAACATAATTAGGGGATGGGGATTAGGGAGCGGAAAGCAGAAAATCAGGAATGCGGCTTGCCGTTAGACAAGGGCTAAACGCCAACGTTTAACTCGTAACGCCTAACTCCTGAATTCACGGGGCGTTCTGCCCAGCGCTCGTTTGAACACGCGTATCATGTGAACGTAGTTGGGGAATCCCGCCATGAGCGCGATCTGCTCAATCTTTACATTCGTTTGCTGAAGCAGGGTTATCGCCCGATAAATTCTGCAGCGATGAATCTCATCGCGAATTGTTCTGTGAAGTTCCTTGCTAAAATATCGTTCCAGAGTCCGACGAGTAACGCCCAGCTTTTTTGCCAGACGCTTAATATCGATTTCCTGATGTCCCCAATTCCAAATCTCTCTGCATGCTTTTTGAATAAGCTGAGTTGAAAGTGAGACCTTTTCCTCAGTCGACGGCAGAAGAATCCCGGGAGGCGCAGGCGATTTTTGACATGCGCCAACTTCAATGAGAATGCCCAGCAAATCCTCGGCGTAAAACGGCGAATTGACCTGGGGAGAATCCAGAATCTTCCTGCACAGCTGTTCCATTCGACTTTTTATTTTATTGTCGGACGACGAAGAACTGACAATCGGATGGCGAGGATCGAGGACTCCGTTTTGGGTTAAATAATGAATATACGGACCGTTTGCCGTAATCCAAATATCTTTCCAGCCAATATCCTTATCGGGAATTAGCTGATGTTCAGAACCGGGAAAGAGGATAAAAAAGTCTCCCTTTTTCACCGCAAGCGAGCCGCCTATATCGGAAATGTATTGTCCAGCGCCGTCGACGATATAAATAAAAACGTATTCCGGAAGAATACGGTTTTTATATTGCTCCAAACGATACAGCTCCGGACGCCCTTCATTGACAAAAGCGCGTCCTGGCTGCATGTCGTCATATCCCGCCCCGGTTACATACAGATTCCATTTCAGCTCCTGCTCTGTAATCGGGAGGAAATTCGCTTTAGTCAGCGGAGAATCCGATTGAAAAAAATTCACTGAGCTTCTAAAATTCGTTTTAATTCCTGAACGGAGGTGATTCCTTTTGCAACCAGAACCATGCCTTCTTCTCTCAAGGTTCTGTTGCCGTCTTTCACAGCCGCTTTGCGAAGCAAGTCCAGTTTGGGAGCCTTCTTCAAAACCTCCTGAACGGTGGGACCGACAAAGAGAACTTCTGTAATCGCCGTTCTGCCCTTGTATCCAATGCCGTGACATTCAGAGCAGACTTCTTCGCCCTCGGCGGGTTTAGCCGGCGGCTGATAAAGAATCACTTCTCGTCCAGCTGGGAATCCGAGCGCCTGAGCCAGAGCCGGCGGCGCCTTGACGGGCTGTTTGCAGTGATTGCACAATTTTCGAATCAAACGCTGGCAAACTACGACTTTAACGTAGTCGGCAACCTTGTCTCTGGAAACAGGATTGCCTTCAGCGTCCTTCAAAACCAACATTCTCAGCAACGCTTCCGAAGCGTCCTGAGCGCGAATGGTTGTAACAATCAGTCGGTCGTCCATCGCCATTTCCTTAAAGCATTCGGTGAGAATGGCGCCGTCCATGTCCTGAATTACCGACACGGCGGGCTCTTTAAGGAAGAAGCGCTTCATAACCTCTTTGATAGAATCCTTTTCCGAATACGTTGTAACAGGGATATTTTCAACAACTTCGTGCGGATTGGATTCCTTGTCCAGCTGGGCGTATTCTCTTTGGAACCGGTCGGTCTTGTTCAAAGCAACGTTGAGCGTCGTTTTCATGCCGTTGCCGACAGGCGCGGAGAAAATCAAAATCCCCTTCGGCAGATCGAACATGGGCTGAACCTTTTCTGCCAGTTTGTCTCTCATGCCGCAGTCTTCCAAAACATGGAAATCCATTTTGGGAGACGAGAACTTGAGCATAACCCTTTCGCCGGTTTGCGTTCCCTGGGACGTTACCGTGATAACCGCTTTTCTTTTTCTCTGTTCCGGTTGAGGCAGATCTTCTTTTGCTCTTCGAAGGTCTTCCTTGAGTTTGCGGCGTTCGACATAGTTTTCGTCGTTGTCCTCTTCCATGAGTTTGTCGTAACGCTCCTGCATCAGACGAATCGCCAAACGCTCATCCGGGAAATCGAATTGATACGTAAACTCGACTTCACATTCGCCAGACTGCTTTGAGCGTCTGTCTTGAGGGTTCATGCCGCACAGAATTTTCAAAGCTTCCAGCGCCGTATCGGCGGTTTCTCTTTCCAGGGGTTCGCCAGGATGCCAGACGCCGTCGAGAAGATGCTTCACGTTAACGCCATTGGCGACAAAGTCCAGCATAGTAGCCTCAGGCTGATTGGTCATCAGCTGAGCAATCATTTTTCGAGCGTCCATAAATCCTTCGTGAGCGTGCGCCTGAATTCGACGCATTTCACGCTGACGTTCAATTTTCGTATACGACGTCAAATTCGCCGCACAGCCCGTTGTGAATTTGTCTTTCGCTTTCGGGTCAACTTTGACGCCGACTTTGCTGACCCTTTCCGCGAAGAAATGTCGAAGATGATCTCGAGTAAAGACCATGTCCGCCGGGTTCATGTCTTCGTTGCGATACCGAACGTACAGAATGAACGGAACCAGATACGCCAGCGCGACCAAGGGGGCTCCCGCCCAGAACCAGGGCAGCAGCAAAGCAATGGCGAACGCAGCGACAAACGAGCCGACGGCAATCGCATTCCACTTTTTCCAGTCCTTTTTGTAATGAACGGCGTCCGCGCTGAGCCAGTCCATTGATTTCACCCAAAGGAGATAGATAATCAGCAGCGTCAGAATTTTAGCGATGCTGAAATAGCCGCCGTTATTGAGCTTGACAGGCGTCTTTGGCGTTCCGGGGTCCACTTGAGGCGCGGCTTCGGCTTGCTGAGAATCAGAATTCTCGGCGCCCGATTCGTCTTCCGAAGCGTTTTGAGGATTTTCCGCATCCTCCGCCGCCGGTTCTGAATTCTCGGTGTTTTCGCTCGGTTGACCGTCTTCCTCCGGAGGGGTGTCCGTTTGCGGGGTTTGTTCCTCGCCCTGGCGATTGTCGTCAATGGGAGCGTCGTGTTCCGGGGTCTCGGAACCGTTCTCAACGGCAGGATTCTCCGCCGCCTGGTCGCCGTCGTCTGGAGTTTCCGCCTGAGAGCCGTTATTCAGCTCGTCTAAGATGCCAGCCAACGCTGCCGGAGTCTGAAACGATAACAACGCCGCAGCAGCAAACGAAAAAACCAATTGAATTAAAATGCGTTTCATGGATAGTTAGGGAGTAGGGAGTGGGGAATAGGGAGTGGGGAGTTGTTTAGGGAACGGAGAGTAGGAGGGTGTGGAGGTAGTTTTAAATTCGCTGAAAGCGAATCCCTATTCCCCATTCCCAATTCCCTAAATTTACAAAATACCCGGGGCTTTGACTTCGATGCCTTTGATCGCCATTTTGAGGGCTTCTTTGTTGGGGGCGACTTCCATGGCGGTTTCCCGGTCGATGAGTTCCGCGTCGATGAGGTCTTTGAGGCTTTTGGTGAAGTCCTGCATGCCTTCTTCGTAGCCGATTCGAATTGCATCGGCGAGTTTTTCGTCTTCTCCTTCGAGAATCAGTTTGCGGATGGTCGGGTTAATCATCATGATTTCGCACGTTGGGACGCGCTGAACGCCTTCTTTAATGGACGGGAGCAGCTTCTGGGCAACGATTCCCTTGAGGTTAAACGCCAGAGCGGAGCGCAGCGCCCGGTGCATGTTTTGCGGGAACAAGTCGAGAATACGACCAATGGTCGACGGCGCGGTGGACGCGTGGATCGTTCCGAAAACAAGGTGCCCGGTTTCGGCGGCGTGGATAGCGGTTTCAAACGTTTCCCGGTCGCGCATTTCACCGACGAGGATGATGTCCGGGTCTTCACGAACCGCGTGCTTCATGCCGGTCATGAAGTCGATAACGTCCTGACCGATTTCTCGCTGGTTGATGAGGCATTTGTCTTCCGTAAACGTGAATTCGATCGGGTCTTCGAGCGTCAAAATGTGTTTTTTATATCGATGGTTAATCCAGTCCAGCATGGACGCGATGGTCGTACTTTTTCCCGAGCCGGTAATGCCTGCCAAAAGAATCATGCCTTGCGAGAACTTGCACAGTTCTTCCAGAATTTGGGGCAGAAACAGCTTTTCAAAAACCGGAATGGAGTTGTTGACTTTTCGGGCGACCAGACCCAGACGCCCCATCTGATTAAGAACGTTAACGCGGAAACGCCAAGTGAGTTCGTCCACCTTTACGATGTGAGCGAAGTCCGCTCCGCCGGTTTCCTGAAGGATTTTGCGGTTGCGTTCGTTCATGAACTCGTACAGGATTCGATCCATCTCGTCTTCGTCAATCGGTCCGCGATTAAGAGCCTGAAGCGACCCGGCAACGCGGAGCATCGGAGGTCGCCCAACTTTCAGGTGCAAGTCGCTGCCCTTGCATTTAACCAGGGCGCGAAACAATCGGTCAATTTCGTATTCGTCTTTCCGTACGTACGGGGGAATATTGCTGGGTTCTGATGACATGGTTGTTGGATAAAGTTATGAGTGATGAGTAAGGGACAGGGTGTAGGAAATTAAGTGGTAAGTTGTAAATGGTAAGTTAGATGAGCGCTTGCGCACTAACCACTAAAAACTAACCACTAAAATCTATTCCCCATTCCCTATAACCTATATTCTGACTGGAACGCCTTGTTCCTGTAAATACTGTTTTGTTTCTTTAATTGTATACTGACCAAAATGGAACATTCCGGCAGCCAACACGGCGTCGACGCGGGCTTGTTTGACGGCGTCTGCCATGTGCTGCGGGCATCCGGCGCCGCCGCTGGCGATAATCGGGATTCGAACGGCGTCTCGAACCGCCCGGGTTATTTCCAGGTCGTACCCGGTGCGCGTCCCGTCGGCGTCCATTGAGGTCAAGGTAATTTCTCCGGCGCCGAGTTGTTCAACCCTTCGCGCCCATTCAACCGCCTGAAGCCCTGTTGACGTTCGACCGCCGTTGATATAAACTTCCCAAAACTCTTTGCCGTCTTTTACAACGCGTTTGGGATCTATATTGACGACAATGCACTGCGACCCAAACCGCTGCGCCGCCTGACGAATAAATTCCGGATTTTTACAGGCGATGGAATTGAGCGATACTTTATCGCATCCCGCCTTGAGCAATTGACGGATGTCGTCCAGCGTCCGAATCCCGCCGCCAACGCACAGGGGCATAAAGCACTCTTCCGCCGTGCGGCGAACAACGTCCAGCATAATGCTGCGATTGTCGCTGCTGGCGGTGATGTCAAGGAACATCAGTTCGTCCGCGCCGTCCTGTTCGTATTTTTTGGCGACCTCGACCGGGTCGCCAGCGTCGCGCAGGTTGACAAAATGCGTTCCCTTA
The DNA here is from genome assembly GCA_045586185.1 of Thermoguttaceae bacterium. Lineage (GTDB taxonomy): Bacteria > Planctomycetota > Planctomycetia > Pirellulales > Thermoguttaceae > RUG11551. Next base: position 51,299 of record JAZMZV010000233.1, on the reverse strand, counting down.
ACAACGCGCCCTGCATTGACGTCAAGACACGGAATTACTCTTATTGTTAATGGCATTGTGGTTATGTTAGGGAGTAGGGAGTGGGGAATAGGGAGTGGGGAATTAAGTGGTAACTGGTAAGTTAGATGAGCGATTGCGTACTAACCACTAAAAACTAACCACTTACCACTAAAATCTATCCCTATTTCCAATTCCCTATTCCCTTATTATAATAATTTACGACGAAAAATGGAATTCGTCAACGGGGGAAAGGCAGAAATTTTCCAAAAATAATGAATTTACACCGTCCATTTTTTAAGATATTATTATTTTTTTGCTTTTTCTGCTGTACAACTCTGGATTTTTTACTAGAATAATGTTATAATATGCTATTATAGGTATAGGAAACGGCGCCCGCCATGATTTCAAAGTTTCCAGTTCTGAGCGTCTGTCGTTCTCGGAACTCATAACCTTTGAACAATCAGGTTTTTACTCAGCGCGCTTCCTCTTGGATTGCCAGATTATTTATATTTCGTACCTTTTGACAACCATACAGTACCATGAAAAACGTCATTCGATTTTTACTTATCCTCTTGCTGGCGGCAGGCGTCTGCTTTAGCGGACTTTCCTGTAAATCCAAAGAGGAACCCAAAAAGAAACCTTCCGCTTCTAAAAAGAAGCCCAAAAGACAAGAACCTCCCCAACCCGTTAAGGACGATACGCCCGCCGCTCCCGCCAAGCCGCCGCTGCCTCATGATTTAACACAATGGGGAAGCAAAGACTTTTATCGCGCTAGAGAAGAGGGCGACGACCGTCTTGACGAAGCTTGCGCTCTGCTGGGCGCTCCGTTTGAAAACGAGCCGTCAGCCGCCAGCGCGGTAGAGATTCTCCGTTACATTCTCACTCCTCTGCCCATTCCAGAAATGCCGGAAATTCCAAAGCCGGTTATTACCGAAGACATGGAACGCAGCGAAATTACCAAACTGGAGCGAGATTATAAAAACAGAATCAAAGCGGAGGAAGAAAAAATCAAGCGCATCCCCAAGCTCAATTCTCGAACTATCGCCGCGATTATCGAGATTTTAGGCCAAAATGGAGACGACGCCGCCTGGAAGCTGATGGTTGACATCGTTCAGCGCCGCCAAACGCTTGACGACGATTCCGATATTGAAAAAAACGTCGTCCAGACGATTCTCGCTCATCCGCGAACCAACAACCTCGATTTGATCTTCCAGATGATTACTCAGCCCAAAGTCTTCCTTACGCCCGTCGTTCCGCTTAACGACGACAAAGGAAGACGTCGAATTACTACAACGCAAGTTCGAACGATGGCTGTCGACTGGATGAAAAAGAACGCCGATCCGGAATTTCGCGAACGCGTTACAGACTACATTCTGGCGCATCCAGAAGACGTCGAACTGCGCTCTTTGGCAACTCCATACCTGATTTTGCCGCTGGTAGGCAACATTCGCTGCATGCAAAAATTATACATGGCGCCCAACCTTCTCAACCCGAACGACCGCGAGAAAGTGGAACGCTATTTCCTTAACTGCTCAGCCGGCGCCTTTGCCTCGATCACCAATCAGGCGTCTTTGGTAGGAAAACCAATGCAGATAGACGTTATCAACGCCTTGTCAGCTCGCCCGTTAGACGACGCTCAAAACGCAGACCCTTACGCCGCGCCCAGCGCTGAAAACGCCGATAGCGAAAACGCCAATAGCGACAACGCCGAAGAAGCCGACTCCGATCAGCCCGCTCCACAACAGCCGTCTCAAAAGAAAGGAACTTCGCAGAGAATTGAACCGTATGTCGACACTCAAATTACAGACTCGTTCAAAATGATGGCGTTCCAGCCGGAATACGCTACCATGATTCTCAACGTTGTTTGGCAAAACGACTTTATTACGCGTCAAAAGCAGTCGTGGGAAAAGACCTCGGAATTCAAAAACCGGGATACGGACGCTGCCGCCCGATTCCTCATGGCTCTGCCGCTGCAAGGTTACAGACAATACTGGGACGACTTCTTCACGACAGCCTATCAGGAAGGCCCGCTCAAGATTGATAAAATGCCGCTCATGGGATACATGCCAACCGACTTTGGAGTGCTCCTGGAGCTGAAAAAAGTCAAGCGCAACGTTCTCCCGCCAGCGCAGCAAAAGAAACCGTCGGTTTCTGTCCGAAATTCTAACGCCTACAGAGTTAAACAACGGCAAATAGAGCTTCAAAGCTCCTGGATGGAATTTGTACGTCAAGCGGTTAAATTGCAGATGGAACGCTGCAATCTTGGCGCCGCGGTGCAAAAAACGCTTGACGTCAACGTCGACCAGTACAAGGCGCGTACGCCCTTCAATATTCCGGAAGACGCCCACGTTTTGTGCGAGTATCACATGATTCTGCCGAACGAAAAAACAAAAGAAATTCAGGGAATTCAAATCGACCCGGTTGAAGTCCATTACGTCCAATTCCAATGGGACGTTCCCGCGTTTACGATTGGTACAAAGCTCAAGTACAAAGACGCGTTGGCAAAACAACGCTTCAATGCGCCGCGTTCTTCCGATATGGGCGCGCTCTGGTTTGAATACACCACTCCCGACTGCACGGAATCGTTCGACATCCGCATCCCGGTTGCCGGCCAGTCAAAAGAAGACTTGAAAGAACCGCCCAAGGGACCGATTCAGGTCATGTCTATTCGCGTTCGATCGAGCAACTGATAACGCGCTGAGAAAACAGGAAACAGGGAAGACAACGTCTTTTGGGACGTTAAACTCTTCCCTGTTTTTGTTTTATTGTTCTTATTTTCGCAGCCCCAGAGCTTCCAGGCACGCTTGCGTCGCGGGCTGATCGCAGTAAACGTTCTGGAATTTCGCGCCGTAGCGAAGGCTCCATTTTTTGATTCGTTCTGTATTCTCGTTGAATTTCTTCTGAAAATACTTCAGCTGGGCTTCGGTAATTGTCAGATTCCAGCTTCGACCGGTTTCGGCGTCGACGACGGTAATGTCGCCATACAGGCCAACGCCGCGTTCGAAGTCTGAATACAGGCGTAAAACCCGGGGCGAGTATCCCGCCTGCTGCAGTAACGACAGCCCTTGAGGGAAAGAGTCGTCGTACATGTCGGTCAGAATCAAAACCGCGCCTTTGTGAGAGTCAACCTGAACGAGCTTTTGCGCCGCCTTGAGGAACGACGTCGCTTTTTTGGACTCTGTTTCCGATGCGTTGCGGAAAAATTGAAGCGCATAGCCGATGTCGCCCTCTGCGCCGATGGCGTATTGAGCCGGCTGAAGCTGGTCGTCGTACGTATAAACGTTCACCTGATTGTTTCTTCGCACCGCGACAAAAGCCAGAATCGCCGCCAGGCGCGTTGCTGTGTCCAGCTTGGACGTTACAGCGCGCGGCGGAACCAGCCGCATGCTTTCTGACCGGTCAACGAGAATATGACAATACTGACGGGCGGAAGATTTGTACTCTCGAACCAGCAGTTCGTCCATGCGAGCGCAGTATCCCCAGTCTACGGAATGGAGGTCGTCTCCGGGCGAATAATCTCGATAGCCCGTAATTTCCGTCCCCCCTGCCAGGTTGCGATGCGGCGGCTGATAAAGAATGTCTCCGCTTTTGTCCGCCGAGGGCGCGCAGGACGCATAAACAGACTCCGCTATTTTAGCGCACAAACGCATTTGGCGTTCAAAACGTTCATCAAACAAAGGGATTCGGGAAAGGAAATCTTTCATGGTATGGAATAGGGAGTGGGGAGTAGGGAATGGGGAGTAGGGGACTGTATTTAAATTCGCCGCAGGCGAATAACTATTCCCTATTTCCTATTCCCTAATTATGAACTGCAATAACTTCGGTAAATTTCGTCAACTGCTCCGTCGTCTGGATCGCCCGTATAGGCGAGTATCAAATATCGCAATCGGACCCCTTCTCCGGCGCGTACTGACCACGGTTTGGATAAAAAAGGGATATGCGTTGGCGACATGTATCCAAAAGGGGTTGTATTCCAAGGACTTACGCCCCACGGGTTGGACGGGTGCGACATCAGCGCAACGCCTTCCAGCAAATCAAGGTTATCGTCAGGAAACGCCGACGGATTTGCCGCCTTGAGCCGTCCCCAACAAGTTACCCAATTGGCGCGGCGGCCGTAAATCTCTGACGCCCCGCAGACGCCGTTGGAATTCATCATCATTCCACCTTCTGCTTTCGCAAGCGGCGCGGACGTCTGCACCCCAAAAAGGCAGTTTGGATTTGCCGTTATCACAACGTCCTCTACGGCGTACCAGTCGATTGTAACATAAACGCCATATCGGCTGTTGTCATAGAACGCCACTCGGAATCGGCGCGTATCAGTCATCTGAACTCGACCCTCTGGATCGACCCATTTACATTCGTCGTCAAAAACGCCTTGAATTCCAAGGTTCCACGAAGAATGGCTGGTTAACGCTCCGTCAGAGCCGATTTCCGACATCCCTTTCCATTTTAATCCATTTGAACGTATTTGTCCACAGGGAAGACCGTTTTTTTTAGAATTTTTTACCGTATAATTCACGCCATTGACGTTATCGCAAACAAACGCCGCAGCAGCAGATATTCTCAAAGGAGATAACGGCAGCAAAGACGTTGGCGAGGAAAGCCGGGTAAAGCAGGGAAAAGGAACCATCGGCGCCCGCCCCGTCCGATTGTTTGTTCTATCTTGACCGTCTTTTTCACAAAACGTTGTTCTATAAGTCAAAATCGGTTTCTCGTCTCGCAAAAAGACGACGCTGTCCGGCTGAAAAATACACGACATCCCGTCAATGTCATACCGACGTCTTCCCGCTAAAATAGACGAATTTTGAGCAAACAGACGACCGTGTCCGGCGGTCATGGCGGCGATTCCAACGTTTGCCCCAGCTGAAAGAATAAATGTTCTGCGATTCATATATGGAATAAAAATTGATAAAGTCTGGTTAAAAATCGGGACGTGCATACGTCTGAATTATACGCCTTCGGTAAACTTCGGATATGATTCCTGACGATTTTGCGCGTTTTCGAAAAAAAACTGTTTTGAGTTTAAAACGAACCAATTTCAAAGAACTATCGTACTAAGCATTAACCTTTGAAAAAACGATTTATTCCGAGTTCGCACCAACAAGGTCGGTTTGGGAACGGCGCCTCGCCGTTAGCGAACGTCAATAAATCAGGCAATACAAATTTTAAGGAGTTTTTATTATCATGAAAAAATTTTTTGGTTTATGCGCTATTTTGGCGCTCATTACCAGCAGCGTCGTCTTTTCAGACGAGGTTAAGTCCATTGTAGAACAAAACGCTGACCCAGACGCCGCTCAGGCTGTCGAGTCCGCTGTCGACGATTCCGACGCTCTGCCAATGCAAGAAGCTTTGCCGGAAGATTCTGGAGCCCCCGCGGTTACACCGTCAGAAGCTGTTGAGGAAGCAACCGAGGATGCAGTCGAAGAAGTAATCGAAGAAGCTCAGCCCGCGCCGGCTATCAATACGCCGTTTATCCTGGGCGTTATTACATCTCCGGTGCCGCCTATGGTAAGAGCGCAAGTCAATCTGCCGGAAAACTCCGGACTGTTTGTTCAGACGATCAAACCCAACGGACCTGCCGCTAAAGCTGGAGTCCAACCGTATGACATAATTATCGCTATCGACGGAGCTGCTATTTCTAATACTATTGATCTTGCTTCCAAGATTCAAAGCGCCGCTGGAAAACCTCAAAAGCTTACAGTATTGCGTCACGGAAAAGAATTGACTTTAGACGTTACCGCTCAGCCGGCAGACGCGCCCCGTCAACCTCACGGTTTTCTGTTCGGAAATCCTGTTCCCCCGACTCATCAACCTTTTATTGACCCCTTAGCCCCCAATTACGATCCGGACGAAGACGAGGACGACCCCGCATTCCCCAGACTTCAACGTTTCATGGATCGTCAGCGTCAGCAAATGGATCTCATGCGTCAGCGCATGGAAGCCATGGAAAACGCTATGCGCCAGGGCATGCCTGGGTTCATCCCGTTTGCTCCTGGTCAAACCCCAGCCCCAACTCCAGCGCCTGCCCCGAATGGCGCCTTGACCCTGCCTCCTCCGCAGTTTAACGCTCCAAACGCCCAGGTTCAAAGCGATTCCTTCTCCGTTCAGGTTCAAAAGAACGGAAACGAACCGGCAATTATTAAAATCCAGGAAAACGGAAACGAATACATTGTCGACGAAAACAGCATTGACCAGCTCCCGGAAAACGTCCGAAATCGTTTGAACTTTAAAATTCAAACCAGCGACAAATAAACTGTTCGATTCGTAAAGATTCATAAAATCGCCAAAGTGGTCGGTTTCAACACGATTCGGTCAAGAAAAAACCATTTCTTAACCGTTAAATGTCGAAAACTGACCACTTTTTCTTTTTCGTCCTCTTGTCTGGGATTCTAAATTGATTATACTATTCTATTATGAACGCAGCTCAATTAATAGAATCGTTTTTGGAACCGTTTGCGCCTTTGAAACTGGCAGAGGACTGGGACAACGTCGGTCTTCTGCTCGGGCGGCGCAGCAAGACGATTAAACGGGTTATGACCTGTTTGACCGTAACGCCTCAATCCGCTCAGGAAGCCGTTGACAAACGCGTCGATTTAATCGTTTCCCATCACCCGATTTTATTTCATGCCATAAAACGCCTCACAGACGAAACGCCTGAAGGCGCCATGCTGCTCAATTTAATTGAACATAACGTCGCGATTTACGCGCCGCATACGGCTTTCGATTCCGCGGCAAATGGAATCAACCAGCGCATTGCCAAAGGCGTTGGACTGAAAAAGATTCAGGCGCTGCAAGTTCTGGACGAACAAACCGGAATCGGCATCGGTCGAATTGGAAAGCTGTCCAAACAGACTCAACTTAAGGATTTCGCCGCAACCGTTCGCGATTTCTTTGGCGGCTGCGACGTCAACCTCGTCGGAAAGCCGGACGCCGTCATTCGCACTGTTGCCGTTACCTGCGGCGCCGCCGGGTCGCTTTTTGACCTCGTCAAAAAAGCCCATGCAGACGCCCTGATTTTAGGCGAAACGATGTTCCACACGTTTCTCGACGCTCAGGCGAACGGCGTCAACTTGATTCTGCCCGGGCATTACGCAACAGAACGATTTGCCTGTCAAGCGTTAGCTGAAGAAATAGCTCAAACCTTCCCGGAACTCGACGTTTTCGCTTCCACCGCCGAACAGCCGCCTGTTTGGCGCCTTTAAACCATTAACTATACACTCATGAACCTGAAATACCCTTTAGCTCTGTTGATTTCCCTGTTTTTTGCTGTAACAGCGCTGGCTCAACAAGCGGCGTTAGAAAAAACTCTGCCTAAAACCGTCAAGATTTACGGCGTTGGCGGGCTGGCGGGATTTGACGACGCCCAGTCGGGAATTCTCATTTCCAACAGCGGGCACATCCTTACCGTAACCGGATCTGTCCTTGACGAAGACCCGATTACCTGCACTCTTAACGACGGTCAGAAATACACCGCGAAACTGGTCGGCGTCAATCCGAAACTGGCTCTTGCCGTTTTGAAAATCGACGCTCAAACGCCTGACTATTTTGACCTGACCGCCGCGCCTGTCCCCGTTGCCGTTGGCTGTCCGGTTTTAGCTGTTACAAACCTCTACAGCGTTGCAACCGGAAACGAACCAATGAGCGTTCAGCACGGCGTCGTTTCCGCCATTACGCCGTTGGAAGCGCGGCGAGGCGCCTTTGTCGCCGGATATAAAGGCGAAGTTTATATTATCGACGCCATTACCAACAACCCCGGAGCGCCCGGCGGCGCGCTGGTCGACTACAACGGCGCGTTCCTCGGCTTGGTTGGAAAACAGCTCAAAAGCACGACTCAGTCGGTTTATATCAACTTCGCCATGCCGCAGTCTGCGCTCAGTTCCGCAGTTCAGGATATTCTGGACAAGAAAACCCAAAAAGCGGACAATCAAGAAGTCGCCAAGCCCGCAGATGCATGGACTCCAAATAAACTCGGATTTCAGCTTACGCCAGACGTCTTGCCGCTTACGCCTTCGTACGTAGATTCCGTTAAGCCTAACAGCCCTGCGGCAAAAGCCGGGCTGGCGACGGACGACTTTATTGTCATGGTCAACGGAAACATCGTCAAAGACGTCAAGTCGTTAAAAGCCGCCTTGGAACGCATCGACGTTGCCGACCCCGTCGAACTGCTCATTTTAAGAAACGACGAGTTTCAGACCATCCGAATTTCAAATTGAACCACACTCCAACGTAACTTTTGCAATCCCATGAAACTAACCTGGCTCGGACACGCCTGTTGGCATTTGAACGTTGACGGAAAGTCGATTCTTATTGACCCGTTCTTTGCGTCGGAATCCATTCGTAAAATCGGCGAAGCGCTGCCGGTCGATTATATCCTTTGCACTCACGGACACGCCGACCACTGTTCAGACGTCGTCTCAATTTGCAAATGTCATCCTGACGCTGTTTTAATCGGCTGTTTCGAGTTGGTTAACTGGTTCGGGAAAAAAGGCGTCCGTTCTGTAGAACCAGGCAACCCCGGCGGAACGATTATGACGTCTTTCGGTTCGGTGACGTTTACATTCGCGTCACATTCCAGTCAAATGCCAGACGGTTCTTACGGCGGAATTGCCGTTGGATTTATCATCAATACAAAAGAGGGATCAGTCTACGTCGCGGGAGACACCGGATATTTCAACGATATGGAATTCATCGGACGTTCCGGGATCAAAGCCGCTATCGTACCCATTGGAGACCGCTTTACCATGGGGCCGGAACAAGCCCTGGAGGCAATTAAGGTCATTAAACCCCAAAAGGCAATTCCGTCACATTACAACACTTGGGAGCCAATCAAGCAGGATCCGATGGCGTGGGCAACGGAAGTTCACCATCAAGCAAAAGTTCTTCCTGTGCTGTTTCAACCCGGAGAATGCAAAGAAATCTAACGTTTTAATCGCGTCATGGAACAACAGCAAATTGGGAAATACGTTATTGACAGGACAATCGGACGCGGCGGCATGGGCGTCGTCTACGCCGCGCATTCCACAGACGAGTCCGATTTAAACCCGCTTACCGGCGCGGTGGAAGAGGTCGCTTTGAAAACCTTGACCCTTCATTCCTCCGAACCGGAAGAACGCGCTCAGGAAATTCAGCGCTTCGACAAGGAAATAACCGCTCTGCGAATGATTGACCATCCCAACGTCGTTCACATTCTCGGTTTCGGCGTTGAGGACGAACAAATGTACTACGTCATGGAACTGGTCGAAGGAAAATCGCTTCATGACGTTATTAAAAAGGGAACGCTCTTTTCCTGGGTGCAGACGCTTGCAATCGCCAAACAGCTCGTTTCCGCCATTTCCTACGCTCATGCGCGAGGCATCATCCACCGTGACATCAAACCGGGCAACATCATCATTTCCAATCCCGAATCTCCCTCTCCAACGGTTAAGCTGACGGACTTCGGCATCGCCCGCGTTTTTTCCAGTCAACAACTTACCGGATTTGGAGCGGTCGTGGGCACGGTTCAGTATATGGCTCCGGAACAGGCGCTGGGAAAGCCCGTTACAGCGCTGGCTGACCTGTATTCTCTCGGCGCGGTTTTCTATACGCTTATGTGCGGGCACGCGCCTTTTTTAGGCCGCTCCCTGCCTGAAATTCAGCGAATGCACGCGGAAGAGCAAATTGTCCCGTTAATTCGCGACGGGAAAGACTTTCCCATTCCACAGGATTTTCAAAACATTCTCAATCGTCTGCTGGAAATTCAGCCGGAAAAACGAATTCAAACCGCCAGCGCGCTGCTTCGTCAACTCGACGCTATCGAATACGTCGAGGATGCGACAATCGAACTGAGCGATTCACAATTAAGCGACACCGAGCCTGAAATTATCGAACAGCCGCAGCAAAAATCTGCTCCGAAAGGCAGTTCGTTTGTTAAAGTTGAACCGATTCAGGAACCGACTCACCAGTCTTCGTTCTCGTGGGTGTCGGCGTTGGGATGGGCGCTTGCTTTTATCGGATTCATCGCCATGTTGGCGTACTTTCTTCAACCGCTTACCGCAGACAAACTTTACGACCGAATCAATCAAACGCGGCTTTTCGACAAGGATTCCGCCTATAACAATATGAACGTTTTTCTCAATCGCTTTCCAAACGATAAACGAGCGGAAACGATTCTTTTATGGCGGGAAGAATACGATATCGATCGATTCCAGCGGCGCGTTCAGTCTCGCATGATTGGAACTGGTTCGTGGTCGCCAGACACCGTCCTTGAACGTCAGTATTACAAAGCAATGCAGCTGACAGAAACCGCACCCGAAGACGCTCTGGTTGAATTAAAGGCGATAGCTGATTTTTACTCTATTCCAGAATATAAACCCGATATGGGTAAAAGAGAGTATGACAAACGCATTTGTCTGCTATCCGTTGAAAAACAAATCGATATTATAGAATCTCGTCTGGAAGAAGAAATCAAACCTCTGAGGGAATCTATCTCCCAGAGAATTGAAGAAGCGAAAAAATTTAAACAAACCAACCCGGAACAAACGGAAAGAATTGTCAACAGCATTATTCGCCTTTACGAAACAGACGAAAACGTTGCGGATTTGGTTATAGAAGCTAAAAAACTGATTGAATAATCAGGGAGATTCTCAAACCCCAACTTTACGCCGCCGCGGCAGCGCCAGTTGCCGCGCACGCTGTGTAAACGAGATGGGTTAAACGCTCTCTGTCAATTCGCTTTTTGCCAGCGTTTTCGGGGTTCTTTGGCTGGCATGTTCGGGCGGACGAGGTTAATCTTGATGTCGTTGGAGTTGATTCGCGTTTCCAACGCGGTGCGGAGTTCGTCACAGACGTTGAACTTTCTGGCGCTGGGCGCGAAAACGACGCATTGATCGTCGGCGGTGTAGAACCGCATGATCAACGGTTTTTCCCCGGGATAGCCGCTGAGAATGTCGCTGACGTCGTTGACAACTGTTGGGCCGTGAACCTTTTCCGACAGCCGCAGTTCGAGGCTGCGAACGTATCGGTCGTCAATCTCTTCCAGCTTGTAAACGTCTGTGATGGTAAAGTTGGCGTTGTCAGATCCGTCGCGTTTATCAATCCGTCCCACGCAGGCAACGATGGCGTCCGAGGCGATAATTTCCGTCAGATTGGCGTACGCTTCCGGCCAGGCGTTACAGCGAATTGAGGCGTCGAAATCTTCCAGGTCGAACGAGGCGAACGTCGACGGACGACCCGGTTTCGGTTCGCGAACGGAGCTGATTTTCAGAACGGTTATCATGCCGCACAAAACCGCGGTTGACTTGTCCGGCAAAGCCAGCGCTTCCGGAACGGTATGCGTTCTCATAAACGAAATCTGAGATCGGTAGGCGTCCATCGGGTGGGCAGACATATAGAATCCCAGCGTTTCTTTTTCGTAGCCGCATTTTTCCTTGATGTCCCATTCCTCGACTTTGGGAAGCGGCTGAGCGGTTTTGACGCCGTCCTCCTCTTCCATGTCGCCGAAAATGCTCATCTGTCCGGCGGCTTTGTCTCTGGCAGCGCGGGCGCCGGAGGCAAAAGCATTGTCCAGAGCCGCAATCATCGCAGCGCGCGGAGCGTGGAAGCAGTCAAACGCGCCGGCTTTGATAAGCGATTCGACAGCCGCCTTGGAAACCTTTTTCTGGTCGATGCGTTCGCAGAAATCGTACAGGTCAACAAACGGGCCGTTTTCTTCAACTTCGCGGCGAATTTCCGCCCCGGCTTCTTCGTTGCAGTTTTTAATCGCGCAGGCGCAGAAATGAATTTTACCGTCTTGAATGCGGTACGTCGGCCCCATCGTATTGACGCACGGCGGAACGACTTCAACGCCCATGCGTTTGCAGTCTTCAATATGCTCGACGGTCGGGTCTTTCTTGTTAAACTGACGGTTGAGAAGGTCGCCGGTCAGCAAAGCCGCCATGAACTCTACCGGATAGTGACATTTCAGATACGCTGTGATATACGCGATCATGGCGTACGCCGTCGTGTGGGATTTATTGAACCCGTATCCGGCGAACTTGATAATCAGACCCCAAACCGACTCGGCGTTTTCCTTGGTCATGCCGTTCTTCTGAGCGCCCTCGACAAACGCCTCGTGATTGGCGTCGATTATCGCCTGTTTCTTTTTGCTGATGGCTTTAATAACTTTGTACGCTTTGCCCAGCGGGATTTCGCCCAGCTTGTAAAGAATCTGCATGACCTGTTCCTGATAAACCATAACGCCGTTGGTTTCTTCCAGAACTTCTTTCATGACCGGGTGAAGGTACTCCGCCGCCTGACGCCCATGTTTGACTTCGATGTATGTGTCGACCATGCCGCCTTCAAGCGGACCGGGACGATACAGCGCCAAAATAGCGATGATGTCGCGGATGTTGTCCGGCTTCATACGCTTAAGCAGGTCGCGCATTCCGCCGGATTCCAGCTGAAATACGCCCTTGGATTCCCCGCGGCACAGCAGGTCGTAAGACGGTTTGTCGTCCAGCGGCAAGTTGTAAACGTCGAGCTCTTTCCCGGTCGTCTGCTTGATAAGTCGAACGGAGTCGGTCAGAATCGAGAGGTTTCTCAAGCCGAGGAAGTCCATTTTCAGCAAGCCGGCTTTTTCGACGTCACAGCCTTCCCATTGCGTTACATAGTCCTCTTTTCCACTGACGGTCATCAGAGGAATAAACTTGTCGATAGCGTCGCCGCCAATAACGACGGCGCAGGCGTGCGTGCCGCACTGGCGCGTCAAACCCTCGGTTCTCATCGCCAGGTCGATTAAATCGTGAAGCGTGGGGTCGTTGTCGTATATTGCTTTGAAGTCCGGGCTTTCAGCCAGCGTCTTTTTGATGGTCGTATGCGGAGCGTCGGGAATTTTAGACGTACACATCGACACCTCGTTGAGCGAGATTCCCAGCGCGCGGCCAACGTCTTTGATCGCGTTTTTCGCCGCCATCGTGCCGTACGTCCCGATCTGAGCGACGTGGTCTTCCCCGTAGCGGTCTTTGACGTACTGAATGACTTCCGCCCGGCGCGCCTGTTCGAAGTCGACATCGATATCAGGCGCCTCCGTTCGGTTCTCGTCCAGGAATCGTTCAAACAGCAAGTTATATTCCAGCGGGCAGACCCGGCTGATGCCCAGGGCGTAACTTGTCAGCGCGCCGACGCCGGAACCTCTGGCGGTGCATTCAATCCCCTTTTCCCGGGCGAAATGCACGTAGTCCCAAACGATCAAAAAGTAGTTGGGAAATCCCAGCTTGTTGATAACGTCGTGTTCTCTCTTGAGACGGTCGAGAACTTCCTGTGACAGTTTTCCGTCTTTGTAGCGCTTGGGGTTGTTGGCGTAGTTCTTTTTCAGACCCTCGATGCACAAGTCCCACAGGTATTCCTGAGACGTCTTGCCGTCCGGCGGGGTGAAGACGGGGAAGTACCGCTGACCGAGTTTCCAGTCCACGTCGCACCGTTGGGCGATTTCGTCCGACCGCGCCACAGCGTCCTCGAACCCCGGGAATTTCTCGTACATCTGTTCCGGCGACCGAAGGAAGAACTGGTCTGTTTCCATTCGCATTCGGTTCTGTTCCGACCGGAGCGACTTCGTATTGACGCACAAGAGAATGTCCTGCACCGGCGCGTCTTCCTGTTTGATATAATGGACGTCAGACGTGGCAACAAGCGGGATGTTCATTCGCTTGGACATCTCAACCATGTGCTTCATCGCGATCGCCTGTTCGGGAATGTCGTTGTTCTGGATTTCAAAATAATAGCGGTCGCCGAAAACGTCTCGATACCAGTTGGCAACCTCTTCCGCCTGTTCAATCGCCGCGCCGGTTGGAGAAATGAGCAGCTGATTGATTTCGCCGCCCAAACAGCCGGACAGAACAATAATCCCCTCGTTGTACTGCTTGAGCAGTTCCTTGTCGATTCTCGGCTTGTAGTAGTACCCTTCCAAAAACGCCAGCGACGCCAGTTTGATAAGGTTGTTAAACCCGGTCATGTTCATCGCCAGCATGGTCAAGTGGAAGTTTGACCCTTTCATGCCGCCGGTGTGAAGTCTTCTGTCGCCCGGCGCAACGTACGCTTCGTACCCCAAAACCGGGTGAATATCCATGCTTTTTGCCATTTCATAGAATTTCAGCGCGCCGTACAGGTTGCCATGGTCAGTCAGCGCCAGAGACGTCATGCCAAGCTCTTTGGCGCGCGACAGCAGCCCGTCCAGAGTTCCTGCGCCGTCTAAAAGGGAATATTCGCTATGACAATGAAGATGTGTAAAGGGTCCGGTCATGGGGTTTAGGATTGAAAACAGGGAATAGATAGCTGTTGTGAAACAAGGCGGCAGCCTCCTGCTTCTCGCCTTTTGCTTTGTGCTTCAAACAGCTTGCAGTTATTATACAAAGATACGAAAATAATGGAAGGGAGCGGCAAATATTTCTTGGGCTGCGCCGATGAGTTTATTATCTGACAACCAGCAGATTTTATCCTAAAATGACATACATTTTTGAAGCTTAAATTGCAATTGAGCACCCCCTATCTTCGCCATCTTGCCACAACTACGCTACACATTTTCAAATCGGGGGATAATAAGCAAAATCAATTTATTAAATAGTCAAATAAATATGCTCTTTTTTTTCTAAAAATCGATAAAAATTTATTGCTTTAAAATTGAAAAGGGATATAATGCAGGGGTAGCGGCAAGTGGTAAGTATTCAGTGGTAAGGGCGCAAAGCGACTTACTAACCACTTACAACTAATAACTAACCACTAATTTTTACATGTCTCAAGATAATAAATCAACCTGCAGACGCATCGCTGTTATCGGAGCGGGAATTTCCGGTCTGGCGGCGGCGTTTCATATACATGAACTCAGCCCGGAGACGTCAATCAGCGTTTTTGACCCCCGACCGCGAGTCGGCGGGGTTCTCAATACGGTTATCAAAGACGGCCTGGAAATCGAAGAAGGGGCGGACAATTTCATCACGACCGTTCCGTGGGGTTTGGACTTGTGCAAACGGCTCGGGATTTCCGATCAGCTCGTTACGACGAGTTCTCAGTATCGACAGACGTTTGTCGTGTTCCGGAATCGCTTGCATAAACTGCCGGAAGGCTTTTTGATGATGGCTCCGACCAAAATGTGGCCCTTGGCGACAACGGGGCTTCTCAGCCCGTTGGGCAAAATCCGGGCGGGGCTGGAGCTTTTCATCCCCCGTAAAAAGGACGACGCGGACGAAAGCATGGCTCAATTCGGACGTCGACGACTGGGAAAAGAAGTCTTTGAGCGTCTCATCGAACCGTTGGTTTCCGGGGTCTACGGCGCAAATCTGGAAGAACTTAGCGTCCTGGCAACGATGGAGCGTTTTCGCGAAATGGAAAAGGAACATCGCAGCCTGATTATTGCTATGCGCGCGGAGATGGCGAAACGACGCAAGGCGGCGCGAGACGCAAAGGCGGCGGCTCAGGCGGGGAAAGAAAGCGGTCCTCGATACAGCATGTTCGTTACCCTCAAAGGCGGCTTTTCGCTGATGAGCAATACAATTGTCGAAAAACTTCCCCAGGGAACGTTCAATCTGAATTGCCGCGTTACAAGTTTGAGTCAGGAATCGTCGTCAGCCGGACGCCCCGTCTGGCGCGTTACATGGCAGGATGGTCAGGACAAACCGGAATCAGAACGTCAAACGTGGACGGAGCTGTTTGACGGAGTTATCGTCGCAGCGCCATCGTATAACGCTCAGGAATTGTTAGCGCCGATAAACGCCCGGCTGGGAGAACTGCTCGGAGGAATCGGTCACACCGGCACGGCAATCGCGTCGATGGCGTTTAAGAACGAGCAGATTCATCACCCCATGGACGGCATGGGTGCGGTTGTCCCGGAAATCGAGCATTCCCCGATTTTAGCCATGAGTTTTTCAACTCACAAGTACCCGCACCGATCCCCGGAAGGGACGCAGTTGATTCGCGTTTTTGCCGGCGGGGCAAGAGATTCGTCTTTGGCTGTCATGCCAGATGAACAGTTGACGCCATTGCTGGTGGAAAAGATGCGCCCGCTGCTGAAAATTGAGGGTCAGCCGTATGCCGTCCATACCGCGCATTGGCCCAATACAATGCCTCAGTATTACGTTGGTCATTTGGATCGAGTTGCGGAAATTGAACAGCTTGTCAGCGCAATGCCCGGCTTGGCGCTGGCAGGGAATTCGTATCGCGGCGTTGGCGTTCCTGCCTGTATTCATTCCGGCGAACAGGCTGCTGAACAATTAGGAATTAAACAATCATGAACAAAGCGGAAAAAAACGTACAGCGAGATTACAAAAAGGGCTATCCCAGCCCAAGTTTACAGCGATTGCCGCTCTACCTTCGACAGCTCAAGCTGTATCAGCGAGAGGGCGTCGAGAAGGCGTCGTGTACGCGAATCGCTCAGGATTTGGGGCTTATCAGCGTCCAGGTTCGAAAAGACCTTTCCATGACTGGCATTGCCGGTCGTCCGAAAGTCGGGTACAATATCGACGAACTGATTAGCCGGATAGAATCGTTCCTCGGTTGGGACAAGCAGCGCAAAGCGGTTCTGGTTGGAGCGGGCGCTTTGGGCGGCGCGATTCTCGGCTATGCCGGATTTGTCGAGCACGGGTTGAGTATTTGCGCCGCGTTCGACGTGGACGAAAATAAAATCGGAAAGTCCATTCGTTCCTGTCCCGTTTATTCACTCGACGAGTTGGAGAGGTTTGTAGAACAGAACCAGATTGTCATCGGGATTATTACTGTTCCGCAAAGCGTTGCTCAATTTGTTACAGATAAAATGGTCAAGGCGGGAATTCGGGCGATTTGGAATTATTCGCCTGTTCGCTTGTCTGTACCTTCTAACGTTGTTTGTGAAACGGTTCAATTGTCAAGCTCTTTTGCCGTGCTGAGCAGCAAAGTTAAAAGCATGCTGGCGGAAGAGAGGAAAACAGGAGAACAATTTAAGGAATAGGGAACAGGGGATCGGAAACATTTTTTCGCCTTTGGCAAAACAGATTCCTTCTCCCTGCTCCCCATTTCACACTCCCTAACTATGGACATGTCGCCGTTCTATGCCGTATGGGATTCTCTCTTTCGCCTGGTTTACTCTCCTCATTGTTACATTTGCAGAAAAGAAATTGACGAATTGCCTGGAGAGGACAGACTGCTCAATCGTTTTTTCTGTCCGGAATGTCATCGGGCGTTGATAATCAATCCATGGTTGGGGTGCAATTTCTGCGGAGCGTACAGAACAGAGGGGCGCAGTTCGTCGCGATATTGCGTTCATTGCCGGGGCGAGAAATTCGCGTTTGATCAGGTTGTAACGCTGGGAATGTTCGACGGCTTGCTCAGAGAAGCAATTTACATGATTAAAAAGCCGGAATGCGTTTATCTTACCCGCGCCTTGGCAGAAAGCCTGTACAGAACCCGTTTGAAAGGAAATCCCGTTCTGAACGTCGATTGGATTGTTCCCGCTCCGATGCATAAAAATCGCTTTCAGGAACGCGGCGTCAACGACGCGGACGTTATCGCGCAGACGCTTTCCGACCTCAGCGGGGTTAAATACGTTGACGCTCTGAGTCGAACTGCGGTAACCGCGCTTCAAAGAAAGCTGTCGCCTCAACAAAGGCGAGAGAACGTTCGCGATGCGTTTGAATGGCGATGGCATGTCGATACAAAGAAGCCGCCCAGGTCCGTGTTGGTTGTCGACGACGTCCTGACGACCGGCGCAACGTGTAACGAAATCGCCAAGATGATGAAGTCCATCGGAGTTGAAACCGTCTACGTCGCCGTTATCGCTCGCGCCGTAGGCGATTAAAATTTCAAAAAGAAAAATCATTTTCAAAAACAGTTGAATAATATTTCAAATGCCATGACAGATAAAGTCGTTTGTTCAGTTTGTCCTCGCGCCTGTTCCCTTTCTGAAGGGCAGCGGGGGTTTTGTCACGTACGTTCATGCATAGACGGCGAGATTGTTAGTACAACGTATGGACTCAATACCGGTTTGGCTATCGATCCGATTGAGAAAAAACCGTTGTATCATTTTTACCCGGGATCAAAAGTTTTGTCGCTGGGAACAGCCGGCTGCAATCTGGGGTGTCTGTTTTGTCAGAACTCGCAGCTGTCGACAAGTCAGGAGAACGAACTGCAATGCGTCGAGGTTTCGCCCCGGCTGATTGCACAAACGGCTGTCGCTCACGGCTGTATAAGCGTTGCGTATACATACAACGACCCGGTTGTCTGGTACGAGTACGCAGCTGACGCCGCTAAAGCGTGTCGGGAATTGGGCGTTAAAAACGTTGCTGTTACCGGCGGGTACGTTTTGCCGGAAGCGAGAAAGATTCTTTTTGAAAACATGGACGCCGCCAACGTCGACCTGAAAGGAATTCGTCCTGAATTTTATCAGGCGTTTTGTCACGCAGACGTCAATGCTGTTCTTGATACGCTGAAGTACCTCAAAAATGAGACGAACGTCTGGCTGGAAGTTACCAATCTGATTATACCGTCAATTTCCGGGAACGGAGCGGCAACCGACAGAGGCAACGATTCCGAATCCGACTTGCAGGCGTGGTGCGACTGGGTTTTAGAGAATCTCGGCGACGCTATCCCGGTTCATTTTTCGGCATTTCATCCGATGTACAAGATTGTCGACAGAGCGCCAACGCCGTTTGAAGCTCTCCTTCGCGCCTGGAACATTGCTCACAAAGCCGGGCTGAAATACGTCTATCTGGGCAACGTCCGCGCGCCGCAGTATGAGGCAACCTATTGCCCAAATTGCGGCAAACCGGTTATCGTTCGAGACGGATACAGAATCAATGCGCAAAACCTCAGCGCCAATTCTCAAGGAACTAAAAACGTCTGCGGTTTTTGCGGAACGGAGATTGACGGTCGTTTCTGACCGCAATAAATGATTAAGAGTTGTCCTAAATATTTATCTATTCAAAATATGATTACAGAATCAAAGCTAAACGATTTAGTTGTTATAATTATAGCAGGTAACAACGAGATGTATTGCGCCCCCTATTGTCATTAAGTTTGTTTATGATAAATTATCATATATAGGAGATATAACAATGAAATACGATGAATTAAATTTTAAAATTCCTAAACAAAGTTCTGATTATGAAGAGTGTTCTCGTTTTGCAACCTCTTCTATAAACGACATTGTAATTAATGCAATTAAACAAAAAAAGAATCAGATAATTCTTCATACAAACCTTCGACACGGTTTGCCTCTTGAGAATATTAATAAGATTGCAGGACCTTTGGTAGAAGCGTGGGCTTTTGAGACTTTTGAAAAAGTATTTGAAGATAACTCAAACAGGTATCAACTTATACATGTTGAAGCTATGCCGCGATTAAATATGGCGGATATTATTCTACAGTTCAAACGCAAGCGAAAGAATGAATCTGCTATTACTGCGGAAATAGACGTCAAATCAACAGCAGAAGATATTGTCAGCAGCGGCAAGTCACCAAATATTACCTCATTTGAACGTATCCGATGTGCATACGTTGACGATCCTGATTATTTGTTTGTTATTCTTTCGATTAAACATCGCGTTTATAGTCAGCCTAATGAAAAAGGATTAAAGGTTCAAATCATGGAGATTGTTGATAGCACGGCGTATGATTTGAAGTATCTTTCTTCCCCTGATATTAGTTATAATCCTGCGCTGGGAACAGGACAAATTCAGGTGCGCGATATTCACTATGTAACGCTTACTCCTCGTACTACATGGGAGTTTTGTCAATTATTGGATGCCAAGTTTATCAACTCCCCCAAAAAAGGATTTGATGTCTGGTATGATTTGGCAATTAAAAATGAGTGGATTAAAACCGATGATTGAACCTGACATAATAACTGGCGACGCGTTAGAAGAGTTAAAAAAATTAGCAGACAATTCTGTTGATCTGGTAATTGCCGATCCTCCATATAACTTAGGGAAAAATTACGGCAATAATATCGACAAACGCACCTTTGAGGATTATTTAGCTTTTTCCAGAAATTGGCTTACAGAAACAAAACGCATCCTTAAGCCAACTGGTTCTGTTTATGTATTTATGGGTTTTCGTTTTATTTCGTACCTATATAGTATATTTGAACAGGAACTGCAAATGCATTTTAATGGCTGGATAACATGGCATTATACTCAAGGCATTGGTCGAACAAAGGGTTTTTCCCCACGACATGACGATATACTTTTATTTACAAAAACAGACAACTTCAAATTCAATTTGGATTCTGTACGCGTACCTCAAAAATACTTTCGGGAACGAAACAACATGAGAGGAGCCAATCCTGGAGACGTTTGGGAATTCTCCCATGTTCATTATTGTAACTCTAATCGTCAAAATCATCCAACTCAAAAACCAGAAGGCGTTATCGAGCGAATGGTCTTGGCGTCGTCTGATGAAAATGATTTTGTTGTAGATCCCTTTGCTGGCAGTGGAACTACGCTTCGCGTCTGTCAACAAACAAATCGGCGTTGTTTGGGAATAGAAATCAACCCAACTTTTGTTTCGATGATTCAAACTCGACTGTCAAGTCCATTTAACGGTTTTGACAGCATTGATCCACGTATGGAACGTGTTCCGATGGATTTACGTCAGGAAAGCGTTCGTAATGAATATTTGGATAAACATAAGCAATGGTTTCTAACCAATCATCAAAATGCGGAGGTTCAATTTGAATCTATTGTAACCCAAAAATATGGAAATACTCAAGAGTCTCAAAAGTCACTCTTTGATATTTCAGAATAGTAAATTCAGTAAATATCGTCTTTATGCCAAGTTACCCTTTTGGCGGCGTCAGAATATATCCGTTGCCCTGGAATTGAGCGACGAGGTTGTTCTCTTCGTCGAAAATTTGAACTTCTACCGTCGAGAGTTTTCTCGACCGGCTGATTTCCTTTCCGATGGCGGTTAAAACGCCGGTTCGCGTTGCCTTGAAGAAGTTCATGTACGTACTTGTTCCGACAACCCGATCTCCCGCTGCGTTGGACGCGACCGCAAAGGCAAAGTCGGCAAGAGTAAACAATGCGCCGCCCTGAACGATGCCAGTTGCGTTGTAATGATGCGGCGTTATCTCCATCTCAATTTTAGAATAACCGGCGTGAGCGTCTACGATTCGGCAGCCGTTTTCAACTGCGAATCTGTCTTTATCAAAGAATTCTTGCCACGTTTGTAAGTTCGCGGCGTTATCAGGAGTAGATTCCATATTAGGGATTAGGGGGTAGGGAATAGGGAGCAGTTTTGGGAGTAGGGAGTGGGGAGTAGTTTTAAATTCGCCGCAGGCGAATCACTATTCCCCATTCCCTATTTCCTTTTCCCAAAATCACGGCATTCCAGGGAGCTTTCGTTTCGGCTTGGCGCCAACGTCCGGATCGTCGATATCAACAGCGGGCTTTTTGGCCGCCGGCGCCTTGAACGTTGGGATGTCTTCATCTTCGTCCGGACCTTCAACAGCGTCTGCTTTAGGGGCAGGCTGAGCTTTCGGTTTCGCAGGAGAAGCCGCGTTTGACGCGGGTTTTTGAGGCGTCGGTTTGATAAACGGTCTGGGCGACGTTGACGCTTTTCCAGTCGGTGCAGCGCCGGACTGCGGACCGGCTTCGGAATTCACGGAAATGTCGTAGCAGCACAGCATGGAATCCGATCGAATATACAGTTTTCCGTTTGCAACAACAGGAGCGGTTACGCCCTTATAGCTCGACCCGCCGGGCAGTTTCATCTTGCCGTTGAGGGCGAAGTTTGTGCTGTTGGCGGAAACGAGGAACGCTTCGCCCTGAGCGTTGCGGACGTAAAGCGAGCCGTCGGCGTACGTGCAGACGCAGCCCTTGCCGCATTTTTCCGTTGCCCATTGAAGCTTACCTTCTTTCAGATTGAAACAGGCGAATCGCTGTTCGGAACATCCGAAAATATAGCCGTTGACGCGAATCGGGGAGTTCATTCTGGCAACCATGAACTCGTCTGTATTGTAAATTTCATTGACCGTAAACGTACCTGTTCCAGCGGTTTTTTTGGGCCACAGCAAGGCGCTTCCCTGTTCAGCGGGGGCGAAAATGGTTTGAGCGTACCAGATCGGCGTAGCTCCAAGCTGGCTTTCGCCGAACTTGTCGTAACTCCACAGCTTGTCTCCGCCGCGGACTCGAACGCCCATAATCGACTTGTCCGTCATGACGATATACTGCTGCGTTCCGCCGATGGACGCTTTGATAATCGACGCATTGCTTGCCTTATCTCCGGTCGCGCATTTCCACGGACGCATTCCGCTAAGATAAACCGGCTGACCGTTAACTCTGAACATGGCGCAAATCGTCGCCAATTTTCCGCCAGGCGTGCAGACAACCCATTTGCCGTCGACCATGAGCGATTCGCCGTAGCCGTCAGCGGGAACGAATCCGCCCATGTCTTTGACCATGCTTCGCCGCCACAGAATTTTTCCGGAACCCGCGTCGCAGCAGACGATATCGCCGGAGGTTCCCATGGAATAGACCATGCCGCGATGCACCGTTGGCGTGGATTTGGATCCCAATCCTCCGCCGCTGTTGCGCGCTGGCGCGATCGGCGTTGCCCATTTGACTTTGCCGATTTCAGCGTTAATACACAGAAGATACTCTACATTTTTAAGCTGAGTATTGGTGTAAATGCTGTCCCCGACGACCGCGACAGAACTGACGCCGTGCCCGAGCTTGGCGTTCGTCCAAATAAGGGGCGGACCCTCTTCAGGCCATTTTTTCATCAGCCCGGTTTCATGGGAAATGCCGTCTCGGTTCGGTCCGCGATACTGCGGCCAATCGTCTGCCATGACAGACGAGGTTAAAAGCAATGCGATAATGAGGAGAATTTTTTTCATGATGATTCAGGCATTGGTAAAAGCGTTTTGCGTTAATTGCGCATTACGCATTAAAAATTACAAATAACTTCACACCCCTATTATAACCTAAAATCTGAATAAAAAGCAAGCGGGGGTCAGAACTTCTCGGAAAATTTTTCTTCAAATTTAAACGAATAATCGATACGACGTATTGCCGTTGGGGTTAAATATTCAATTTGACGAATCTTTACGTCTGACGGAACGGTAAAATAATACTTTGCTTCCGCCCCGCGATCGCTTTGCCAGACGGTTTCCCAGCTGGTTGACGGATAACGCTTTCCTTCGCTGTCGACAGCGTACGCTTTGTTGTAGTTAAGCCACGTCATATAAGAGCGAAGTCCGTTGTAGGACTCATCAAATTCGACTGCAATATTAGTTGCGAGTTGCGAGGCGGCGAGGCGCCGCTCCCCATCCGCGCTACCGCGCGTTTGCCAATCTCCGCTCCCGTTGGTCGCTTGCATTTTCTCGATACTAAAAGACTTTAGAACTACAACAGCTTGGTCTTGTCGCAAAGACTGCGGTTTGCCGTCAGCGGGAATCGGGAATGAAAACGTCTTTTGCTCGCCTGCGATAACAACGCTCAAATCGCCAGACAGGGTTTCAGGCTTTTTGCCGTTTTCGGACGTCAAAGGGAAAATAAAGTCGATGGGTTTGGCGGCGCCTTCGCCAGCAAGAATCTGAATGGATTCTCCCATCTTGACTGTTCCGTCCGTGTACTGCATTTTCGGGAGGACGTCGATATAAATCGGTCGCAGACGCGGCTCCCAGGCTAAAATCAGCCCAGTCCGAATTGTACTGGAAGACGGATCCGCCAGCCGAACCGTCGTTCCCCATTCCTGCATTTCAAAACGGAAAGCGCCGGAATAGACAAGTTGCGAGTTGCGAGTTGCGAGTAGCGAGAGGGGTTGTTGAGGCGCTTGCGTACTACTGCCTACTGCCTCTTGCCTACTGCCTAATCGCACTGCCTTGGGACGTTCAAACCAGGAATAGTTCAGACCGTAGCGCAACGATAGCTCGTCCAGGGCGCGCCAGAACTGCGTTGATTTAGGGGAATCTATTGGCGCGTTGAGCAGCTTGTCGTCCAGACGTTTGAAGTCAATCGGGTTGCCCGTTTTCTTTTCCGCCGCTTCCAACCAGGAGCGAAGCGAACTGGTCGGGAGATTGTCAACCGACGACGGCTCTAAAAACGCCACCGCGCTTCGTTCGTCCCATGCTCTGCGAATTCGGTCAATTCGACGCTTGACGTCGGCGGGAAGCCCCGGTTGATTTGCGTCTGGCAAAACGACGCCGGAGTTCGGTCCCATTTCGATAAGCTGTTTTTCCGCCTTGTCTCTCAGAGCGGGAATCGGCGACTGCAATTGCGCCGACCAGTCCTGCGCCAGAACAGTCGAGGAAAGAAGCAGAACGATTATGATTAGGGAGTGTTTCATGATGGGGAGTTGTTTGAAGAATTAGCTATTAGCTTTTAGCTGCTAGCTTCTAGCTTTTCAAATTTAGCTCCGGCTTTAAACGCTAAAGCTAAGAACTACAAGTCCCAAAGCTAACAGCTAGGGGCTAGCGGCTAGTAGCTAATTATCAATACGCCGATACTTCTCAAGTAGTTCAAGCGTCGCTTTGAAATCGTCCGGCAGCGGGGCGGAAACGTCCATCGGCTGACCGGTTTCCGGATGATGAAACTGAATGCGCCTGGCGTGCAGCGCTTGTCTGGCAAGAACAGGGGAGACCGCAGGAGAATCTTTACTACTGCCTACTGTCTCTTGTCTATTGCCTATAACGTCTTCGCCAATCTCAGCTCTGCCGCCGTAAAGACGATCGCACAAAATCGGGAACCCCGCATGCATAAAATGGATGCGAATCTGGTGCGTCCGCCCGGTTTTTGGCATGGCTTTGATATACGTAAATCCTTTGTATCGACGCAAAACCTCGTAAAACGTTTGAGCGGGCTTGGCGTCTGCGCATTCAAAACGAATCGCCATTTTTTCGGACTGATGCGGATGCGGACCGATAGGGGCGTCGATAACGTCCCGATCCCGCGGCGGCGCGCCGGAACAGATCGCAACGTACTCTTTGTGAATCTCCCGCTGAGCAAATTGCTCCGCCAGCTTCATGTGGGCGAAATCCGTCTTTGCGATGATAATAACGCCCGACGTGTCTCGGTCAAGACGGTGAACGACGCCCGGTCGGGCTGCGCCTCGAACCTGGGACAGATTATTCTGAAAATGAAACGCCAAAGCCCCGACGAGCGTTCCCGCCCAATGTCCCCGCGACGGATGAACGACCATTCCAGCCGGCTTGTTGATAACCGCCAGCGAATCGTCCTCGTAGAGAATATCCAGCGGAATTTCTTCCGGAACGGGAGCAGAGCGGGGCAACTCCGGCAGAGTTAAAGCTATCTTTTGCCCCGGCTTAATTCTAAACGCGGGCTTGGCAAGCCCCGGCTTGTCGTCAATAACGGCTCCGCCAGAGGAAATCGCCTGACGAAGAGTAACGCGGCTGTATCGCGGCAAAAGACTCGCCAGCCAGGCGTCCAGACGCATTCCCGACGACTGATCGTCAACAGTAAAAACCGCCGTTTCTCCCGGCTGAAGAGTATCTGTATCCGGAATGCCCGACAATTGCGAATCCTCCGGCAAAAACCCTTCCTCGTCAAGTCTATCGTTGTCCAACATAATTATTAATTGTATTCAAATATTTAGAGAATGCGCGGACTTCCCATAAATTTATTGTTTTGGCGAGAGGAAGAGAGAAAAATCCTGGATGCCTTCGCCTTTAACGGCGCCTGTTTGCGTGTTGTAATAAATGGTGGAGCTTGTAGCCTGATTGTAACGGCCGCCAAGAACTTTTTGGTAAAACAGTTTGACGGGTTTTGAATCGGCGCCCTCGAGGGTCATCATTCCTCTTTTTCCTTCAAAGGTAATTCTATCAGCGTCTGCATTGTAATTCAAGCCCTCTAACTTAACGCCGCCGGAAGCGATAAAACTGGAATTGCGCATCCGAGCGTTCGAGTGTGATTCAGCATCCGCTCCCGTTGACTGCTTTGCAGATCCTTCGCTGCCGCCTGCCAACTCTTGCTTAACGCTTTCCAGTTCCGCCTGAATTTCCATCTGGTTGCATTTGAGCGTAAACGCCTGCGGCGGCAGATCCGAAATACGCGTGGTTTTAATCCGTTTTCCGATTTTATCAATTGGGTAGTAAACCGTCTGAACGTACCCGGAAAAAGTAAACGTCTGGAGCGATCGCGTGTCAAAAGAACCTTCAAGACGTTTCTGGAAATCGACGTTCAAATTCATCAGGGAATGGGGCGAAGGTAGCAGAGAATTGGCTAGCGGCATTGAATTCGCCTCCGCCGTATTGCTATTCTCTGCGCTCTGCTCGCTGTTTCCTGAATCGCCTTCCTGCGCTTCGCCGGCAAATTTCCGCTGCGTCAAGGCGCTGCCGGGGCCTTCGGCGACAAACGTCTGTTTTTTCATGTCGATCGTCATCTTCGAGGCTGTCAGGCAGTCCATTGCAACGGTAACGCCGTTTTCTGCGGTAACGTTTTCCAGCGTGACGGAATTGTTGAGTACAACGAATCGGACGTCAAGCGTTTTTTGATCTTCTGACGAGAGGTTTTGGAAGTCAACCTTTTTGTTCAGAACAATAGATAACGCATCACACTGGGCGAACTGAGCGCCATGTTCCAATGTTACAGACCCTGTAAAGGTCAGCGTATCGTTTTGGAAATCCATGCTGTTTGTCCAGTTGATCTTGGCTTCCATGACGGATGAATTGCCGTCTCCAGCGCCCTGTTCCGCGCTGCCTGAAAACTCCGCTTTGCCGCCGGAATCAATCCAGATTCGGCTTGTTCCTCGGTTGATATTAATAGCTGTCCCGGTTAATAATGCGTTGTTGTATCGAATTTTTGCCGGCTGCCCGATTAAGGACGCCGTTGCCGATGGGTGAGTAATATTGAACGCCTGAATCAGAGAACCGCTCATTTCCAGCTTGCTGTTGGCATCCCCATTTTGGACGATTCGAACGTTGTCTTTTAGAATCAATTCGCTGATTTGAAATGACGCCTGCCCGAGAAGAATCTTTCCCTGCAGCAGATCGCCGGTAACGGCGTAAGAGTTGTTTAATTGGGAATTCGAAATGAGGAATGAGGAGTCCTCGCTATTTTCCAATTGCGACGCCGGAGAGTTTGCGGCTTCTAACGCCGCTTTTTTTACGTCTGCTTTCTCTTGAATGTCTGAACCGTCAAACCAGAGCTGCAGGGTCTTCACCTTTGCGGTAATCGGCTTTGATTTCATAATGACGTTGTTTTTCGCCTGCATTCGCGACAACGTCATTTCTTCAAAACCGTTTGATTGTGACGACTTCGCCTTTTTGGTCAGCCAGAAGAAAATGTCGTCAGCTGAAATCGCAGCCTCCGACACCTTGTTGTTTTCCATTTCCAGCCATGCGCCGCCCTGAAGCGAAACGATGCTTTCCATTGGATCGTTCTGATCCGGCTCCAAATGAAGGCGATCTGACCATCTGGCGCGAATCTGTTTGCCGTTCTGTTCCAGTTGAGAACTAATCCAGCCCGGGCAATTGCATTCCAGCGTCCCCAGCGCTCCGTTTTCTCCGACGAAATAAATCAGATTTTGAGCCGAAACAATATTGTTTTTATAATGAATCTCGCACTGGCGATTTGCGGAATCGAGTTCAAAGCTGAGCGGAGAGAGATTGACCGTGAGCCTGCCCGCGTGAATTTTCGTTTCGTATTCCGGCGCTTCAACAACGACCAGCGGACCTGACGCTTCAAGTCTTACGAGCTGTAAATTCCACTCGTCTAAAGACGCTTCTGTATCATTTTGGGAAGATTCGTCGTTCTTTTGCCGATCGGAATCGCTGGGGGTCATTGACGAAAAAAATAAGTTCAGAAACTGGCAGCGAATGGAGTTGGGCGCTTTGTTTGAAGCCATCTGAATCAGGGATACGTTTTGTTCAAAAGATGCGCATTTGTCCAGAGCGTTAAATGAGAACTCGCCGTCGCAGTGCAGTTCTATTGGCGCGTTTAACAGATTGGTTTTATCGTTCTGTCCGTTCGATTCTTTTTTAGTCGGAGGAACAATTGTCAGGCGCTGCAGTTTTTCCAATGTAACATTTTCAACTATTTGTGAGATGAAGCCGGACTCTCCATTGTAACTCTGCGAATCCAACAGTCCCTGATTGATAAGCTGAATCTTCATTCCCGAGCCGATGCCCTGAGTTCGACCATATTTAAAATAAACGTTGGCGTTGGTCGAAATGAGATCTCGATCAATACTGAAATCGCGCGTTTTCACGCTCAGCGTTTCGTCGTCGCCTTTGCTTATAACCTGAATTTCATCAGTTATTGTGCCGTTCAAAATGCGATTGTCGTCCAGACCGTGAGAAACCGGCTTTTCAAGAGTTATTGTAATATCTCCCAAACATCGAATTATAATCGCATTACTCGGTTTATCTGCATTGGCAATGACAACGGTGCATTTATTGATTTGAATTGTATCAGAGTTTATTACTTTATAGTCTCCAATAAAGAAATGATAATTATTATAATTGAGTTGCCTGTAACTGAAATTTTCCCAGTCGTTTGGCTGAAACAGAGACATAATCTGGCGCTTTGACAGATCTGGGACATTACGAGTCTGATCTTCCTTCTGATATTTTGAATCGGGTTCAAGAATTGGCGCAATGAAAAAACTGTATAAAACCGTTACAATGGATAATACAAGAATTGTCGTCAGAATCCTGGTGGCTTTTTTCATTTGCTTTCAGGCGGGAAAAGGGTTATTTCCTTAAAACAATCAGCGTTGTCTGGTTACGCGGATTCCTTTTTTTGCGGAACATAAAGCTTAATAAGCAGGTTTGGCGAATCATCCTGCGCCTGAACGTTTGAAACGTTTTGGGATTTGACGCAGTACATCTTTGAGAAGAATCCGGGGACGTCTGTGATGTCGACCAGCCCCACCGGCCGCCCTGAAAGGTCAATAACCGGCAATTCGCTGATTTTTCGTTCCGACATCAAATCAATCGCGTCCATCGCCATCGACTCTGAACGAACAGCCCACGGCCGCTTTGTCATGTACGAAGAAATCGGTTCGTCCAATGGAACTTCTCCCTGTTCAAACAATCGCGCCAGGTCGGAGTCTGTAAAGACGCCGGTCAGCGCGCCTTCGCCGTTGACAAGCATAATCGCTCCCGTTCGACGTCCCGGCAGCATCGTATCGACAAAAACCTGACGAATGCTCAGTGAATCGTTTGCCAATCGACAGCGATCCAGAGGCCGCATAATGGAATCAACTTTGCTCAGCGCCTTACCCAGCGACCCGGCAGGATGATTCTTTGCAAAATCAACAGGCGAGAAATGCCGCTTGGCGCTTAACGTCAAAGCCAGAGCGTCTCCCAGCGCCAACATCATGGTTGTGCTTGTGCTGGGCGCCAAGCCCATCGGACACGCCTCTTGAGGAGAGTGGAGGTCAAGCACCACCGTAGCGCTGCGAGCTAAAGTACTGTCGGCAGCGCCAGTAACGGCAATAATCGGAACGCCCATTTCTTTCAAAGCGGGTAAAAGACGCGTTATCTCTTCCGTTTCGCCGCTTTGCGAAAACATGAGCATACAGTCGTCGGAACGAACTCGTCCTAAATCGCCGTGAACTGCTTCAGCCGGATGCAAAAAATGACTTCTTATTCCCAGCGACCCCATTGTCGCCATGACCTTTTGACCGACAAGACCCGCTTTTCCCATGCCACAGACCAAAACGTTGCCAACGCATTGATCTATGAGAGAAATCGCCTGACAAAAGCTGTCGTCCAGCCGCTGCGCCATTTGCGTCAGCGCCGTCGACTCGTCTTTCAGGATTCGGCGTCCAACATTCAAAAGCCGTTCGTCAGAAAAGTCTTGAGTATTTGATTCCATAATATTAGTATAGCATTTATTACGGTTTGTGTAACCGTTTTTTTAAAAGATTGCATCCGTGTCAATCTGCGGTATTTTACCATAATATGACGATTGGTACAAGAGCAATATATAATTAATACAGACTGTCAAAAAAACGATTGAGCAAATGCGCGGACTTTTTTGTCTGTTCAAAACTCCTCTTGTCAAAAAATGCTCTGTAGGATAAAATAAGAATAATGAATTCAGAACAATATCTTAAACCTGACGTTATCCAGACGATCAAACGTTTGGATCTGCGAGCGAAATTTATCGTTAAAGGATTTTTACAGGGTCTGCACGCCAGTCCTTTTCAGGGATTTTCTGTAGAATTCAGCGAACATCGACGTTACGCGCCCGGCGACGACCCAGACGATATCGACTGGCTGGCGTACGCCAAGACCGATAAATATTATATCAAAAAATTTGAGGCGCAAACTAATATCACGGGGTGGCTTATTGTCGATTCCAGCAAATCAATGGGCTATTCCAGCGGAGGAACGTTAACAAAATTTGATTACTGTATTTCTCTGGCGGCGGCGTTGGGATATCTGATGATTTCGCAGCAAGACCCGGTTGGTCTGATTACGTTTGATGAAAAGCTCAAGCAGTGTCTTAAACCGCGCTCACAGCGCGGTCAACTGGCGCAGATACTGTCTTTGCTCACGCGCTTAACTCCAGACAACGAAACGGATTTGGCGCAATCGTTAATTCAAACCGCGGCAATGCTGCGTCATAAAAGCCTTCTGATTATTTTTTCGGATTTGCTTACCGATAAAGAAAAACTTCTTCAGGCTCTCTATCGCTTGCGTCATGCCGGACACGATATCATTCTGTTTCATATCATGGATCAGGCAGAAGTAAACTTTCCTTTTGTCGGCGACGTCGAAATGACTGACCCGGAAACAGGAGAAATTATTCGACTGAATGCCGACGGCGTACGAAAAGAGTATCTAAAAGAGATCGAAGAATTTCGCGAAGAATACATGCAGCAATGCTCTCAGGCGCGAATTGATTATGTGCCTCTGTCAACAGACATGCCTTTTGACAAAGCGTTGACAAAATATTTGTTGTCACGAAAAGGACGTTGATCAAGCAACATAATCGGTACAATCGATACCGTTGACGAAAATTTTTTCTTTTTTAAAAATTTTTTACAAAATAATCAACAATCTAGTAAAAATGTGTTAAAGTATCAGTATAGATAATACAGGCTAAAAGGCCAGGTTAGACAATTGATACAAGAAGGGAAACTTTGTTGTTGATAATAGGTATCCATAACCTGCTTTTAACCATAAAATTAAAAATTGTTTTGCAAGATTATTCCGAATTAAATCAGGATACGATGTTAAATATCATAAAAATCGCCTGTTTATACCGGAAAAATTTGGCATAAAAGAGCATTTCTTCAAAAAATTTTATTGTTTTTTTGAAAAAAACTTTTTTAGCCCGTTGCAAAATACGCAAAAATGATTAATCTTAATGATAATGTAAAGCGGGAAAAGTTGTTGGGTCCGCTTTGGAAATAAGAATTATTTTACCAATATTATTTTGGAGGAAGTTTGTAATGAAAACGATTCGTGTTATTGGCGTTTATGCAGCGCTGTTTTCCATCATGATGTTTACGACGAGCACGTCGTTTGCCGCATGGAATTTCCGTTGTTATCGCTGTGAAACCGCCTGCGCTCCTTGCGCTCCCGCCCAGACTGTTCCTGCCTGCAGTTCTGCTTGCAACGCAGCTCAGGATGCAAATCCCGCTGAAACGGATAACGCTCCCACTGAAACGGGCGCAGCTCCGGCTGAAGAAAGCAATGTAAATAGCGCTTTACCGGACATTGATGACGCTGCCAATGCAGTTGACAACGCAACCGATGCGCCCGACGCTGCTCCGGCTGACGCTGCTCCGGCTGAAGAAACCCCTGCTGAACCGGCTGAAGCGGCTGAAGAAACCCCCGCCGAACCGGCTGCTGACGACGCTGCGCCAGCTGCTGACGACGCCACTCCCCTTACTGACGATGCAGCCCCGGCTGAAGAAACCCCGGCTGAACCAGCTGAACCGGCTGAAGAAACCCCGGCTGAACCGGCTGAAACCTCTACTCCGGCTGAACAGCCAGCTGAAACTGCGGCTGACGCTGAAGACGCTGAAGACGTAGAACTTCCGGCTGACGTTCCCGCTGAAGAAACCCCGGCTGAACCAGCTGAACCGGCTGAAGAAACCCCCGCTGAACCGGCTGCTGAAGACGCTGCTCCGGTTGAAGATGACGCTCCGGTAGCTGAAGACGCCGCCCCGGTTGAAGATGACGCTCCGGCTGCTGCCGATGACGCTGCTGACGACGCTCCCGCTGCCGACGACGCTGACGATCTGTTTGGCGACGACGCTCCGGCTGCTGACGACGCTGCTCCGGTTGAAGATGATGCTCCGGCTGCTGATGACGCAGACGACGCCCCGGCTGCTGACGATGCTGCTGACGACGCTCCCGCCGCCGACGACGCTGACGATCTGTTTGGCGATGACGCTCCGGCTGCTGACGACGCTGCCCCGGCTGATGACGCTGCTGACGACGCCCCCGCCGCTGACGATGACGATGCTGCCGACCTGTTCAATGACGATGCTGACGACGCTGCTCCGGCTGAAGAAAAAGCCGAAGAACCGAAAGCTGAAGAAAAGGCTGAACCCTCTGCTGAAGACGACATTGACGATCTGTTTGGTTTCCAGACCTGGACTGACAGCACTGGAAAGTATTCCATTGAAGCCCGTTTTGTTGAAAAGACTTCCTCCGGCATTGTTCGCCTGGAAAAGACCGATGGAACGATGATGCGCATTCCGTTTGATCGTCTTTCCAATAACAATCAGATGATTATCATGCAGAACATGAGCTCTGTTGCCGCCCAGTGATTCAATAAATGAACTACCGTTACAAATAATAACAGGACGAATCTTAATGATTCGTCCTGTTTTTTTATGAATAATCAATCTTTCTATTTTGCTTCCGGCAAAACAATAGAAGGCGTTTCCGGATTGGTTGAATCGGAACCAATAGCCGCAGAAGGCTTTGCCTTTTGAACGGATGCATCCGTTTTTGAATCTGTCAATTCCGTCGTCTTGCTGTAATTGTGACGGCGTTCAGGCAGCGTTGAATTCCGGATGGAATCATTCGGCGCGACTTGCTCGTTTGACCAACTGTCAGAACGCATCGCATTTGCGCTCGAACAGGCGGAGTCGCAAGCAGGAGCGCAGGCAGGTTCACATGCGGCGCTGCAGGCAGAACAGGTTCTCAGGCAGCGACATTCCGTTCGACAACACGTGCGGCAGGGTCGACAGACAAATCTTGGCTGAGGTCTGCAGGACGCGCATTGCAGCTCGCAAACCGGCGCGCAGGCAGGAGCGGGCGCACAGGTCGGTTCAGGAGCGCAAACAGGGTCAGGCGCGCAAGCCGGAGCGGCTTGACAGGCTGGTTGACAGGCTTCTGTACAAGGCGCGCAAGACAACGAACAAAACGCGCGTCTGATATGACAGCATGTAGTTTCCGATTCTATAACTGCGTCCGGTTCCATAACGTCTGCCAAATCCAATTCAGATTCTGTTTCAGCGTACATTGTTTCGCTGCACGTTGTAGAAACTGTAACAGAACTTGTTGTACTGCTGGGAGCGGAGTCAGGGGCAGTAGCAGAATCCGGGGTTTGAGTGGGCGTCGGAGCCGGGGCGTTTTCTGTCGGCGTTGTGGTCGGCGGCGTCATTGCCGGAGCGTCGTTGGATGGCTGAACCGGGGTTGTCGGCGCTTTCTGTTCTCCAGCTCCGTTGGTTTTTGCATTCGGCGTTTGCGCCGGAACGACTTCGATTACGTCGATTTCTTCGCCAATAATTTCTCCTGTCGATTTGTCAGCAACGGCCTTGTCGGTCTTACTCTTGCTGCATCCAACGATCATCAACGAAACTGACAGCAATAACGCTGCAGCAAACAGACCTTGTTTCCAATTGATAGTCATAGCAACCTTTCTGTAAAAAAGAGGACTAAAATAATTATACTCATCGAGAGACAATGTTACATGAACTTAAACATTTGGGAGTCAATCGATCTCGTATAACTCGCGGCGGCGTACAAAATCTGATTGCCGTTCGATAAACGCGTTGACCGTCAACGTTGTTTATCACCGCGCCAAGTTTGATAAATTATAGAAACGGGGTCAAGTTTGTTGACGAAAAACTATGCAATAAGAATATTAACAAAGGAACTGGCAACAATAATAAAATTTAGTTCCAGGAGGTTTATTATAAGAAAAAACCCGCGCGTCATTAAAAACGCACGGGAAAAGGAGTTGAATTGATCTAGGATTGCTGATTATTTCGCGAGGTTTTTACGACGAACGAGATACAAACCCGCAACGCCGAGAATCAGCAAAGCCCACGTTGAAGGTTCAGGAACCTTATCGCCGTCAACTTTGAAAACATAAAACTTACTGCCAGCAGCGCTCAAATCCTGATCAATAAACGTATAATCGTCTTTTACAACCGATCCGAACCAGGAAAATGGCAACTGAACAGCTTGCAGAAATTCGCCCAATGTCAGCTGACCATTCGTCAGGTTGATTAATTCGTACATTTGGGATTCTTCATGGTAAGCAAAATCGCTTGCCCGAAGATCAATATAGTCGTTTCCGTCTCCTAATGCTTTAACAGTTAAGGTGTTTCCTGTAACGCCGTAAAGGTTTGTTTCGGAGTCAGCGGTCATAGCCGATTTCATGATTGCCAGATTCAAAGCTCCACTGGCTTCGCCGTCAATCGTACCGGTAACGTTTAAGTTGCCTGTCGTATTAGACAAATTGACGGAGCCTCCACCATTGATAATCAGATCGCTATTAAAGATTTCTTCCTGATCTGCCCACAACAAATCAACAACGCCGTTCTTTCCAACTTCTACTTTAGTTGATTGACCGTCAACATTAAAATCGCCGTTAATCTCTAATTTTCCAAAATCGTCTACATAAATTCCTGATTGTGTGAATTTGTTGATTGGGGTAATGTCTGCTTCGGCTTTATTGGTTACTTTTACTGTAGAAAGCTGTTGCGCGCCGTCGAAATGCGCTTTCGTATCGGATCCTGTAATAGTAACAGTTCCAGTAGAGGTGTTCTTTCCGCCAAAAGTAACGTTACCTCCGTCAGAGACTACTACATCTTTGAAACTTTGCGTTCCATCAAAGCGGATATTATCTTCCGAAGTATTTTTAATAGTAGTTTTTCCTGTAAGCGTGGTGTCTGAACCGGACGCAAATGTTGCCTTTGTGTCAACGCCGGAGATATTTAAATTTCCTGTAACGTTAACCGCTCCAGAACCAAAGGTTACATTAACGCCGTCCTGGATAAATAAAGGAGCCGTTGTTGAAATTCCACCGTTGAGAATATAAGTTCCAGCGTCTTTAAAAGTTATCGATCCGCTGCTGAAAATATCGTTGGGATTGCCTTCGGCGCCGAAGCTGCTAACATACGATTGATTGCCGGTAAACGTCAGATAGGAGCCAACTCCTTCAAAAACAGCAGAACCGTTAAAATTGAACGCGCCGCCATTCTCCGACGATGAATTATTGCTGAGCGTAACGTTTGTAGCCTTAATGGAATAAGAATCTCCCGAAAACTGCGCAACGCCGGCAGCTCCATAACCTTGAGTCATCGTAAGATTTTTTAGTGTTAATGAAACCATATTCGACTCTGCGTTCGGATTCGATGAATACAAAAACAACGTGGCGTTTGCGCTATTGCCATTTCCCTGAATCGTAACAGGAGCGTCTGCTTCAATAGTAATGCTATTACTATTGATATTCAGGAAATTGTTTCGGAAAGACGAATCAACGTTATAAGAATTATTGACAACAATGGTGTATCCATCATGCAAAGTTGGCAAAAGACTCATGTCGCTGGCAGAACCTACCAACTCGTTGTTATTGTTTTTAAGGGATACGTTGTCTGCCAAAGCAAAGTTTACGGTTAAAACGACCGCCGACGCGACTAACGCTAAAATTTTGTATGTTTTCATAGTTAACCTTTTAAGCAGGATATGATTATATGAAAAATTGTTATTCCCCTAAACGGAGTTTTATTGTTTACTTGTTTATAATATACACCAAATTTGAAAAACGTCAATCAAATAACATAAAAATTTGAAGTAAAAATCAAAAAAATAGATAAAATACATCAAATAAAATAAAAAATGGGGCTTTTGGGGGCGTTTATAACAAGACAATCTGTCAATTTCTCTCGTAAACGGCAAATCGGACGTCCCAAACGCCGCTTTGAGCGCACGCGGTCAGAATTGGCTCGACGACTTTATAGGGCGTCTTTTGCGACGCTCTGATATGAATTTCCAGCTGTTGTTTTTTGCTGCGTTCATAGGTCAGTTTCTTTTTGAGCATTGGAATGTCGACCGGTTCGCCCGCCAAAAGAATTGTATAGTCCGTTCCCCCGTCTTCTGGAGGAAGGAGGTTGATAACGATTTTCGTCGTCTGCGTTGTTTCGAGCTGTTCCTGACCGGTTTTCGCCTCTGGCAAATCGAAGACGTACTGCATCTGCGACTGCGCCAAGTGACTGGATACAAGAAAAAATATGATCAACTGAAACACAATGTCAATCATTGGCGTCATGTTGAATCCAACGGCAGAACCGCGAGCCGACGGTATTTTCATCTCAACGGGGGGATGTCTCTGTACGAGGACGGTAAGCTATTTTTCTCCCAGCTTTTCCTTGAGCTTTTTTTGGTACTGGTCGAAAGAAACCTGTTTGTATCGTCCGTAACGTTCTCCCGCCTGACGAATCTGATTCATGTCGGCGTTCCCCAGCCCTTTAATTATCGTGTGCGATGTACGAATCGTTTCTTTTCCCTTTGACATTGACAGCGGCTTGTATTTGGGCTGCAGGGTAATATGAATTTCTTCCGGCAAGAGTCGTTTTTTAGCCAAATCGTTATTGACGATAATTCTTGCCAGGGGCGGCATGCTTTGAGGGGAAAGAATCACGTTGAGAATGGCGTATCGATTGGCGAAATCCGCATACGCTTGCGCCTGACCTTCGTATTGTTCCGGAATGGTTTTAACGCGATACGTTAATTTGGGGGAATCATAAATCCATTCGTTGGTTTCCGGATCCTGCTTGATTTCAAATTGCGGGTCAAGACAGGTTCTAATGAATTCGTCCTTGATTTTCGGGAGCGCTTCTTTCATCATCCGCTCAAACGACGCCATCTCGGTTACGGTGATCGAGCACTGGGTTTGGGTAGCAGAGCTGATAATCAGAAAACGCTGCATTTCCGGGTCGTAAATAATGGTCTCATCCGGATTGGTCAGAAAATCGTAAACCCGACCCTTGTAAAACATGGTAATGGTGGAAGACGTCGGAGTTTTATCTTTTTCAAGGTAGACCTTATTATTAATTCGAAATGATGTGGGAGCGCTGGAGCCTTGTACCGGATTTCCGGCGCCGGGTTCAATTCCCGGGGACGACGCGATCTGCGCCGAAGAAACGTTCAACAGGAAAACGATGCACAGGATTGACAGTATGGTTCTCATGGTAGTATTCATTAATCAATATTAAATTAACTTAAGCTCCAGGTTTCTAGCTGGCAGCTAGCGGCTATTGCCTAATACTCCCATACTACTCTATTTTCCTCGTTCTGAAAAGACCGGAAAGGTTGATTTGCAAATCTTTTTTCCAAGAAAAAAGAAAAAATTTAAAAAATCAGCCTGCCCGCCCTTGACATTTTATTTGTTTTGCGTATACTATAAACACTTTGATTGAACAAGACGTCAAAGGCATTCCAACCTTGGGGGATTAGCTCAGTTGGGAGAGCGACTGGCTGGCAGCCAGTAGGTCAGCGGTTCGAACCCGCTATCCTCCATAAAAAAACCTCTTGAGAGTTTTCCCAAGAGGTTTTTTTATTTGTCTTTCTGTTTTTAATAATTCTTCGTTATTGAACAGATTACTTCTTTTTTCGGATGAAAAGCAGTCCAGCAACTCCGAGAACAAGCAGCGCCCACGTTGACGGTTCCGGGACGTAATCGCTGCTGACGAAGTAGTCGGCGTAGCTGTTATAGTAACCTGCGCCAAAGCCGGAAAGCAATTCAAACGCGCTGTCCCAATTGTCATACGCGCCCTCTGCCATATAAAGGGAAACGCCTTCGCCGGATTCGTCCAGATAGAGCATTTCCAGGGCGTACTGACCTGTTTCACTCAGCGTCAGCGGAATGAATTCCAGAACGTCTGAACCCTCGGATTCAAAGACCGCAGCGCCGTTGAGCATAATTCTGTACGGCTCGTCGTTGGCAACCGCCAGCGTATACTGTCCGGCGGAATCGACGTTTAACGTTGAGAAGACGTCAACGCCAACGCCTACGCCCTCGTCGGAGGCTTTAAAGTTGCTTAAACGGAATCGATAAAACTGTTCGTCAGGTTCCGCGCCGCCGGTAATATAGTTGGCTAATGCGTCCAGGGAGTCGATGCCGGTTCCTTCAAGCTTATACGCTTCCATGTTCAAGCCCGGCAGATCGCTGTTGAAATCCAGACTTGCAGATTTAAGCGCCTTTTCGCTGGCGGCGACGTCGGCTTCGGTCGGGGCGAATTTGATTTGACGAATCTGGTCGAGTTCCATGTGACTCCAGCTCGAACCGCCGTCGGCGTCCACGATTTTGAGGTAAACGGACTTGCCTTGAATGTCCTTTAAGTTCCAGAAATCGTACTGGAAGTTGTTGGTGTTGTTGCCCGTCGCCGAGAA
Organism: Thermoguttaceae bacterium; assembly: GCA_045586185.1. GTDB lineage: Bacteria > Planctomycetota > Planctomycetia > Pirellulales > Thermoguttaceae > RUG11551. Next base: position 12,769 of record JAZMZV010000233.1, on the reverse strand, counting down.
GTAGACTTCTTCCGTATCAGCGTCGATTAAATCGATGTGCTTGTTGCTGCTGTTGTTTCCGCCGGCGATGAGGAATTCCATGATGTCGCCCTGAACGAGGAACGGGTCAGAACGAAGAACGCCTGTGGTTTGCTCTTCCCCGTAGGCGGCGGTGCCGGAACTGAGGAATCCCTTCGTTCCAGCGGAAATCGTGCCGGATTCGTCAACAAACCAGTTGGTCGCAGCGCTTCCGTTTCTCGAGCCGTTGGTAAAGTGTGTAACAGAATCGAGCTTGTTTCCATCGGCGTCAATTTCGTACATGCCGTTGAAGTCGCCGGCAGTGTCGAAGTTGAAGTTGTTGAGAACAAGATGATGCTGAGCTGCGTCGGCGATATAGCTAACTTGCGATATATCGGCGGTTAAATCGGTGAGAGCAATCCAGCCGTAACTGCCAGTCTGTCTGTCCATGGCAACGACCATTACATTGTGTCCTCCCAACCCCTTGAGCGGAAGCGAGGCGTCAAACCAGGTCGCGGTACTGTTTCCTGTCCGGGAAATGATGTTTCCGCTGTCGTCGCGAACGAAATCGCCTGTCGTCAAGTCCCACAGAGCCACGCCGGCGCCGCCAGCGCTGCGAGTGTTATTGAAATTCAACGCCGTTTTGAAGCCAGCGACAGAGAACGTAATTGCAGCGTCGTCAGGAATGTCGTCTGCAACGGCGAACTGAGGTCCCCAGATTGCTGTTGTGTTGTCATCTGAAGCTGCTTGAGCAGAAACTGTAGACGTTGTGCCGTCACTAATATTATAATAGCTGTGCAGGCAGTATTTGTTTTGGTACGAGCAGGCAACGCCGATGGTCGAGCCGGCGCCGGAATACCATTCGTTGGTGTTTTTGCCCATTGAGAAATCTTCCGTGCGCGCCGTTCCGCGGTCAGCGTTCATTTGTGACTGAATTTCCGACTGGGTCAAGACGCCGTCTGTAATGGAAATCCCCTTCATTTTACCGTTGAAGTAAGACGGGGAACCGTCAAACGTTTTGCCGATGTCCAGCATTTTCGTTCCTGAAAAACCTGCTTTGGCGGTTCTCGTTGCGATTTGTTCTCCGTCAAGGAAAATCTTCTGCGTCTTGCTAGCTGCGTCGTATTGGAATGTGAGATAATACCACTGGTTTGCTTCCAGAGTTTGGCTGGCGCGCAGATCGTCGCCATAGAATCCCAGGTGCGGCTGACCGCTTCTGACCATCAAATGCAAGCCTGTGCTGTTTGCCTGCGTTGAGTTGCCGAAGATTGCCTGATCGCCGCTGACGTCATTCATGTAAACCCAGGCGGACGCTGTGAACGAGCCGTTAAATCCAGCTGCGCCGACGGGAAGGTTGGTTTTCAAATATCCTGTTCCTCCGTCAAAAATCGCCTCGCCGTCAAGCCAGGAATGAAACGTTTTGCCGGAAAAGCTGAGCTGTGTAGACTTGTCGCCCTTTCCGGAAGTCATGCTGATATTAATAGTACTTTTCTCTGCGGCTACGAGATTAGTTGGATCGCCGCCGTTGTTGAGGTACGTGATTTGATTGTTCCGCAACGCGCCGGAGTAAATCGCAACGTCGTCCAGAGAGATGTTGGCAAACGACTCGTACGCTCCGCTTTTAGCGTTATAACGACCGCTGAAAACCAACGGTTCGCCTTCGCCGCCGGCTGAAGCGGCTGAATCTGTAATGCGCGTTATAAGCTGACCGTCCATGTACAATTCGCGGTACGTTCCTCCAAAGACGCCAACGAGATGATGCCATTGGCTGTCATTTAAATTCGTATAAGCTCCGGCAATATTGGGGGCTGGGTCGTCATCGCCGTCTGATCGACGATACGTAAACGTCGGGTATGTGTTTGAACTCTGGCGTCGAAGCTGGTATCCGTAGCTGTTCTCGCCGTATTTGGAAATGTACGGTTCCCAGTTGCCGTCAGGCAACCCCTTAACCCAGGCGGAAATCGTAAAGGCGCCGCCATGAAAGTCGTAACTGGTCAGGTAAGACGGGCTATCCAAAGCTGCTTTTGTGGAAGAGTTTTGAATAACAGCATACGTATTGCCAGAAAAGGTAATGTAATTCCCGGAAGAAAGATGGTTTCCCGCTTCCCCTGAAACAGCTTTATATGTAACCCCGGTTCCCTTAATCAAACCGTCGTGCGTTCCCGCCGCCTGATAGCCGGAGGATTCCACGATAATTCCGCTGCCGACCGTGTCGGAGTCGAATGTCCAGTACCCTTGCAAAACGGGATCCGCCTGCGCTGTTGACGCGAAGATTCCAAACGTCATGATTGCAGCCGCAAAAATGCCGAATAACGCAGCGCCATTGATTGTGTGTGTAAGTTTCATTTTGATTCGTATAAACCGGTTTATAATGCAATGAATAATTTAGGTCAAATTTATACACTGTTTTTATGATGATATGTATCTATATGTACACGGTTATTATTTATACATTATATCATAAAATCCGATTTTTTCGCAGAGCAAAGAAAAAATTCTCGAAAATTTTCAGAGAATATGGGCAATTTTTATCTAGTGAAAATGTAAATACTATTAAGATGGGTAAAATGATAAATGCAAGAGAAGGGGCGCTTTGATCTGATGGTAATAAACATCTAACGTAAGAGGGAAAAAGCGTTATTGGCGCAAAACGCTTTTTTGGAATCTCTCAACGTATATAATGGAAAAGCGACGGCAAGCCGTCGCACTCCAAAAAAATCTTAAGCGTAACTATCGCTTACTTTCGTTTGCGGCAGTACAACATTCCAGCCGCGCCGAGAACGAGCAACGCCCACGTGGACGGTTCAGGAACTGATGGGTCTTCAACGTAATAGCTGGCAAACGAATTTAAGTAGCCGTCGGTCAACCCGGTCAGCAACGAGAATTCGCTGTTCCAGCTGTCGAACGCTCCCTCTGCCATATAAAGGGAAACGCCTTTGCCGGAGTTGTCCAGATAGAGCATTTCCAGAGCGTACTGACCAATTTCACTTAACGTCAGCGGAATGAATTCCAGACCGTCGGATCCTTCGGATTCAAAAAACGTCTCGCCGTTGAGCATGAGTCTGTACGATTCGTCGTTGGAGATTGCCAGCGTGTACTGTCCAGAGGAATCAACGTTAAGCGTTGAGAAAACGTCGACGCCAACGCCTTTGCCAGCGCTAAATCCTCCGAGACTCTGACGATAGTACTGATTTGTCGGTTCAGCGCCGGTGATGTAGGCAGCCAACTCGTCAAGAGAAGAAATGCCGGTATCGGTTAAGTCGTAGGATTCTGCATTCAAGCCGGGCAATTCTGGATCGTAGTCCAAATTCGCTGATTTTGCAACGTTTGCCGACGCCTTAACTTCAGCTTTCGTCGGGGCAAATTTAATCTGACGAATCTGGTCGAGTTCCAGGTGCGCCCAGCTGGCGGTTTTGGCATCTGTTACCTGAATATAAACAGACTTGTCTTGAATGTCTTTCAAGTTCCAAAAATCATAGCGGAATCCGTTGTAGTTCTCGCCAGTTGTGGTGAAGTAAACGTCCCCTGAATCAGCGTCAATTAAATCGAAATGCAAATCAGCGCTTCCGCCGGAGATGAGAAATTCTAAAATGTCTCCTTGAACAAGGAACGGATCCGAACGCAAACGACCAGTAGCCGGTTCGCTATCACTGGAATCCGAAGAACTGAGAAACCCTTTTCCATCCGCTAAACCGGATTCATCAACGTAAAAACTAATTCTCGTACTAGGACCTAAATGTCCGTTTTGGAAATTGGTAATTGTATCGAGTTTATTCCCTGCGCTGTCAATTTCGTACATGCCGTTGAAATCGCCGGCGTTGTCGAAGTTGAAATCGTTGAGAACCAGATGATGCTGCGCCGCATTGGCAATTGGGCTAACCTGCGTTATGTCTGCAGTTATGTCTGTAACAGCAATCCAACCCCAAGAGCTGGTGTGTCGATCGGCAGCGACAAGCATCAAGTTGTGTCCTTCTAACCCTTTGAGAGAAAATGAATTTTCAAGCCATGTTGCCGTACCGTTTCCATGTCCGGAAATAATGGCTCCGCTGGAATCTCGGACGAAATCGCCTGTTGTCAAATCCCACAGAGCAACGCCCGCTCCTCCGGAACTGCGGCTATCGAGAGTTAATGCATTTGGAGATCCGGCTACGGCATACGTAATTACAGCGTCGTCTGGCAGATTATCAGCAACCGTAAATTGAGGTCCCCACAGAACTGTTGTATTGGCATCGCTGTTTCCTTGACCATAAACATTAGCCGCCGTCCCGTCCTGACTGGAGCCATAATAGGTATGCAAGCTGTTTTTCCCTTCGTAAGAATACAGAACGCCAAAAGTTGATCCGCCGCCGGAGTACCATTCGTCGGTGTTTTTACCCAACGAAAAGTCTTCAATGCGAATTGAACCGCGATCGGCGTTCATCATGGATTGAATTTCCGAGGCTGACAACGCTGCGTCTGTAATGGCAATGTCCTTCATTCTCCCTCTGAAATAGGAGTTGCCGGTTTCTTTCATTCTGCCGATTTCCAACGTCTTGCCGCCAGCAAACGCTGATGCGCCTGTACGCTCTGCGATTTGCTCTCCATTAAGGAAGATTCTCTGACTCTGAGCGTCTGCATCATACTGGAATGTAAGATAATACCATTGATTCGGTTCAAGGGTTTGATTGGCTGTTAAGTCATTGTTATACAAGCCCAATACCGGCTTGCCGTTAGCGACTACAAGATGTAACGACTGATTGTTCGTTCCCCATGTAGTATTGCCCATAATTGCCTGGTCGCCATTAATGTCGTCCATATTTATCCAGGCAGAAACGGTAAACGACCCGTTAAGCCCGGCAGAACCAACAGGAAGGTTGGTTTGCAAATATCCAGAAGAGCCATAGAAAATCGCTTCGCCGTCCAGCCACGAATGAGCGGTTTTACCGGAACGAGTAAGAGTTGTGTAATTGTCATACGTATTGCCGTTTGCCATGCTTATCTTGATGGTTTTCCCTTCAGCCGCTACCAGCTTGGTTGGATCTCCGCCATTGTTAAGGTACGTAATCTGATTATTTCGCAGCGCGCCGTCATAAAAAGCGACGTCGTCAAGCGAAATGTTGGCAAAACCGGTATAAGCTCCGCCTGTATATCGACCGCTAAAAACCACGGGTTCGCCCTGCCCGCCGGCAGACGTTCTGGTATCGACAATGCGCGTTACAAGCTGACCGTCCATGTATAGTTCGCGATACGTTCCGCCGTAAACGGCAATGAGGTTGTGCCAATTGCCGTCGTCTAAAGCAGCATTAACCCCAGGAATGTTGACGGCTGGATCGTCGTCGCCGCCGGAAATTCTATACGTAAACGTGGGCGTGTTGCCGGTTTCGCGTCGTCGAAGCTGCCAGCCGTATCCGCCTTCGCCGTTTTTCGCAATGAACGGTTCCCAGTTGCCGTCTGGCAAACCTTTAACCCAGGCGGAAACTGTAAAGTTTTTTCCAGTAGGATCGTAGGTGTTTTTGTAATTGCTGTCAGATTCTCTCGAATTATTGATATACGCGTAGGAATCAGAAGTAAAGGAAATGTAGTTTCCAGAATTCAGATGGTTGCCGGGTTCTCCAGCAACAGGCTGGAATGTAATCCCTGAGCCAACCAGAGTTCCGTCGTGAACGCCTTCCGCCTGATAGCCGGAGGATTCTTTAATCGTCCCACCTTCAACCGTGTCGGAGTCGAACGTCCAGTATCCGTACAAAACCGGATCCGCCTGAGCGGTCGAAGCGAAAAATCCAAACGCTGCGATTGCGATTGCGATGCTCCAAATTGTTTGGTTTGCCAAAAAATCTCGAGTGGTTTTCATGATGATATTTGTAAAAGGTTATTACAGCTAAAGCTGTGTCCATCATTATAAAACAAACTTACACGTTATCCATATTATAACATGAAAACAGAATTTGCTATACTATATATCAAGAATTTTTTAAAAAAGAGTATAATTTTGAGCATTTTTGACGAGAAATAGACAGAAAAAACAGACAAATAGACAGGGAAAGCAGAAAAAACGAGCAAACTGATTGAACAACTTGCTCGTCTTTTATAGTTTTGTGGTTTCGATGGGAATCGTTTACAGCGTCAAGGCTTTTTCGATTCGGGCGAGGGTCGATTCTTTGCCGAGGATTTCCAGGGCTTCAAACATGCCGATACCGACGCTCTTGCCGGTCGTGGCAACTCGCAGGGCGTGAATGATCTCGCCGATTCCGATTCCGTTGGTTTCCAGCCAGACTTTCATCGCCTCTTCCAGCGGCGCGGCTTCCCAAACTTCCGCCGGGGCAAGAACTTCATCAGCAAACTTTTTCAGCAGAGCCTGAGCGCCCTCTTTTTTCAGACGTTTATCGACGTCTTTCTGAACGTAGGGCAGGGCGTCGTCAGACAGGAAGAACTCTTCAAAGTTGAGGATGTCCGCCGCCATTTTAATTCGTTCGCTGGCGCCGGCTACGACTTTGGCGACTTTCGCCTTGCCTGCGTCGTCGTTGGCAACCCAGCCCGCCTTAACGGCAAACGGCAGACACAGTTCCGTCTTGCGTTCGACCGTCTGTCTGTCCATGTATCGATGTTCAAACGAGAGCAGTTTGGCGCAGTCGAAACTCGCCGCTCCCTTAACAACTCGTTCCAGAGTGAAGTTTGCGATAAGTTCTTCCGGAGTAAAGTCTTCGGTATGGTCGTCCAAAGACCAGCCCAGCAACGCCAGGTAGTTGACAATCGCTTCAGGCAGATACCCTTGCTGTTCGAAGAAGTCGGTAATAACCGGGTTGAACGTGTCGGCGGAGACTTCCAATCCCATCTTCTTCGCCAGTTCCAAGCCGTGATTGACCAGTCCGGAGAAGTCCTTGTTTTTCATGTACTTGTCCAGCTTGCGCTTGGAGAGCTTCGTCTTGCTGCCCGGCTCAGCGACAAACGGCAGGTGAGCGTACTGCGGACGTTCCCAGCCCAAGGCGTCAATCATGAAAACCTGACGCGGCGTGTTGGACAGGTGCTCTTCCGCCCGGATAACGTGGGTGATTTCAAAATCGTGGTCGTCGACGATGTTCGCCAGATGGTAAATGAACGAGCCGTCGGCGCGCTGAATGACGTGGTCCTGCTCCTGCGCCCAGTCAAATTCGACGTGCCCGCGAATCAGGTCGTCCAATTCCAGTTTCCCTTCCAGCGGCGTCTTGAGGCGAACGACGCCCTGACGTCCTTCCGCCTTGAACTGCGCTTCCTTTTCCGGGGTGTCCGCCATCCATTGACGGTTATAGACAAACGTCTCTTTCTTCTTCTGGGCTTCGTCGCGCTGCGCCTGAAGCTCTTCCGGCTTGGCGTAGTCTCGATACGCAAACCCTTTGGCGATAAGCTCGTCGACAACCGCCTGATACTTGTCGTATCGCTGGGACTGATAGTACGGCGCGTGCGGACCGCCGACGCCGGGTCCTTCGTCCCAGTTGATTCCCAGCCATTTCAAGCCGTGAAGAATCGGCTCCAGGGCCTCTTCGACGTTTCGCTGCTGGTCGGTGTCGTCAATACGAAGAATAAACTGACCGCCGTTGTGTTTGGCGAACAGCCAGTTGAACAAAGCGGTGCGGACGCCGCCAATATGAAGATAACCAGTCGGGCTGGGAGCGAATCGAGTGCGAACTGTCATGGCAATTTGAGGGTTTAGGGAATGGGGAATAGGGAGTGGTAAGTGGTCAGTGGAAAGTGGTTAGCAGGATCAGCGCTTGCGTCCTTATCACTTACCACTTCTCACTTAAAACTAATTACTATATTATATCGAAGGAAAATATTTTGTGAAGGAGAGAGTTAAGAGAATTAGCAATTATCATTGAGCAGCGCTTTGCGGCGGAAGCCACCAAAAATCTTTTTCGCAGAATAGCCACTCCGACCTGCTGGTTCGCGGACATCCTGTCCGCCCTCGTAGAAAAAAGCTGGGAGCTTCTGGGAATTGCTGGGAACTTCTGGGAACTGCTGGAAAGGATTAAGTTTTCCCAGCGCCTCCCAGAACTCTCCCAGTGTCTCCCAGAATCCTCCCAGCTTGCCCCCCCTGATCCCTTGCAATTTGTTTTTCAATCTCTTATAATAAAACCGTATAACAAATTACCCTCTTACGAAAGGAGCGCCTATTTTGAAAACCTTTAATCGCATTTTGACCATTGCAGTCGTCGGGCTGGTTTGCGCTTTGAGCGCGAGTTCGTTCGCTCAGCAGGAGCCATCTGATTCTTATAAACCGAACGCGGCGGTAATGTCGCCCAAGTATTTCGAGTTCTGGAACGCGGACGTTCAGGCGAAAATCGACGCGGATATCGAAAAGAACCGCAAGGCGGACGCGGTTGTCGAATTGTCGGCGTCTGCAGCAGGAGCCGAGGTTAAAGTTGAGCAGATTTCTCACAAGTTCAGATTCGGCAGCAATATGTTCGTCTTCGGACAGCTTCGCACGCCTGAACTGAACAACGCCTATAAAAGCCTGTTTGGCGATTTGTGGAACAGCGGGACAGTCGCGTTCTACTGGAAGACGCTGGAATTCGAGCAGGGCAAAGTCCGCTTTGAAGGCAACCAGTACGACACGCCGGAATACTGGGCGAACGTCGAAGACCCCAAACAGGAACGCCATTGGCGACGTCCTCCGACTGACCGCTGCGTCGATTTCCTCAACTCCAAAGGGCTTTACGTTCATGGGCACGCGATGATTTACGGCATGCGCCGCTGGGGACATCCAGACTGGGCGCCGGAAGATCGCAAGGAGCTGGAAAAGCTCTTTGAGGAACACATCAAATTGTTGTGTCAGCGGTATGGCGACCGGGTTCAGGAATGGGACGTCGTCAACGAATGTTACGACCAGGCAAACCGCGGAATCATGCCGGACGACTACACGTATAAATGCTTCAAGTGGGCGGAAAAGTACCTGCCCGCCAGCGTCCGCCTGTCCACCAACGAATGTGACATGAGCTGGGGGCCGAAACGCCGATACGTCGAAATCGTCCGGGATCTGGTTGACCGCGGCGCGAAAGTGGATTTGATGGGCGTTCAGAAACATTTCTTTAATCCCAAAGCCGTCGCCTCGATTGCCAACGGCGCCGATTCCCATACGCCGGCGTTCATGTACAGCGTTCTGGACTGCATGGCGGAAGCGGAACGGCCGATCCACATCAGCGAAATAACGGTTCCGGCGCCGACGGACGACGCCAACGGTCGGGACATTCAGGCGTTTGTCGCCTACAACCTGTATCGGCTCTGGTTTTCGTATCCCAACGTTGCGGGGATAACCTGGTGGAACTCCATCGACGGCGGCGGCGCGCCGGGCGAACCGACAACCTCCGGCGTCCTTGACGTCAACGGCGAGAAGAAACCCGTCTATTACGCGCTTGACCAGCTTATCAATCACGACTGGAAAACGAACCTGACCGTCACAGCGGACGACAAGGGAACTGTAACGTTTCGCGGCTTCCGAGGCATGTACCGTTTGACCTGGACAGACGCGTCTGGAACGGAACAGACAAAAGAAGTTGTTGTGGAATAAAAGGAATTGTGAGAATGGAAGAATCCGAATTCACGTTGAATCTTGATCGCGTCTCAGTTGTTGGAGTTGATGAAGCGGTTCGCCCTGAACAGTTATCAGAGTTGAGTCGTAAATACCCGTTTGTCGAGTGGTCTGTGCTGCATAGCGGCAAGACAAAGCCGCTGGCGGGGTATCCCTCAATGGAATGGATTCGCGACCTGGTTGAAGAGTCGAAACGGTTTGAGTCTGAAACGGGCAGTCCGTTGAAGCTTTCAGTTCATCTGTGTGAATTGTCAGTTAAAGGACTGATTCGCGAGGAACAATTTTATCCAGATTTTAAACCGATATTGGAGTTTCTTCCTCATTTCCAGCGAATGCAGCTCAACGCGATTTTTGAACATCTCACTGACTATTGGGACTCCTTGCCGGAAAAACTTTGGAAACTTCCCTGCTCGCCGCAGATTATTATCCAGTACAACGGGAAAGAAGAAAACAAAGCGATTTACAAGATGCTTTGCGACAAAGATTTTGATACGGTTTTTCTTCACGACCGTTCCAACGGTCAGGGAGTAGTGCGCGAATGGCTTCCTCCGGAAGGCAAATACTGCGGCTACGCCGGCGGTCTGAAACCGGAAACGCTCGAAGAGAGTCTGTCAGCTATTGCCCGCGTTACAAACGGACATCCAATTTACATCGATATGCAATCTGGAGTTCGCGAAAAAGGTCTGTTTTCTCTCGCCCGGGCAGAAGAAGTTCTGACAATAACTCAGAGATGGATTAAGCAGTAACCGCCTCTCTTGGACAGACGCGTCCGGAACGAACAGTATATTTTCTCCTTTAAAGATTTTTCAAGGCGGACGATGTCCGCCCAAGATTTTAAGCAGCAAAGAACGCAAAGTTTTTAAAACTTAGCGAACTTTGCGAACTTCGCGTGAGTTTTTAACAGGGGTTCTATTAACCGCCTTCTATTAAATTCTGCATTCCTCCCCCGGTTCCATTTCAATTTTAATTATTGTATAATATCAAGTATTGCTCGGGAGCGTATCGTTCTCGATAAGCTCAAATTCAATACAATTTATTCAGAAAGGACGTTCATGATAACCAAGAGTTTGTTTAGATGGCTATTTGCCCTTCTCCTTGCGGGGATTGTTTCGCTTGACGCGATAGCGCAAAGCGGCGATTCCTGCCCGATATACCCGATTCCTCGTTCGTATTACGCGACGGGAGAGAAGATTCCGCTGGGAACGGCTCAGACGGCGGCAATTGTTTTGCCGGATTCTCCGACGACTCCCAATCGGTACGCAGCCGAGCGGCTGCAGTCGCTGATTCGAAACCGGTTCAAGGTCGAAATCCCGATAGCGGATTCCAACGCGGCTCTTTCCGAGTCCGTAACGCAGAAGTTCGTCTTGTCCGTCAACCCGTCTGCGGTTACGGTCGACGGCAAAAGCAAGTTCAACGGATTTTCCATTCAGTTTAAAAAAGACGGCGAGGTCAACGTGGTTGCCATTTCCGGCGCGGACGAAATCGGCTTGATTTACGGCTGTGAGGCTCTATTCAATCTGATTGCAAAGGACAAGTCCGGCGCAGCGCTCATAACCGTCGCCGACGTGGTCGACTGGCCGTCGATTCCGTGGCGCGGACGTCCTCATTCCGTCATGGCTCATCAGCTTTGGAAAGGACAGCTGGACACGTACATTCACGGTCGAATCAACTTCGTCGATTACCGTGACAACCCCAACCAGCCGGCGACGCTGACCATGGACGCTCGCAAGTCCTCGATGGGCTGTCCGCCGGGCAAGCCGATTGACGAAGCGCTGGCGCGCCGCTGTATTGACGAGTTCCACAAACGCGCGCTGTACGTTTACGGGGTCGTGTCGTGCAACATCAAAGAAAACGAGTATCCCAAACTGACGCAGACGTTTGACGACCTTCTTCGCCTTGGCTGTGACGGAATCTGGATTTCCATGGACGACACCGGCGGCGGGCAGAACCCGGTCAAGCTGGCTCAGTACGTTGCTGAGTATATGAGAAAAGTCGGGAAGACGGGGAAGGACGCCATGTTCACCCCCGGCGGACGGGAATATCAAAAAATCGACATGCCGCTCAACCATCAGATGGCGAAAATCGAAACGTTCAACGAAGCCAGCTGGATTTTCACCCGCGTTCCCTGCAAGGCGGACAACGATATGGCGCAAAAAATAGGGCTGAAAAGCAAGCCCGCCTGGTGGTACAACTTCTGCGAAACGAGCTATCCAGACCCGAAAGCCGGGTTTATTCACTCCTCCTCCATCCTCACGACGCAGCGCAAAGACGGGCGCCCGAGCTACATGAACCTTCAGCCCATCACCCCCGGCTGGGGCTATCCGGAATTCGACAAGATTCGCGACGCGGCTGAGTATACAGACCGGGTCAACATTTGGGCGGTTTGCGGCGGCTGGTCAAGCGAATACAGCGTCGTCATGTTCGGCATGTGGGCGTGGAATCCGGAAAACTGCGACTGGGAGAAAATGCAGACCGCCATCTACGACTACGTCTGGGGACCGTCACAGGTGGAGACGATTCGCCAGTTCGACGCGCTCTGGACGGAACTCAAAGCGCTTTATCTTCTCCCCAAAAACTGGGTTTATCGAACGCCCGACAACGGGCTGGTGCGTTTGAAGTCGCCGGAGAATCGCGCCAAGGCTCTGGAATTGCTCGATAAACTCGACGCGCTGGCGGCTCAGCTGGCTCAATCCGCGCCGGAAGAAACCGCTATGGAAAAAGATCGGCTGGAATATCTGTTTATCGAGCCGATTCAGACCAGTTTGAAGTTCGCACGAAAACAGGCGACTCTTGACTATCCGTACTACGAATTCAACAACTTTGAACAAAAAGCGGTTGAACTCTATTCCGAAAAAGGCGAACTGGCGGCGAACGTGTATCTCAACCGCGTTCAGGAAACCGTTACAAAGCAAATTGAAACGCTTTCTGCGGAACTTGCGGAACTCAAAGACGTCGAACCCGTTCTCGACCAGTGGAGAAAGCGGCTGGAAAACGCGAAGGACATCCAGCAGCTAACCGGCGCTCTTGCTGACCAGCGCGCCAAGGAATGGGAAAAACTGGTTACTCAGCCCATTGAACAGTTCTTCCCGTTCATGGAAAAGCCGTCTGAGGGGACGCTTCTGTCTCTCTTTGACGGTCTCAAAGAGCCGACCGCTCCTCATGCAGTAAGATTTCGTCCCGGCAGCGAATGGGTTTGCAAACCTAGCCAGGCAATTGGCGCATATCGAGTGG
>JAZMZV010000232.1:0-1906 GCA_045586185.1 Thermoguttaceae bacterium | reverse complement strand
TTTCCCGCAAGTGCCGTGGTCATTCCGCTGAGCAGCACTATGACAAGGAGTAACGCAACGAATTTTTTCAAGGTCAGTTCTCCTCTGTGTTCTCGCTTTCCGAGGCGTCCGAAAGGTAATAGTTGAGTGTGAGAAGGCTGTCGGAAAGGTGCATGCTCTCCGTCAACACTCCGTTGGGCATGGGAGGAAGTGCCTCATTGGTGAGGTTCCAGATGCCGCGCACGCCGGCATTGGCGGCACGCTTTGCCATCTCCTCTGCCTTGTTGCTGGGCAGGGTGAGAATGACGATGTCAACCTCATGCTTCTGAATGTAGTCTTCGAGAGTATCGATATGGCGAATGGGAACTCCCGCGATGCTGGTACCGACAACGGTGGGCAAAATATCAAATGCTGCGAGCAGCTGAACGCCGCAGTTGCCGAACTTGAAGTTGTGCAAAAGTGCATGGGCAAAGTGGCCCGCACCGACGATGACTGCGGTGTTGGTCTGGTGCATACCGAGGATTTCCGCCAGCTGGTCGCGCAGCTTGGGAACATTGTAACCGTAGCCCTGCTGACCGAAGCCGCCGAAACAGTTGAAGTCTTGACGAATCTGAGAGGCGGTCAGACCCATCTGCGCACCGATTTCATTGGATGAAACTCTGACAACACCCGCCTCCATCATTCTGTCGAGGAAGCGAATGTAGCGCGGAAGTCGTTAAGAAATCGACGTTTAACGATTTAACGTCGATTGGAATTCGTCCGACGGCCTGCAACGTGTCAGTATGTAACAAAACACCTCGGCTTCGCAAAAAACGCCCGATTTCCGCGATCGGTTGAATCGTTCCGATTTCGTTGTTAACGGCCATTATCGAAACGAAACGCGTCGTCGGTCGCAAGATTCGCTTCACCGTTTCGAGCGATACTACGCCGTCGCGCTCGACAGAAATGTAAACAACGCTTCCGCCGCGACTTGCGAACGCCCGACACGACACGAAAACCGATTCGTGTTCAAACGCCGAAGTCGCCGCTTCCCCAACCGCCCCCCCCCCAAACGAGCGCGTTTCCCTCCAAGCCGCCGGATCTAAAAAAGATTTCGTCGCTTTCCGCTCCCAACGCTTCGGCGACGTCGCGACGCGCCTTCTCCCCCGCTCGGCGCGCCTCGTACCCAGCGAATGCCGACTCGACGCGTTGCCGTACGCTTCGCGCCAAAACGGAAGCGCTTGATTTAACGCCGTTTCCGACGGTTTCGTAGTCGCGGCGTTATCCGCGTAAATCATCGTTTTCCCTTCCTGTCGCTTTCAAAAAAACACAGCCTTGCGCCTTGAATTCTTCAACCTTTTCCCGCAAAAATTCGGCGTCGACCTCCAAATATTCGGCGAGGCAGTCGAAACAGTAAAACGTTTTCGTTTTCGGATCGATCAATTTTTTATTAAGGCCTAACTCGTTCTTTTGCAAGGCTTCGCGTCCGCAAGCGTAACATTTTTTCGCGTTTGCCATTGTCAAATCTCGCAAATCCCAAATTTCGGTAAATCCTTGCCGCCAAATTCTTTCGGATCGAGAATTCCAAGTTGCGTTTTAGGGTGTGTTGTTATAATATAGCCCCACCCTTGCGCAACCGTTGCGAATACGGTATAATGCGCGCATAAAGATTACTAAAAAACAATACAAAAAAATCGAGCCGCTTTTGCCGAAACCGCGCGGCAACTTTGTTATTGAACATTTAAAGGTTTTGAACGCAATGCTTTACGTTGCCGAAAACGGTTGCAAATGGCGCGCTCTGCCTCGTCGCTACGGGCATTGGAACACGGTCTATCGTCGCTTTCGACGTCAGGCTGAAAACGGCGTTTTGTCGCAGGTATTGGAAGTTCTTCAAAAGGAAGAACTTATCGGCGCCGATTTTTCAGTTTTGTCGTTGGACTCGACGTTT
>JAZMZV010000231.1:0-1551 GCA_045586185.1 Thermoguttaceae bacterium | reverse complement strand
AAAAAGTAAACTTTTCTGAAATGTTAAATTGCGGGGGGGGGGGGAGATTGATGACATAGGTAAATTTTTTCATAATATCCCCAAAAATTCTCGATTTTATCCTCAGTACCGGTGTATTTCGTTTTACTATTTTGATTGGTGAAACGAAAACAAGTCAGACATCCGGGATCTTCAAATGTTTCATTAAATGAGGTAAAATCATGAAAACAAACACGAACACACTTCGCCGTGCATTGGAAACATTCGCCAAAACAGGCAAGATCACACTCACCGCCTCCGCGCTGATGGCCCTTGCACTTTCTGCTCCGGTGAATGCGGAAACGAAAGAATTCACGGACGCGCAGTACATTAACTCTGACGTAACGATCGCCTCTGGCGATACCTACGATTACAAAGGTGCCGGCGTTGACGTCGTTCCCAATGATTCCTACACAACAACTTCCGGACTTGTTGTCCAGAACGGCACGCTGACTGTCAAAGGAACGGCAAACGTCTACAATCAGATCTCGCTCGGAACTGCCGCAGGCCAGGTCTCCTCCCTCGTCATCGACGGCGGAACGCTGAAAATGGATCCGGATGGCAAATTTGGTTCGGACTGGTCTAATGAGTGACCGAATATTTGGATCTCGCATGATAAAGACAGCACCGCCAACCTCATTCTGAAAAACGGCGCAACGCTTGACACGAATTATGAAGTCATCGTCGGTTATCGTGGTACGGCGAATATGCACGTAACAGACTCAAAGCTGAACGCCCTGCACCTCCACATCGGCAACAACTGGAATGAATATTCCGGTACAGTAGGCAAAGACGCAGAATTTCGCGGTCACTGTGTCGGTGTCATGACTGTTGACGGAGATTCCACTGTCAATGTGGACGGCGTCGTGTCGCTTGGACGTTACAGTTCATCTTCCGGGACGCTTATCCTTGATGGAAATGCAAAAATGTTCGTCAATAATAATCAGGCCAACAATTATCTGGTCATTGGCGGTGATTATGATAAGGACAAAGACAATCGACATGCTCGCGAAGGCCATCTTCTGCTCAAAGGAAACAGTACTCTGACTATTGTGGGAAATGCGGACTCCAGCAAGCAGGGGGGATACTTCGCGGTGAGCGGCGGAAATGCCAATTCTACCGTTGAGATCAGTGATAAAGCGACTCTGAATATTGCCACATATTACTCACAGGGAATAGGAAGCATGAAGATGAGCGGCGGAACGCTGAATGTTGGAACAGAATGGACCAACGGCGCGACCGCAACGATTACCGGCGGTGTGATCAACGCAGAAACGGTCAAGAACAACGGAACGCTGAATATGTCCGGCGGAACGATCGATACCGGAACGTTCACGAGCAGCGGAACACTGAATATGTCCGGCGGAACGATCACTACGGAAGACAAGACGCTCAACTACTCCGGCAAGACGCTCAACTACTCCGGCGGAACGCTTCCGGAAACGCTGAATTTGACGAAGACCGCGCTGAATATCTCCAACACGGCCGACTGGAACGTCAAGAACGTGAACGACACGAACGGAAGCACGCTGA